>NZ_CP178750.1:961881-1282508 GCF_047323225.1 Bdellovibrio sp. HCB-110
CTGTTTTGTATCTCTTCGGCGGCGAGACCATCGCCTTGTGGTACTTGAACCTATTTTTGCCTGGCTTAAGTTAAGCCATATTTGACATTCACTCCCTAAGCAGAAATAATTTTATTATTAGGACTTGTGTCTAAAGACGTAAGTCTTTGAAATGACATCTGAGTGATACAACTGGGGAAGCAGCGAAAGCATGTTTTTTAAATCGAAGAAAGTTATCGGGCTCGATATCGGAACGAGCTCCATCAAACTGGCTGAAATGGACTTCAGTGGCAAAGGAGCCCAGTTGCTTTCTTTTGGTTTCGCGCCAACTCCTCCGAATTCCGTGTCTGGTGGGGAGATTGTCGACATCGCCTCTGTAGGTGTTGCGATCCAATCTTTGATCAATGAAGTAAAATCAAAACGCAAGAGTATCGCCACAGCGATGTGGGGTACGGCAGTGATCGTGAAGAAAATCACGATTCCAAAAATGGATAAAAAACTTATCAAAGATCAAATCCGTTTTGAGGCTGAGCAATACATTCCTTTTGATATCAACAATATCAGCTTAGCCCATCACATCCTTGCGGGGAGCAGCTCTCCGGATACGATGGATATTCTTTTGATCGCAGCTCAAAATGAACTTGTCACTCAGTACACTCAAGTTATCGAAGTCAGCGGTTTGACTTGCGGAGTTTTGGATGTCAGTGGTTTTGCTTTGGCGAATGCCTTTGAATTGAACTACGGGAAAATTCCTGGCGAGGTCATCGGTCTTCTGAACTTCGGGGCTTCCATCACAAACTTCGTGGTGGTGCAAAATGGAGAAGTCATCTTCTGCCGTGATATTCCGGTGGGTGGAGCGAACTACACGAACGAAATCCATAAAGCCATGGGTGTGACTGTGGCGGAAGCGGAAGCTTTAAAACTCAGCGCGATTTCTCGTCGTGAAGTTCCTGACGAAGTTCATAGTATTATCAGTGCCACGAACGAAGCCGTGACGGAAGAGATCCGCAGCAGTTTGGACTTCTTAAGTGCCACAACAAACGGTCTTGTCTTGAATCGTTGTTTTTACACGGGTGGAAGTTCTGCAACTTCTGGTTTGACGGAAACTGTGTCACGCGTGACAGGTATTTTGCTGGAGCCTTTCAATCCCTTCTTGCGAGTGAAGGCAAATCCAAAAAAATTCTCTCCTGAATATCTTGAACAAATCAGTTCATTTGCTGGTGTGGTAACAGGTTTGGCTTTGCGTGAAGTAGGGGATGCATCATGATTAAAATCAATCTTGCATCCAGTGCTTCCATTGGAACGTCGTCTCCTCTCAGTGCTTCTTTGGGTATCTCCTCTGATACTTTTCTAGCTCCAGATGAGGTCAGAAAAGAGGCTCTGAAACGCCTGGTTCTATTGCTTGTCGGACCTTTGGCTTTATTTATCTATGAAAATCAAAACGTGCCTGGAAAAGTCGCGGATTTGAATGCCAAAACCCAAGTGTTGACGGAGCTGCAAAACTACAACTCCAAACAGGCGGCTTCGGTTGCTGAAATCAAAAAGTTTAAAGAAGATGAAGCTTTGATCGAAGCGCGAATTTCCGCTTTGGAAAAAATTGCGAAGGACCGTCAAAGAGAGATCCGCGTTTTGGATTTGTTGCAAACAGTGATACCAGAAAAAGCATGGCTCACCCGTGTGCAAATCAACCCGGATAAAGTGAATGTCCAAGGTTTGGCTTTGAGTGACTTTGAGGTTTCAACGTTCCTTGAAGCTTTGACGAAAAGTGTGTTCTTGATGGACGTGAATTTGGTGAGCTCTAGCGAGATCAATCAAGACGGTGTGATGTTAAAGAAGTTTGAGATCAGTTGTTTGCTGGAGAGACCTGAATGAATAAGTTTTTCGACACTCTCGCAGCCCAACAAATTAGTAAGATCCTGATCATTGGATTGGGTCTAACAGCGTTCTATTGGTATGCCGTCTATGACGACGGTTCTGCTGTGGATGCGCAAATTGTGCAAATCAGCCAGCAGTTGCAAGAAGAAGAGAACAAAAAGAAAGACACGGATGCAACCTTGAAACAAGTTCAAGAGATGCAAGAGAAAGTCGGCCAACTCAGCCAGAAATATCAAGAGATCTCGCGCCGTCTTCCTTCTGTCTTGTTCTCCATTGATATCAATAAAGCGATTGACGATTTCGCTCGTAATGCGGGCGTGAGTGTTAAGTCGAAGAAACCCGGCGACAACGTAAAAAAGGAAGTTGTTGAAGAAGTTCCAGTCGATGTGACTTTAGAAGGAAGCTACGCGGAACTTGCGCAGTTTTCTTTTCTGGTCTCGACGGCAGAACGCATGGCTCGTGTGAAAAACGTGGTGATCACGGAATCAGAGCCAGGTTCGAAGAAATTAAAGTTTGAAGGTCAGGTCGTAGGTTACAAGCTTGCACCTGAAGAAAAAAAGAAACCTGCTGAACCAGGGACGGAGACTCCGCAGTGAAGTCTGTAAGATGGATTGTATCTTACATTATAGTAGCCTCTTTAGGACTTTGGCTTGCCTTCGCGGTGAGCGTGAAGTTCATGGCTCCTGCGCATTCTCAAGAAGCTCCTCCAAGCGGAGATCTTCCTGCTGACTTCCTAAAAGAAGTGGAGTCCACGCAAGTTCCTCCAACCGGAGGAAAACCAGCGGCGACACCACCTGCAGCGACACCGCCAGCGCAACCTCCGCCGCCACAGCAGCCGGCAGTTCCTCCTCCACCGATGGAAGGAGAAATGCCCGTGGGAGATGGCGCGACAGCAGCCCCTCCAGCACCAAGTATTCTTCCTGCAGACGGTTATCGCTATGATCCGACAGGAAAAAGAGATCCGTTTAAAGTTTTCAGAACGGTGCGACCGAATGCTCCTGAGGCTGCGAAGCCAAATGAAATTCTAGAACCATTGCAACGTTGGGAAATCGAGCGTTTGCAAGTGGTGGGAATTTTGTGGGATGTGCGTACTCCGCGCGCGATGATTCGCGATCCGGATGGCGCGGTATTTACTGTGATTAAGAATTCAAAGATCGGCCGAAGCGAAGGATTTGTGGCGGCGATCCGCGAGGGTGAAGTGGTTGTCGTAGAAACGAAATACGATGACGGTAAGTCGGTTAAAGAAACTCGCGTATTGGAATTGAAAAAGTAAGTTTATTTTACCAGAGGAGGAACGAATGAAAGGACTCATTCGATTATTTATCCTAAGTGCGTTGATTGCTTCTATTACGTCTTGTGCAAGCCGTCCTGTAGAGGATGATTTGTCATTGGACGGAATGGAGTCCTCTGAATCGGCACCGGCTGAATCGTCAGGTTCAGCAGATGATTTTTCTGATTTTGAAGATGGCGGCGAGACAACGCAGCAAGCTCAGTCAGAGCCAGCGGCGCCTCAAAACGACCAAGATTTAGCTATTGAAGATGAAGTCAATCAGGCGGAAGGACAACCTCCTCAGCAAGCGGAGGCTCCAGTAGAAACGGCGCCACCAGCAACGACAGCGGAAGAAGCTTCTCCGACGGAAGATCCATTCGCGGATACGTCGGTTGCTGATGTGCCAGCGCCAGCTCCAGAACCAGAAACTCCAGCGCCAACGGTGACAGAAACAATTCCATCACCGACTCAAGAAACAGCTCCAACTGTTTCTATTCCGTCTGGATCTCCGGCAAATATCACGGATCTTAAATTCAAAGCGAATGAAACGGGCGGAACTGTTGTGGTTCAGGCCGATAAACCTTTGACTTACACGACTCGCACGAACCCTGATCTTCATCAGTACATTATTGAAGTCGATAATGCGAATCTTCCGGATCGTTTGAAACGTTCTTTGAATACGAAAGATATCAAAGGCAGCGTCGGCGCGATCGATGCTTATCAAAATCCAGGTTCGACGACGGCACGTTTTGTGATTCAGTTGCGCGAAGGTGTTGCAGAACCTACAGTCCAAGTCGAAGGTAACAGTCTTTTGATCGTTGCCAATGGTTCTGCTTCGACAGAAGGGCAGGAAATGGCCCAAGTGGATTCAACAAATGTTGAATTGGCAGATGCTAAAATTTTGCCAAGCCAGAATTTAACAGAGTTCTTGTCGGGAAATACAAAATTCTACGGCAAAAAGATCTCTATCGAGACTAACAATATGGATATCCGCGACGCTTTGAACTTCATCACTGAAGAGAGCGGCGTCAACATGGTGATCTCAGAAGACGTTAAAGGAGCGGTGAGTTTGAAGCTCCGTCAAGTTCCTTGGGACCAAGCTTTAGTGGTGATCATGAAAGCGAAAAAATTGGGTTACACTCGCCAAGGAAACGTTTTGCGTATTGCTCCTCTTCAAGATTTGAAGGCGGAAGAAGATGATGCAACGAAATTGGCGCAAGCTCGTAAGAATGTGGAGCCTTTAAGAGTTCGCATGTTCCCAGTGAGTTATGCCAAAGTGGACGAGCTTGAAAAGAAGATCAAAGATTTCTTGGGTGATCGCGGTAAAGTGGTGGGCGATGTTCGTACCAACGCTCTTGTCGTGACTGATATCGAAGAAAACCTTGAACGTGCGGCGAAGTTAATTGCGAGCCTTGATACGCAACCTCCACAAGTATTGATCGAATCAAAAATCGTGGAAGCGCAAGAAAGTTTCACTCGTAATATCGGTATTAACTGGGGCGCTTCGGGAGCACCTATTAAACTAGGTTCGACGGCGCGTGGTCCTGTGAACATGAATCCAAGCTTTAACATCAATCCGACGGCAGGAACTCCGGGGAACTTGAACTTCAACGTGAGTGTGGGAACTCTGGATGTTTTCGGTACTCTGCAAGCGGCGTTGTCTTTGTCTGAGAGTGAAGATCAAGTGAAGATCATCTCTGCCCCAAGAATCATGACGATGACGAATGAGAAAGCCGACATCAATCAGACGACAGAGGTGCCAGTTCGTCAGGTGACTCAAAACGGAACAGCGACTCAAGAGACGTTCCAGTTTAAGCCATTGACCCTGAAGCTAGAGGTGACTCCGCAAGTAACGGCTGACGGATCTGTTATAATGAAAGTCACTGTGAATAGACAGTTCCGTGGTGCTGACGTGAGTAGTGCGGGGCAGGGCGCCTTTGCGGTCAACAGCCGTGAAGCCAACACTCGCGTGCTCGTGAAGAACGGACAAACAGCGGTGATCGGTGGTATCTACCAAAGCGATGCTGTTGAGAATGAAAATGGTGTACCTTGGTTCCGTGAACTTCCTGTTGTGAGCTACTTGTTTAAAACAAAGAACACGAACAAATCGAAATCGGAACTCTTAGTTTTCCTTACACCAAGAATCATCGGTCCAGTTGATGGAGGCCCTGTAGCTCCGACAACTCAAGACTTCTAAGGAGAGGATATGAAGAAACTGTTGTACGTCTCACTCATAGTTTTATCCGTAGCCCTCGGCTCTTGTTCTCAAGAAGAGGGCAACGTTGAAGTCGTGATCAGCTCTTCCGCGTTCCCACTGATCCCTGCGACAGCTATTAGCTGCTTGGCAGATAAAAATGCGGGGAATGATATTGCGACGGCCGATATTTCTCCGAGCTACTTCCGTGTTCCAGTGATCACGTTTAATAGAAAAGACACTACAAAAAGTCTGATTATTTCTTTTATCCGCATCACGATCCCAGTTCCTGGCAGCGCGACTCCAATTAACTGTGAGGTTGGCGGGGATGCGCTAGCAGCTTTGCATACGAATTGGTTTAACTCGGGCACCAAAGAAGCACTCATTCCGTCTGGTACAGCAAGCTATCCAACAGATTGCGCTTTGTACTGCGGTGGTGTGACGATGAACTCGGGCCTGACTGCAAGTGGCACCATGGAAATCTTCGGTCTTGAAAGAGACGCCGCTCAAAACGAAACTCCAGTAAAAACGTCGACAACAATCACGGTCGAAAGCTTCTAAATAAAAGAGGTCAGATAAAGCATCTGGCTTCTTTTTTATTTGCTCTGTAAATAAATTACCATTTACTTTGCTGCGCAATCATTTTGTGCAAGAAATTGTCGGGTTTGTCGCGAAGTTGTTTGCAAGCTCTGCGATTCCATAACAGACAACTCCATTACTTTGTTTAATCTGATAAACCTGCGACCACTTCTCGGGGTTATTCCCGGAGGTCACAATGGTCTCGACCGTCGTTCCATCCGAGAACGTCACTGTAGATAAGGAACTCACTTTAGAATATCTATTGGCGGCCATAGCGCCTGCGACAACCATCATTCCCAGTATCAATCCAAAGAAGATTCTTTTCATGGGACCTCCATCAAAAGAGGAGCAAAGAACCGTCTTTGAATAAATTAAAAAGCGAAGCCCCTGATATTACACATAAATGCGGGGCGTAAATAGGGCTGAAGAGATATCGCATGACCAAGGCGTAGTTTGTAAACTATAAGTCCGTCATGGATCTTTTTTCCGCTTCAGCCGCAGCTTCCAATTCATCTCCACTTTCCGAGATTCTTCGTCCGAAGAATCTCGATGAGATCATTGGCCAAGATAAGACCTTGGGTCTGAAATCAAAGCTCGGGCAGATGCTGAGAAAAGGCTACTTGCCGAGCCTCATTATTTGGGGGCCTCCGGGCACGGGTAAAACGACATTTGCTTTGGCTTTGTCTCAGCATTTTAATGCGCACTTTGTGAATATCAACGCTGTGGATTCGGGCGCCAAAGTTTTGCGTGAAATTGGTGAAGAAGGAAAAGACCGCCGTCTTCAACTTCAGCAAAAAACCGTTCTTTTTGTCGACGAAATCCATCGTTTTAATAAAGCCCAGCAAGACGTGCTTCTTCCTTTCGTGGAAAAAGGGGATTTGGTCCTCATCGGTGCAACAACGGAAAATCCAAGCTACGAGTTGAATCGCGCCCTTCTCAGTCGCTGCCGCGTCGTGATTTTTGAAAGACTCTCAGAGCAAGATTTAAGTAAAATCGTCAGTCGTGCGGAAACTCACTACGGTAAGACTCTTGAAAGCATTCTTACGAAAGAAGCTATCGACAATCTTCTTGAATACTCTGACGGAGACGCTCGTCGCCTCATTAACAGTTTAGAAATTCTCTATAACTTCACTAAAGATCAAGAAGACGGGGAGCGCCTGGCCGTTAACGACATGCGCGAACTTCTTCAGCAAAATCCTTTGGGCTACGACAAAAGTTCGGAGATGCACTACGATCTTATCTCTGCATTTATTAAGAGTGTTCGCGGCAGTGATCCCGATGCGGCCGTGTACTATTTGGCGAGAATGATTGATGGTGGAGAAGACCCGATCTTTATCGCCCGTCGTTTGATCGTTCTTGCCTCTGAAGATATCGGAAACGCCGATCCGCGCGGAATCTCCGTGGCGATTGCCGGCCTTCAAGCTGTCGAAGCCATAGGTCTTCCAGAGGGAGCGATCACTCTGGCGCAAGTAACAACTTATCTTGCTTCATGTCCGAAATCGAATGCCGCCTACATGGCTTTAAACAAGGCCCGTGAATTGGTTGAGAAAACTAGAACATTGCCTGTGCCATTGCATTTGCGTTCTGCAAAAACAGCTCTCGCAAAAGATTTGGGCTACGGCAGAGACTACAAGTATCCCCACAACTACCCAACAGGTTGGGTCGATCAAGATTATCTGCCTTCAGAAGTAGAAAAGCCTCAGTTGTACGAACCGACAAACCGAGGCTTCGAAAAAACAATCCGCGACTATTTAAGTTGGATGAAACAGAAAAAAGATTAAATTGCTCTTTGTGCGCAAACACAGACGCAAGGTGAACTGCCTTGAGCGATGTGGGAGTGTTTTGTGTTGGCAGGAATCTCCAAGCGATCGCCTGGGCGAAGTACGAATTGATTTCCTGAGATATTAAAGATCATTTCTCCAGCGACCACCACGCGAACTTCTGCAAAAGGATGGCGATGATCTTGAACCTTCATTTGTGGTTCATAGACTTCGTCAAAAGGTTCCAAGCCTTCAGACTCCAGAATCATGTGGATCTGTTGTTTGCTTGGAACGATAGGTGCTTGCCAGCGTGTGATGATCATAGTGAATGCCTCTTTCGATTCATGTTATCTCAAATCGGAACGGTGACTTCAAGTCACGGCGCCCATGAATCTCGCCTTGAAACATTATCGCGATATTCTATTCAAAATGCGACAGGATAAGAGGCTGGACTCTCATCTTTTTTTGTTTTTGTGTTAAGTCCTTTTGTGGATTGTCGATACCTAATGTGTAGGAAGGACCCTATATATTTAGGGGAGGGTATTTTGAGCAGTAAATCAAAGTCGACACATGCGGAATTAGATCACATCTTGAATTTTGTCGATGCCTCGAAAGGTCTTCGTGCGAAGATCAACGAGTCAGGCCGAGTGCAAATTCGCCAAGATCTAGATGGAAAAGTATTCTCCTTCACAACTCAAGAGGTGAGCGAAGTCCTTCATCGCGCGGACTCTGAGGGAAAACCATTTATCCAAGTGAATTTCAAGAATGGAACGAAGGTTCTATTGACAGAAACTCTTGTGGGCTTCAAGCCTCTAGAGACATTGGGCTTGGATATGGGGCGTATTCCAAAAGTAGTCACGACACCTGATCTCGTCAGTGTGTTTGAAGCTATAGAAGAGTCTTTGGGAGCAGACAACGGTCTAGATCATGAGGTTGAAATCCTCAAAAAAGTCTACCTAGCCATCATTTCTGGTGGAGAAAAGGTCGGATTCGATTTGTCTTTTGAAAGAAAGTGGCTCAACAGACTGCTTGCGTCAAAATTCAAGGCCAGCGCCTAATCTACTGTAAATACAAATACTTAATTAAAGTTTCCAAATAATCGAGGTGCAAACCTCGATTATTTATTGGGCAACTTCTTGTGGGTCATTAAATTTTCGAAAAAAAGCCGTTGACCTTTTTGGGCTGTTACGAGAAAACAGCTCCACTTCGTTCGGGGGCATAGCTCAGCTGGGAGAGCATCTGATTTGCATTCAGAAGGTCGCAGGTTCGATCCCTGTTGCCTCCACCAACTTTATTTAGACGTTTGTATTGAAACGAAAAAATAAAAAAAGAACGTTGACGGGGACAAAAAAATCATTAAGATTGGTTCCTCGCGCTTCGGTAACGAAGCAAATTTGCGATTAAAAATTTCGCTCTTTGAAAACTGAATAGCTAGATAGATAGATTTTTGGGCTCTTAGAATGAACAGCAATGTTCATTCACAATTTCAAAAATAAATTCGAACAAACACAGCGTAAGCTAGTTGTTTGGTTGAGAACAGAATTATAACTGGAGAGTTTGATTCTGGCTCAGAACAAACGCTGGCGGCGTGCCTAATACATGCAAGTCGAACGGGGAAAGCTTTCGGGTGAGTACTAGTGGCGCACGGGTGAGTAACGCGTGGATAATCTGCCTTGAAGAGGGGGATAACCAGTCGAAAGATTGGCTAATACCGCATAAGACCACAAGAACTGAGGTTCAAGGGGTCAAAGGTTTTTCGCTTCAAGATGAGTCCGCGTAAGATTAGCTAGTTGGTGAGGTAATGGCTCACCAAGGCGACGATCTTTAACTGGTCTGAGAGGATGATCAGTCACACTGGAACTGAGACACGGTCCAGACTCCTACGGGAGGCAGCAGTAGGGAATATTGCACAATGGAGGAAACTCTGATGCAGCGACGCCGCGTGAGTGATGAAGGCCTTCGGGTCGTAAAGCTCTGTCGCAGGGGAATAACACAATGAATGTACCCTGTAAGAAAGGATCGGCTAACTTCGTGCCAGCAGCCGCGGTAAGACGAGGGATCCTAGCGTTGTTCGGAATCATTGGGCGTAAAGCGGGTGCAGGTGGCTATGTAAGTCAGGTGTGAAAGCCTAGGGCTCAACCCTAGAAGTGCATTTGATACTGCGTAGCTTGAGTGCTAGAGAGGTTACTAGAATTGTTGGTGTAGTGGTGAAATACGTAGATATCAACAGGAATACCGGTGGCGAAGGCGGGTAACTGGCTAGACACTGACACTCAGACCCGAAAGCGTGGGGATCAAACAGGATTAGATACCCTGGTAGTCCACGCCGTAAACGATGGATACTTGTTGTTGGAGGTATTGACCCCTTCAGTGACGAAGCTAACGCGTTAAGTATCCCGCCTGGGGAGTACGGTCGCAAGATTAAAACTCAAAGAAATTGACGGGGGCCCGCACAAGCGGTGGAGCATGTGGTTTAATTCGATGCAACGCGAAGAACCTTACCTAGGCTTGACATGTACTGGAAGACTGGCAGAAATGTCGTCGCCCGCAAGGGTCGGTACACAGGTGCTGCATGGCTGTCGTCAGCTCGTGTCGTGAGATGTTGGGTTAAGTCCCGCAACGAGCGCAACCCCTGCATTTAGTTGCCAGCATTCAGTTGGGCACTCTAGATGGACTGCCGGTGTTAAACCGGAGGAAGGTGGGGATGACGTCAAGTCCTCATGGCCCTTATGCCTAGGGCTACACACGTGCTACAATGGTGGTCACAGAGCGAAGCTAAGCCGCAAGGTAGAGCAAATCGCTTAAAAGCCATCTAAGTTCAGATTGATCTCTGCAACTCGAGATCATGAAGTTGGAATCGCTAGTAATCGCGGATCAGAATGCCGCGGTGAATACGTTCCCGGGCCTTGTACACACCGCCCGTCACACCATGAAAGTCGGCTGTACCAGAAGTCGCTGCGCTAACCGCAAGGGGGCAGGCGCCCAAGGTATGGTCGATGATTGGGGTGAAGTCGTAACAAGGTAGCCGTAGGGGAACCTGCGGCTGGATCACCTCCTTTCTAAGGATTATCCGGTCAAATCTTTAAGACTTGTTCTTAAAGTTGCAAATTGACCCAATCTTAGGTCAACGCTTCTCTTCCCGAGATAGCGTGAGTCCCAAAAATCTTTTCTAGCTGTTTAGTTTTGAAAGAGTGAAATCTCTTTTATTCCTCGCATCTAACAAGGGCCAGTAGCTCAGTTGGTTAGAGCACACGCTTGATAAGCGTGGGGTCGGAAGTTCGAGTCTTCCCTGGCCCACCAACTACACTAATTGAGTTGGACTGTTGAGTGCGAAGAAGGCAGAGATTGCGCTTGAGAATTTGAATGAAGTTTTTCGTTCTTTGACAATTGAATAGATTGATTTAGTTGATTTTTAGCGAGGTTAGTTCCATTTTTTTTAAGCTACAAAGGGCTTACGGTGGATGCCTTGGCACTAAGAAGCGATGAAGGACGTGGTAAGCTGCGATAAGCTTCGGGGAGTGGCACACACACTTTGATCCGGAGATGTCCGAATGAGGAAACTCATCATTTTATGATATCATTCACTGAATACATAGGTGTCTGAAGCGAACGAGGGGAAGTGAAACATCTCAGTACCCTCAGGAAGAGAAATCAATTCCGAGATTACCCCAGTAGTGGCGAGCGAACGGGTAACAGCCTAAACCTTTTTCATTTATTTGAAAGAGGGGTCGTGGGACCGCGATGTGGGACCGGAGAAGTTAGAGTAACAGTCTGGAAAGTCTGGCGAAACAGGGTGATAGCCCCGTACTCGAAAACTTTGAAGGCCCTAGCGGCATCCCGAGTACCACAAGACACGTGAAATCTTGTGGGAATCTGTGAGGACCACCTCATAAGGCTAAATATTCCTTAGTGACCGATAGAGAACAAGTACCGTGAGGGAAAGGTGAAAAGAACCCCGAGAGGGGAGTGAAATAGAACCTGAAACCGTAAGTCTACAAGCAGTTAGAGTCCTTTATATGGACGATAGCGTACCTTTTGCATAATGAGTCAGCGAGTTATGTTTGCATGCGAGGTTAAGCCGTTGCAGGTGGAGCCGTAGCGAAAGCGAGTCTGAATAGGGCGATTTAGTATGCAGGCATAGACCCGAAACCCGGTGATCTAATCATGGACAGGTTGAAGCGAGGGTAACACCTCGTGGAGGACCGAACAAGTTGAGGTTGAAAACTCTTTTGATGATCTGTGATTAGGGGTGAAAGGCCAATCAAACTGGGTGATAGCTGGTTCTCCCCGAAATATATTTAGGTATAGCGTCGAGTAAAAAATATCGTGGAGGTAGAGCACTGAATGGGCTAGGGGTCTTTACCGGATTACCAAACCCAAATAAACTCCGAATGCCACAGATATGTTCCTCGGCAGGCAGACGCAGGGTGATAAGGTCATGCGTCGAGAGGGAAAGAGCCCAGACCAACAGCTAAGGTCCCTAAATGCACGCTCAGTGGAGAACGTTGTGGAGTTACTTTGACAACTAGGAGGTTGGCTTAGAAGCAGCAATCCTTTAAAGAAAGCGTAATAGCTCACTAGTCTAGTGACTCTGCGCGGAAGATACAACGGGGCTAAGCGTGTTACCGAAGCTTTGGATTAAAGTATTTTATATTTTAGTGGTAGGGGAGCGTTCTAGTGTAGGATGAAGGTTGACCGGTAGGACAGCTGGACGAACTAGAAGTGATCATGCTGACATAAGTAGCGTTGAACTCGGGTGAAAAACCCGGGCGCCGAAAACTCAAGGATTCCTGGGCAAGGATAATCCTCCCAGGGTTAGTCGAGACCTAAGATGAGGCCAATTGGCGTAATCGATGGCAAAACGGTTAATATTCCGTTACCTAACAGATTGTGATTAAGGAATGACGGTGTAGGATATCACAGCCCATTATTGGATTTGGGTGTAAGCATGTAGGAGGATCAGTAGGCAAATCCGCTGGTCGTAACTCTGAGGTGTGAATGCGAGGGACTTGTCCCGGAAGTGTGAAAAGCCATGCATCCAAGAAAAGTTTCGTAATTTTAGATTTGTTAGCTCGTACCGTAAACCGACTCAGGTGAGTGGGGTGAATATCCTAAGGCGATGGGGTGAACTTTGGTCAAGGAACTCGGCAACTTAACACCGTAACTTCGGGAAAAGGTGTGCCTGAGAGAGTGTAAGGACTTGCTCCCCAAGCTTTTTCAGGTCGCAGAGAAATGGGAGTAGCGACTGTTTATCAAAAACACAGGTATGTGCAAAGTCACAAGACGAAGTATACATACTGACGCCTGCCCGGTGCTGGAAGGTTAAGAGGATTTGTTAGCGCAAGCGAAGCAGAGAATCGAAGCCCCAGTAAACGGCGGCCGTAACTATAACGGTCCTAAGGTAGCGAAATTCCTTGTCGGGTAAGTTCCGACCTGCACGAATGGCGTAACGACTTCTCCGGTGTCTCGACCAAATGCCTCGCGAAATTGAATTCTCGGTGAAAATGCCGAGTACCCGCAGAAAGACGGAAAGACCCCGTGAACCTTTACTGTAGCTTGGCAGTGATTTTAGAGTTGGCATGTGTAGGATAGGTGGGAGACTTTGAAGCAGGGGCGCTAGCCCTTGTGGAGTCAACCTTGAAATACCACCCTTGGCAACTTTGAAATCTAACCTGCTCCTCTTTACGAGGAGAGGGACACTGTCTGGTGGGCAGTTTGACTGGGGCGGTCGCCTCCCAAAAAGTAACGGAGGCGCGCGATGGTCCCCTCAGCCTGATTGGAAACCAGGCGTCGAGTGCATTGGCATAAGGGGGCTTGACTGCGAGACCTACAAGTCGAGCAGGTGCGAAAGCAGGCCAAAGTGATCCGGTGGTCCCGCGTGGAAGGGCCATCGCTCAACGGATAAAAGGTACTCCGGGGATAACAGGCTTATTCCATCCAAGAGTCCATATCGACGATGGAGTTTGGCACCTCGATGTCGGCTCATCACATCCTGGGGCTGGAGCAGGTCCCAAGGGTTTAGCTGTTCGCTAATTAAAGTGGTACGCGAGCTGGGTTCAGAACGTCGTGAGACAGTTTGGTCCTTATCTTCTGTGGGCGTATGAGATTTGAGCAGACCTGTCCTTAGTACGAGAGGACCGGGATGGACGAACCTCTGGTGTTCCTGTTGTCGCGCCAGCGGCAATGCAGGGTAGCTATGTTCGGAATTGATAACCGCTGAAAGCATCTAAGCGGGAAGCAAACTGCGAGATTAGATCTCACTGGGGCTTCGGCCCCCTAAAGACTCCTCGGAGACTACGAGGTTGATAGGCGGAAGGTGTAAGTGTGGTAACACATTCAGCTGATCCGTACTAATAGGTCGTGAGGCTTTTTTAAATTTTTCTTCTTAACTTTTGTTAAAGAAGATTTCGTCTCAGAGACCTCTTTTAAAGAGCGAGAGACTAACTCTCTGAATAAGTAAGAGAGTGATTAATTTGGGACTAACCAGCCTTACTCTGACAAAGTCAGAGTGTATAAGGTCGCTAAAAATCAACTAAATCAATCATTCAGTTGTCTGAATAAGAATAGTAACTTCTCCATTTGGATTGGAAGTAAGTTGCGAAGAACGAAAACGGAGTTTATAACGAACTCCACTTTGTATTAATAAACGCTTTGCTGGTGTTTATAGCAGAGGGGCCACACCTGATCCCATTCCGAACTCAGAAGTTAAGTCCTCTTGCGGCGATGGTATTGCATGGGCGACCATGTGGGAGAGTAGCACGACGCCAGCTCTTTTTTACTCTAAACCCGATTAGGTAACTCTAATCGGGTTTTTTATTGTTATCTGAGTAAATATATTTAAGATTATATCGGAATGTTTCAGTTTCAAAATCCGAAGGCTATCTAAAGATTCTTAATCAGAACTTTCCAAAAGGCTTCGAAGTCTTCGATAAAAGGCATGTGTCCTAACCCTTTGAGCATCACAAGTTTGCTTTTGGGAATCATTTGCGAAACTTGTTTGCTGATCACGGGATAATTTCCCATTTTCTTTTTCATTTCATCAGAAGCCCAGGCTTTGCCGATGGCTGTGCGGTCGCGGTCTCCGATCATTAATACAGTCGGTGTTTTGATATTTTTAAATTCGTAAAACACGGGTTGCGTGAAAATCATATCGGAGGTCAAAGCGGCATTCCAGGCAATCACCGGATAGTCAGAGCCCTCCAGCCATCCCGTCGGAATTTCCAACCACTTGTCGTACTCTGACTTCCATTTTCCATCGTAATAACTGTCTAATTGATACTGCTTAATTTTTTGCGGAGAACTTGCAAGCTCTGCTTTGTAGCCGTCATCAACATTGCGATAGCTTGTCATCGTTTTCCAATCTTCTAAACCAATCGGATTCACCAAAAGTAATTTTGTCACACTCTCTGGATACATCAGTGTGAATCTTGTCGCGACCATTCCACCCATGGAGTGACCTAAGAGATAAAATTTTTCGACTCCCAAACTCTGCAAAAGATTTTTGGTGTTCTGAGCAAGAGTTTGAAAGCTGTATTGATAATTTTTTGGCTTCGAAGATTTTCCAAAACCGATTTGGTCAGGAACAATCACGCGATAACCTTCTTGGTTCAGACCCAAGATCACTTGTTCAAAGTAAGCACCGGGAAAATTCTTACCATGCAAAAGAACAATGACTTTGTCGCTGGGCTTGCCCGCAGGAATATCCATATAAGCCATTTTCAAATCTTGTTCTTGGGATTTGAAAGAATAGAATTTCACTTCGAATGGATACTTGTAGTTACTCAACTCTGCATCGAAGCCTTTAGTTTCTTTGACTGCGGCTGAATCTTTTTTAGTTTCTGAAGGGGGCTTGCCGGTTGTTGCGCAAGCCGTGATAAGAGACATTATAAATAGAAGAGAAAGAGTTCTCATCGAAATCTCCTTTACTTAGTTGCTCCTTGAGCTGTCGCAGCCGGTGCTGCGTTTGGAGCTGGAGTTTGAGTTGTCGCAGGATTTGCCTGTTGCGGAGAAGGTGTCGGTGCCGCTTGCTGAACACCGCCACTAGTTGTCTGTTGTCCTTGCGGTGGTTGCGGAGCATTTGCTTTCGCCGGAGCTTTTTCCTGCGGAGGAGGAGCCACTTTGTTCAACTCATTCATTGTGTAAGTTCGACCAATTTCAAAAATCTTATTCTTCGATTTAATATCAAACAGACTTGCTTGAATAATCACACCAGGATTTTCTTCATCAGGAAGATCCATCACTTCAAGTTCAAGATAGTTCTTTCCATCCTTCACGCGTTGAATGTTGGGACGTTGTTTGCCAAGGATCGCACGGGCTAATTCCGAGTTCATACGAATTTCAACAGTGGCGATAGAGTTCCACTCCGGAGGAAGTTGGCCTTCTTGCGCAAGAACTTGAAAATCATCATTGATCATTTGGGACAGTTGTTGCGCCGGAGTCAGTTGCACACAGGCAGCGACTTTTTTATCTTTCTTAAGAGGGCCGTCTTCATCTTGAAGAGTAAGAAAAGCAAGAGCACCTGCCGCGACGATAATCAATGCGCCTAAGACCTTATAAATCATTTTGCCTCCGTCCTCTGATATTATTGGAAAGAATTGGAAGAGCCTCAAAGGCTTTCCCTTGAGAGCCCAAAATCGCTTCTTCAGGCTAGGTCCTCTAAAAATCTCTAAACCTATGAAATTTCACATAAAAAAGTGTCTTTGAGGGGCTCTTGTCAAAGAGATCGACACAAAGGGCCTCGCCAAGGGGTCTGAGGGGTCCCAATCAAAAACCAGTAAAAACATATACTTACAGGAACCTTGCAGTTTTGGCATCGAGCTTGGAAGTAAATCTGCGAGAGAGGTGTCTATGAATACGCTCACCAGAATGACAGCACTGTCCTTTTTAGTAGGACTTTACGTGGGATGTTCCCCGGTGAAGTTCGCATTGGACGACAGCAAATGTAAAGAAAGCGGATGTATCGTGCAGAACGGTAAGTACGCCTTTAACTATACTGCAACGGCCGGCCGCGGAAAGGTCGACATTCTGATTGTTAACGACAACTCAGCTTCGATGTCGTTTGAACAAGCGCGTTTGGCACCTCGTTTTGGGAACTTTATTTCTGATCTGGATACTCAAAAGGTGGACTATCGAATTGCCATGACGACAACGGATGTTGCGAGATCTGATGCCGGAGCTCTCATCCCATTTGGTGGTAATCCGTATATCACGCCAAACCACTCTGACAGATTCACATTGTTCAATCAAACAATTCAAAGGCCGGAGACTTTGGCTTGCGAAAAGTTTATTGCAAATTGGATCCGTAACAATGGTGGCAATAGAGACTCTATTAACTCGACATCTTATTCTCAAGCATACGCACAGAACTGTCCTTCAGGGGACGAGCGCGGCGTTTATGCGGCTAACTTGGTGGTGAACAACAACCCTTCAAGTTTTATTCGCGGAGATGCTCACTTGGCTGTGATCTTCTTGGCGGACGAAGATGAGAGAAGCGGTCTTTACAACAATCAAGGTTATACATTAGATCAAATGGATCAGCCGTCTTATCTTGTTTCCAATGTGAAAAGCAAATTGGGCGAGGATAAATACAACTCACTCAGCGTGCACTCCATCGTTGTGAAAGATCAAAACTGCTTGAATCAACAAAACAGTCAGGCTTTGGATAACTACAGCCCGACGGTAGGTTTGGTGACAGGAAGCTACGGTAACGTTTATCTGACATTCACGAGTGCAGGCTGGGGAACCTCAGCGGATATTTGCTCTAACGACTATACAACTCAGTTAGGTCAAATTCGCTCGAAGATCTCGGATCGTATCAAAGACATCGTCTTGAACTGCTCGAATCCAACGGATCTTGTGGTGACAGTGTCAGGCAGCCCGGTTTCTCATCACATGGAAGGCAAGACGTTGAAGTTCAATCAATACTTGGCTCCAGGTACGAGTGTGAGCTTGTCTTATCAGTGCAGCACTTTGGAATAATCGCTGCAGTTAAAATTGCATTTGAAAGAGGGCAAAGTTGAAAGCTTTGCCCTTTCTTTTTGTTTCGAGCTCCTGCTCTCAAAATACGCAATCTGATTTTGATTTATTCAAAATGAGACAAAATGTTCCAGAAAATGTTGAACTCTTGTTCAGCGAGATGAATCTTTCTTGTTTATCACTTTTTCTGAAACTAAGGCTTTAGTCCTGAAAGTGATTTCCGATACATCTAACCATGGGCATGTTAGACAGATACAAAAAAAAGGGCGGCTTCAATCAACTTCTTCAACTTCTTGAGACTTCTCCGACGACAAAGCGAGAGCAGTTTCTAGGTCTTATCTCAGGGGAAAGCCCTGCGTGGGAGGAGGCTCTTCGCAAAAGAATCCTCACGATCGATAAGGTTTATAGTTGGGAAGGACAATATCTCGTAGAGATCTTTTCGCGCGTTCCACCATTGACGCTTGCAAATGCTCTTCATGGGGCTCCGCCAGAACAAGTTGAACAACTCCTGAGTTGTCTTCCACCAATTTCAAAACGCAAGATCACGGATCTTTTGGCAGAGTCCAATCCCAATCCGGCTGAAAAGTCGACCTGCATTTCAAAGATGCTTTCGGAAGTGCGTGGCTTCATTGCCCAAGGAATTTTGAAGCTGGAAAGAATTGATCCTGATTTACTCATTCCAGAAAATATCGAAGAGATGTTAAGTTTGGGCGGCTTCACCGTACCCATGCCTACATACGAACAGGATGCAACAAAAAAAGATGCGAAACCCCACGTCGTTGGAGAAACGACAGATCCGGGTGCCCAGCAAGAGGTTGATTTTCTAAAACGAAAACTCAATCAGTTGGCAGCCGAGGTGAATGCACTTAAGCATGAAAACTCAGTCTTAAAAGATAAGCTGACTCAGATTAAAAAGATCGCATAGTTTGATAAACTGAATCGAACATATAAAAGAGCTTTGAAGTTTCTCTTCAAGGCTCTTTCTCATTTTGAAACGGACTTGTCTAAAATCGAATCAATAAGTCCCGACATTTTGTCGAGGCTTTAGACAATGTGAGTTTTTTCTAAACCCAGCCCAAACCTCAGTCGATATGCCAGGCATAGTACGTGAGGTATAAAATGTCATCTTTGATGTTCAGCATGTTTGTTGGTTCGCTTATGGTCGTGTCTAATTCAGCGCAAGCTCAATCTTTGTCTGTCCCCAAGCTCGACTTAGAGTCACAATTCTATCAAGAATTAGCGAAAGAGTCGGGGGAAGATGTTCCCACGACAAAAGGTCTTTTTGAATCAGTTCCAGATGGTCTTAGCTCTAAAGACATGAGTCCTCAATGCGATCCGCGTCGCTTTGAAGATAGCATTGTTGGGAAAAAACTTTCCACAGCTCAATACTATGCAGCGGCAAAAGGATATTTTTCAAAGTGTGCAAGTGAACTCACTCGCAATTCCACGACGGGAATTTTAGGTCTTCTAAAATATTCCAAGTACCAATATCCATTCTTGTCTCATCCTCAAGTGAAAGAGTTTTTAGTGAAACTTCCGGATGGAACAAAAGTTCCAGGCATCTTGGCTATGAAGCAAGATCCTCGTCCACGTCCTTTGGTGATCGTAAAGTGTGGCGTGTTCTGTTCAGCAGCGCAGTCGGCTTCAATGAAGACATATCTCATGCATCTTTTCGATCAAAGCCCCTTCAACGTTTTGTTGTTAGCGAATCAAACGGGCATGGATTACATCTACTACAATAAAAAAGTCACTTTGGGTGGATGGTCTGAAGGTTATGAGGCTATCGAGATTGGCAGATGGATGCGTGAAAAATGGGAATACAAAGATCGTATTTCGAGCGTGCATTTGATGGGCATCAGTCTTGGCGGTAACGCGGCCGTGATGGGTGCTGCCTTTAATGACAAGTATCTTTTGGCAGATGGAAAGAAGATATTTAGCTCTGTGACAGCGATCTGTCCTGTAGTAAGTCTTCGTCCGACATTGGATAAATTATTTAGCGGTCAAGTTGTAGGTCGTCTTTTCGCGAAATTTGCGAAAGATCATTTTAAAGAAGCTCGTCAGTTTATCACAGATGTGCCGGATCTTATTAGTGACGATAGAATCCCGTCGAGCCGCTATGATATGGCGGACTTCATTGGAGAGTTGGCTTCCACGTCTTTGCAACGTCGCGGAGTTGCCAGCACGCCTCAATCTTACTTTAAATCTAATAACTTCTGGAACTGGAAAGAAGAAGTGAAAACACCGTTGATGGTGTGGGCATCGAAAGATGACATGGTCGTGAATAACGAGATCAACGCGCAAGTTGTTGAGCACGACGATTTCTATGAAAAATCACCGCATGTGGGTGTCTTGAATTTGAAATACGGTAACCATTGTGGATTCTCTTCTGCGTATGGCGCCCAAGCCTCGGCGGCGGTTCTTAGAACTTTCGTTCTTACTCACAGTCCCGAGTTTGTAGATGACTATAATAAGAAACAAGAAATGCCTTGGACATTTGGCTTTAAAAAGTTGGGTCCTCAATATGAGCATATTGGACAAAGCTGGAGTTTTGCTTCTCAGTCTGAACAGGTGAAAGTTTCTTTCCGCGTGTTTAACTGGAATGGCGGCAGAGATTGCGCAGACAAAGGTCCTTGGGGTGCCAACAGCACTTGCACGACAACGAAAGAATACTGGGTTCCGATTTCTTCTCTAAAATCATTGGGAGCTCGTGTGCCACGCACAGAGGCTGAGGCCCAGGCTTTGACTCGCGAATTTAACACGAAAGTAGAATTCCGTATTAAAGGTCATCCTCTTAGTGGTACAAATAGTAATGAATTCCATATGACGTGGAGAAGCAACTTCGAATGATGAAGACCCCGCGAGTTTTAGTCACAGGATTTTGTCCCTTCTTGGGGGAGAAAATCAATCCAAGTGAAATCCTTCTTGATTGGCTCAAGAGGGATTTTTCACTTCAAGATAAAGTCGATACCCTTCTCTTGCCAGTCTCTTTTGCGACGGCCGCCACTTTGTTGCGCGAACGTCTTGATAAAAAGAATTACGATGTCATTTTGATGTTGGGTCAAGCAGGAGGTCGCTCTAAGGTCAGTTTTGAAAGAGTCGCTTTAAACTGGATTGAAACTGAAAAACCCGACGAAGACGGCGTCACACCGAAGCAGGGATTGATAGTTGAGGGAAAAGAGAGTGCTCTCTTTTCGACATTTCCCATAAACCAAATCAAAGACGATCTTGTCTTAAAGAAGCTGCCAGTGAGTGTTTCCTTGAGTGCTGGCGGATATGTCTGCAATTACGTTTACTATCAGACTTTGCTATGGCTTCAGCAAAATCATATAACGTCTCAAGCCTGTTTTATTCACGTGCCCTATTTACCTGAGCAGGTTGTCGATAAAACGGATATGCCGGCTATGGAGCTAGACGTAATGAAACGAGTCCTGGAAGAGATCCTCCAAGCGGTCCTAAATTGAGATTCTCTTATAAAATAATTTGAACCTCCTTATGGGGGACTCCGTCTAAAGTAGTAAATAGGAGGAACCATGAAGTTCTCTAAGTCTATTGTAACGGTTTTGGCAATCACGATGCTTTCTGGAATCGCTTTCGCCCGCGGTGAGGGACGAGGTCATCATCATAAAGGCGATGTCATAGGTCCTATGGAAAGACAGCTCAGCCCGGAAAAAATGCGTGATTTAGGCTTAAGTGAAGAACAAACGGCAAAACTCAAAGCGTTGCGTGAAACGAACAAAGCCGAAGTTCAGAAACTCCGTGAAGAGATGAAAAAATCCCGCCAAAACTTTAAAGAAGCCATTCGTTCCAATGCCTCCAAAGAAGTTATTTCCCAGGCCTTTCAAAGCATGATGGATAAAAAAACGCAGCTAGGAAAAGTGCGTTTGGAAAGTCTGTTGTCGGCTCGTGATATTTTAACGGATGAACAGCGGGCAAAATTGTTCAGCAAAGAGAGATAGGAATTCTTTTGTGAGTCTAAACTCCGAAGAGGCTTTTCGACAATTCTATGAGGCCCACGCCAATAAAGTGCGGGGTCTCATTTTCCGTTTGGTCGGGGAGTCAGCTTTGAGCGATGTCACTCAAGAAGCCTTTATGAAAGCTTGGGAAAATCGTGACAAGTTTCGGGGCGAAAGTGAAGCTTCTACCTGGCTTTATAGAATTGCTTATAATTGCGCCGTCGATTATTTGCGTAAGGCCGGAAAGAAAAACGGTTTGGAAGCGGAGCTTGTTCAAGATTCTTTAGAGAAGGATTTGTCAAACCGCGAACTTGTTGAATTGGTTCTGTCCAGTCTTGATGTTGAACACCGCGCTGTCGTCGTGCTTTTTTATCTTGAAGACCAAAGTGTGAAGGAAATTTCTGTGGCTTTGCAAATTCCTGAGGGCACGGTCAAATCCAGAATGAATCATGCAAGAAATAAAATGAGTGAGATTTTAAGCAAGAAAGGAGTGTCGGTATGAGTGACGATCTTTTAAAGAAGTTCCTCAAAGAGAATGCGAAAGATGTTCCTCCCAGTCCATTGGGAGAGTCTTCTCGTATCTGGCGTAAAATCAATGCGGGAGCAGAGCGCGAACGCATGTGGTGGATTGTCTTGCCAGTGTTGGCGACATCTCTAGCTTTGGCCGTTATCCTCAGAGTAGAAAAACCTCAACAGGTCGTGGGTGAGGAAGAAGCCTATCTTTACCAAGAGTGGTCGGATATGGTGAATGATGTTGATGCCGACGTTGATCAGGAATTTGTGACTGTTTTTGAGAACGGAAAATAACAAAGCGCCGCTTTTGGCGACGCTTTGTTTCGTTGTGCTTGAATTTTGTTATTCAATTTGCGAAAGCACTTCACGAAGTTTTGCTTCGTCTTTTACTCCCGTAAATACAAGTTCAGCACGACGATCTGAAGCTTGAACACCAGTGGATTCCGCAGAACCCATTCCTTTTGCCACAACATCCGAAGATCTTAAACCGTTTCTGCGCATGATATTGCGAACGGTGTCAGCACGTTGTTGTGAAATTCTTTGATTCGCAGCTGCGCTTCCTGAAGCATCGGCATATCCGCGAATCTCCACTTTGTCATAAAGATCTTTGTTCTCACTCAACGCTTTGGCGATGCGAGAAAGTCTTTGTTGGTCTTCAGCGGAGACAGACGCACGAGCTGAATTGAATTGGATGTCTCCACCCGTAGCAATAAGGCTTGAGAAAGCCACACTGCTTAGAGCAGAAGCGGGTTCAACTTCGGCGACAGGACGAGCGGGCTCACTAGCTTCTTGAATTTCTTCTGGTTCGTCAGTCACTTCCGTTACGTTTTGCGCTTGTGGCTCACGTTGAACTGGACTTTCTTGAGCTGCTGTTTGGCGAACTGAGGGTCTATAAGCGCCTGGATTCCAGCCGATTTGTAAATCAACCAGATACATCGCAACCAAACCGTCTGTATTGTTCGTCAATGACATCGCACGAACACCAAGGCGGGCTAACCAGCTTGGAGTCATGTTAAACTCACGAAGAACCTGTAAACCGGCAAAGTGGGCATCTCCCTGGTCAGCAGAAAGGGCGGCACCTTGTTCATAGAACTGATTGGCGACGATACCGGCTTGCCATTTGCTGTCCCAGCGATAGCGAGCTGCAAACTCAAGGACTCCACCTGTTCTTGATGTATCAAGAGTGGTTTCCCGGCTTTGTGTGAATTGTTGATTATTCACTCCGTAACCAAGGTCCGCAACAAAGTGAGTTGCTGGGAAATAATAAGATCCTAAGAGCTTGAGAGTTGCCGGAGTCCCTTCGGTCGCACCCACATTTTCATAACCTGTGTAACCACCGCCTAATGCCAAGAAAGGTACAAGACCTTCTGGAGCACGCTCGGCTTCTTCTCTGGAAAATTCAAGGGCGCTCGTCGTTGGTGTTTGTTGATTCGCCTGAGCAAAGGAACCAACACTTAGTAAGGCAATGAGGATGATTGTTTTCATGATAGTCTCCTTTTTAACGTCTTCAGTATTGACCTTGTATATGTAGGGTCAATTTTTTGCGAGGCTAAGGAACTAAAGTTTGTTGAGATAAATAAAGGTGCCTAGGCATCATTCCAGGTGGACATTACGGGTCAGAAATTTGTCTTCTAAAAAAGATGTGGCATGTCAAAATGGCTTTTGTAAACATTTGTTCACAGAATTGAAACGAGAGTTTCTAAACTCGGTGCATACAAATTGACGTTAGAGATCGCACCTCCTAGAGTTTTCTGAAGACATAGTGGAGGAATCCTATGCGTAAGTTATTCGTGGTATCGATGAGTCTTTTTTTTGTAGCTTGTGCTTCTAAACACAAAGCCAAGGACATTGATACAAATGTAGATATGTCCGCGCCTGTGAGATCGGACTCAGTTGTCGGTGTTAAAGATGGCGATATGGTGTATCAGCGCAAAGTGGCGATGAATGAAGAGCTGCGCCGTTTGGAGTTGGATGTTTATGATCTTGAATCCCGCGTTTTAGGTGGTCCTCGTTATTTGGATAACCGCGGTCTTTATGGTGTACTTCGTGATTGCCGTGTGCAGTTAGGCAATGTTGATAACAGCGGCGACGGTAAAGTTCGTTGGACGGAAGCACGCGAGTACGTGACTCCAGACGATGATTATTCTTCTATCGGTGTTGAAGATAAGAAACGCATCGTGGGTGTTTCGGAAGAATTCCTGAAAGATCGTCTTGCACGTTTTAAAACATACAAAAATATTCTTGAGAAACGTCAGGATGAGTATGAAACCAAAGTGAAAGTTTGCCAGCTAGAACTTGCGGCCCAAAAGAAAAAGGCCAAATCAGCTGAGGTTTCAGAGTAGTAATAAAGGGCCGTTACCGGCCCTTTTTGGTTTCACTGTCTAAAGTATTGTCAACCTAAACGTCCTCAGGGCGTCCTTAAAGGCCTTCCAGTATGGCTCGTTTTTCGCTAAGAACGCGAGTGATTAACAACATCCTATTGGAAGGTATCTTATGAAAAAAACTCTTGCTGCGCTTTTTTCGCTGTTGGCTTTAAGCTCTGTTGCTCAAGCGGCTCCTTATTATACAGGTGTCGGATGTAACGAAGAAGGAACACGTTGTACCTTTGGTAAGCCTTCAAAGCGCGTTTTGAACTGGAGTAAAAAAGGCACTGTACAAGAGTTGGGTGAGCGTTGCGAAAAGTTCTTGGGCAATATCGAAGCTCGTAAAAAAGAAATTGCGAAGAACCAAAAGGTAGAGCTTAAATACAAAAATTTCACTTATAGCTGGTCCCGCGATCTTCAAGAAAACGGTCAAGCCAAAATCATTTGCAGAGTTGAAATCCACTCTGAGCTTCCAGATGTAAAAATCGAATCTAAAATAGAAAAGAAATTCTTCTGGGTTTGCGATAACAAAGACAGCGCTGGTATCTGCGCCCATTATATGAGTGAGTGTGAAGCGGCACGTGACGAAGCTCTTCGTGACCCTGAAGTTTTAGATTCAACGATCTACTTTGGTGGTTCTTTGTTGCAAGGTCAAATCTGCGAGATCGTCACTGCGAAATTCAAATAGTCATTTTTTGATAAGATAAAACAAAAGCCCGACACTGATTTCAGTGCCGGGCTTTTTTATTTTGTTCTACTTCAAAAACGCCTGACGATTTTCCTGCAAAAACTCTTTAATGTCTTTCGGAACACGTCCGGAAAGCTCGCGCACTGCATTTGTCACAGTCGATGCATAGCCCTGTTTTGCGGTCACATCAAAAGAGACAAACACATCCGCCCATGCTTCAGGAAGCCCTGACTTCATAAGAGCCTGTTTAAAGTCCGCTTCGGACATGTCAACATAGGGAAGAGGTCTGCCTGCGATTTCACTGACGATGGAAGCTAACTCGTTATAGTCAATCGCGCGAGGCCCTGTGACATCAACAATCACATTTTGTGTATTGGCAGAAGCAAGAGCTCCTGCTGCTGCGTAGGCACAGTCTTCACGGGTGACATAAGCCGTTTTACCTTTTCCTGCTGTGCCCGCGAAAGCTCCCATGGCAAGAGCCGTTGAAATAGCAGAAAGTAAGTTATCGGTATAAAGATTGTTTCTGAGGAATGTATAACCAAGGCCACTTTGCTGAATCATTTTTTCAGTTTCATGATGTTCCGGTGCGACTGCGGCGGGGGCTTTGTCTGGATTTGGGTAAGAAGTGTAAACAATGTGTTTAACACCCGCACGTTTTGCTGCTTCAATCGCATTTTTGTGTTGAGATATGCGAGAGCCAATAGCATCAGTACTGATTAAGAGTACGCGGTCCGCCCCCTTAAAGGCTTCATCAAGGGATTGGAGATTGTTAAAGTCAGCGGCTCTGACCGTAACTCCGCGCTCGGCATATTCTGCGAGCTTTTCGGGATTTCTGGTGGTCGCGATGATTTTTCTTTTTGGACCTTTTAAAAGAATATCTAGAACCAATTTTCCTAAATGTCCTGAGGCGCCGGTAACTAAAAGTGTTTCAGAATTATTCATAAGTGTCTCCTTGAATATAGAGACAGCATAACTCGACCCTTCGCGATTGATTAGATAGTAAAATGTGGAAATATTATACGGATATCCGTATAATAGGCTTATGCAATTAGAGGGAATTGATATTTTTGTTAAAGTTGTACAGGCGGGAAGCTTCACTAAAGCTGCCAAATCTTTAGGAATGCCATTAACAACAGTCAGTGGGAAAGTCGCTCTTTTAGAAAAGCGCCTTGGTGTCACCTTATTGCATCGGACCACTCGCCAGTTAAATCTGACGGAGGCCGGGGAAGCCTATTTTAAACGTTGTCTTCGCGTTCTGGAAGAGGTTGAGGCTGCGGAGCGAGAACTGACAATGCAGAGAAATGAGCCGGAGGGCACTTTGCGGCTGACGGCGACGATAGACGTGGGACATATTTTTCTTCCTCCTATTATCAAGGCCTACTTAAAACTCTACCCAAAGACTCGGGTCGAGATGATCGCGACAAATCGACTGGTGGATCTTGTCGGTGAAGGTGTTGACTTGGCGATTCGCATTGGGCCGCTGAAGGATTCCACGATGATCGCACGAAAATTTTTGGAGTCTCAAGCGTCATTGTGGGCGAGTGCCGCGTACGTAAAAAAGTATGGAGTTCCCAAACATCCTCGTGACCTTGAAAAACATGCGTGTATCGGTTTTGTCTCGGATAAAAACAATCGAATTCGTTTGAGTCGCAATGGCGATAGTTTGGATGTGGCATTTCCGAGTCGCATCGTCGTTGACGATATGGAAGCGATGAAAGTTTTTGTGATGCAAGGAGATGGCATTGGTTTAATTCCTCACTTTCTTTGTGAAGAAGAAATGCGGCTGGGGAAAATGGTGCAAGTTCTTCCTCAGTGGAGTTGGAATGCGATGCAGTTGTCTTTCGTGTATCCGGCTCAGCGTTTTGTGGCGCCCAAGGTGCAGGCCTTTATTGAATGTGCATTGAAAAACTTGAAGGCTTAAGATCTTCTTGTTAGATTCGCTTCATGCCACATATTCGCATGCGCGCCCTTAAAGCTGATCACGTTCGCCAACTCAGTGCCGATCTTAGCAAAGATCTGGCTCAAGTCATGAACACTTCGGAAGACAATTTTACTTTTGAAGCTGTTGCCACGCAGTTTTTTACTCAAGGGCAACTTACGGATTCCTATCCATTTGTAGAAGTCCTCTGGTTTGAACGCCCTCAAGAGGTTCAAGATAACTGTGCTCGCATTCTGACGGACAAGGTCAAGGCTTTAACCGGGGCTGAAGACGTGGTTGTTGTGTTTCACGTCCTGGCTAAAACCGCCTATTACGAAAACGGTCGCCATTTCTAAAATTGGTCATGTCCGAAAACCGCCAGTTGTGCTAAGGTGGATGTCCTATGATCAAGGGCATGAAAGAGCTATCCACAGCCGACCTTATTAAGATCATCAACAGAAGAGACCCGCGCTACGACGGGCGTTTCTATTTTGGGGTGAAGACCACGGGGATTTATTGCCGGCCTGTATGTCCGGCCAAGCCTAAGCCCGAAAATATTCTGATTTTCAAAAGTGCCAGTGAAGCTGAAAATGCGGGCTACCGTCCTTGTCTGCGTTGTCGTCCCGATGTCGCTCCCGGAAGTAAACTTTTGCAAGGTACGGTCAATAGCGTTTCTCGGGCGTTGCGAATTATTGATGAGACCACGGAAGAGAGCATGGATGTCGCGACTCTCGCCGAAAAAGTGGGTATGACGGATCGTCATTTGCGCCGCCTCTTTGATGAACACTTGGGAGCTTCTCCCATTGAAATTCTTGTGACGAAGCGATTGCATTTGGCAAAACAATTGATCGTGCAAACGGGAAGCCCTATCACAGAGATCGCTCTTGCGGTGGGATTTAAATCCATCCGTCGCTTCAATGAAGCCTTTAAGCAGCTTTATAAAGTTCCGCCTTCAGAAGTCAGAAAAAATATTTCTAAAGGAAAGCAAGTCGAAGAACTCACTTTATTTATCTCCGTGAGACTTCCTTTTGATTGGCCCACGGTGCTCGCTTATTTGACTCGTCATGAAACCTACGGTGTGGAGCGGGTGCAAGATCAAACATACATTCGCTTTATTCCGGTGCAAGGTGGATATGCGACAGTGCAAGTCAGCTTTGATGAAAAGATGAGCGCTTTGAAGATTCAAACCTCTGATCTGCCGCTGCCCAAAATACGTTCGACGATAGCTCTCTTAAAACACCTTTTTGATACTGAACACAATCCAAAACATTTGCCGGATAATAAAAAGCTTTCTCCGCAAGGAGTGCGCATTCCAGGATGCTTCGATGGTTTTGAGGTCGCGGTGTCAATTATTTTGGGACAGCTCGTTTCAACAGAACATGCGAAGAAGAAAATAAAAGACTTAGTCCTTCGTTTTGGCGAGAAAGTGAGTGAAGCGGAGGAGGTTTACACTTTCCCAACTCCGCAGGTTTTAAGTAAAGCCGTGATTGAAGAGATCGGTGTGACAAAAGTGAAAGCAGGAGCCATCCGTGCTCTCAGTCAAAGTTTTGTCGATGACGATATTCAACTTTCTCCGACGGCGGATTCCGAAGTCATGCGCGCCAAACTTTTGGCGATTCGAGGGATTGGGCCATGGACGGTGGAAATGATCGCCATGCGCTGCCTTGGAGATTCAGATGCGTTTCCGGCAAATGATCTTATAGTGGAAAGAGCTATTAAAAATAAAAAACTACAAAGCGAAGAATGGACGTCCTTTCGCGCTTATCTTGTTCATTGTTTGTGGCGGGATTCTGTTTCGTCAGTAAAGGGGAGAATCTTATGAGTTTCTATTATCAAACTTTTGAAAGTCCCATTGGTGCTCTTCATATTATCACTGACGATGAAAAACTCTGGGTGCTGGGATATGACTCCAACATCAAAGTTCTTAAAGGCAAGTTTCCGGATTTAGTAAAGAAAGAAAATGCTGTCATCATCAGTGTTCGTAAGCAGCTTAAAGAATACTTCGCAGGCAAACGCCAGGAGTTTGAAGTCGCGGTGGCCTTTAACGGAACTGATTTTCAAAAACAAACTTGGAAGGCCTTGTCTTCAATTCCCTATGGAAAAACTGTGAGCTATCAAGAGCAGGCGACTAAAATCCGTAATTCATCGGCCGTGAGAGCTGTCGGAAGAACAAATGGCCTGAATCCCATTTCAATCATTGTTCCTTGTCATCGAGTTATTGCGAAGTCGGGAGCACTCACGGGATATGCCGGAGGTCTTGATGCTAAAAAGTATTTGCTGGAACTTGAACAGAAGGTTTTAGGGCGCTAATCGTCTCATAATAAAACTGGACTCTTGGGATAGTTGACTACAGCCGTAGTATTGATAGACTACAGTTGTAGTTTTGTGAGGTCCCGATGAAGTCTCTTCCCAGTTTAGGTGAACAGGAAATCGAAATCCTTCGCTATGTCTCTAGCCAAGAGCAAGCCTCTGTGCGTGAGGTGGCGGAGTACTTTGAAAAGCACAAGGGCTTAGCCAGAACGACCATTTTGACGGTGATGGAGCGCCTTCGTAAGAAGGGCTTTCTTACACGCACGAAAGTGGACGGAATCTTTAAATACTCCGAAAAAATTGAAGCCAGTACCGTGATGAAAGGCAAAGTCACAGAGTTCGTCGAAAGAACTCTGGGCGGTTCCGTAACGCCTTTGATTAACTATTTTGCCGGACAAAAAAATCTTTCTGAAGAGGAAGTTGAAAAGCTTCGCGCTATTGTTGCCGATTTCGATAAATCCACGAAGGGGAGGGGCTAATGCAGTCCTTTACTTCAGCACTCGATTTCACCTGGAAGTTCTTGGTCTTAGTGAGTCTGTCCTCTACATTTATTTTCGGTGCCTTTGTTTTTGCGCAGGGATTGCTGAAAAAAGTTTCAGGAAAATACTTTAAGCTGTGGTCGCAAGCTTCATTGGTTGCGTTTCTTAGCACGATGACTCTCTTTGCAGGACTTTTATTAACCTTGGATAAGGATTTACAGGCACAGTGTTTTAAACACTTTGCAGATGCTCAAGGAACCATGGGCTTGACTCGTATTCTTGCGGGGACTTGGCTTTTAACTGTCATTGGGCTTTTTGCTAAAGAGATTCTCCAGTACAGAGCCTTTCAACAGAAAGTCTTGGACAATGTATTGAGAGAAGCAGAGGGTTACCATGTTGTTACCGATAAGTTTTCTCCTCTGACTTTCGGATTCTTGAAATACACCATCGTGATTCCTGAATATCTGACTCAGAATACGGATCATCTACAATATATTTTGGCTCATGAAAGAACTCATATCGCGAATCGGGATGGGTTCTGGAATTTGTTATCACTGCTTTGTCTTCGAGTCTGTTGGTTTAATCCCTTGGTGTGGGTTTTTGCGAAGGCTCGGGTTTTAGCAGTGGAAATGGCAACCGATGAACAGACTATTAGTCAGAACAACTTTTCTTCCAAAGAATATGCAGCATCGTTGGTTTTTGCTATCAGCGCAAATAAGTCCCTCTCAAGTCCAGCGGCACTGGGGGCTTCTCTAGAATTTGCTCAAATGAAGATGCGACTGGAAAATTTGGATCCGCGTAAAACAAAAAGAACGCGCATTAAAACCGTGATCGCAGTGTTGATGGCCTCAGCCTGGTTTGTCGGCGTGGATCAGTCTCTCGCATCCATTCAAATGGAGCGTTTTAAGCCTTCGGATGAATTAATGTGTTATCAAGTGCAACACGAAAAAGTCATCGAAAGCTGGTTTAAGAAAAAAACTGCAACCAATAAGTGTGAATAGTTAGTCGTTTTCCAAATACATAAAGGAGAAGTTTTATGAAGAAATTATTTCTTCTGGGGGCTCTTTTTGCCTTCAGCGCATGTGCCACAAAAGAAAGTCAGATTGCTGAGTATCTTAAGAAAAATCCCAAAGTCGTTTTTGACGTAATCGAGGAAAATCCAGAGCAATTCATGGAAGTGATCAACCGCGCGGCAAGAAAAGCGCAAGAAGGTCACCAGCAAAAACAAATGGCCGAAATTCAGAAGCAACAGGAAGAGCAAATCAAGAATCCATTGAAGCCAGTGTTGCATGAAGAGCGTCGTCTTCTTGGTGCCAAAGACGCGAAGGTCACGATTGTCGAATACGCGGATTTTCAATGTCCAGCTTGCAGGATGGCCTTTAGCAATTTGAAGCAGATCAAAGATAAGTACAAAGATAAAGTTCAGTTTTACTATAAGAACATGCCCTTGGATTTTCACAAGATGGCTTATCCGGCAGCCCTTTATTATGAGGCTATCTTTGTTCAAGATAAGGAAAAGGCAAGAAAGTACTACAACGAACTTTTTGAAAACCAAGATGGCATGCGAGATGAAGATTTTCTTAAAGCTACTGCAAAAAAAGTCGGAGCTGACATGAAGCGCGTGGCGTCTGACATTAAGTCTGAAAAAATCAGAAAATTAATCGAAGAAGACATGGCAGAATTTGAAAGATTCGGTTTCACGGGGACTCCTGTTATTCTTGTGAACGGTGTCGCTCTTCACGGAGCCCAGCCGACACAAGAAATTGAAAGAGTCATTGCTTTGACATCGCAAAAATAACTTCCTAAGGTTGCGGGCATGTCCTCACAAAGAACGTGAGGGACATGTGTTGGGGCGGGTGGGGAACTTTTTGTCATAGTTTTGGTTTTGCGATCTTGGAAATCTTTGACTGTCCCAGTTTATTGGGTGGAACCATTTAAAGTTCAATCTTACTGATTTCCACGCTGTCGCGATAACTGGCCGCGAGTTCGTTGTCGCAGACTAAATCTATCTTATATGGAAATGTGGACTCCTCGAGATGGATAAGAAGGCGATAGATTTCAGAGTTGGGAATAGCCACGGTGGGGTTTTTATAAAGGATATCAATATCGGAAAATTTCTTATACTTGCCGGTTGCGCGTGAACCAAAAAGAAAAACTTGAGCCCCTCGCTCTTTAAGCGGTGTAATTAAATGCTCAACTAAAAACGAGTATTCTGAATCGGACAGTCCGTATTTCATTTTAATTGAGCCAATTTTTCGAGAAGCTTTTCTAGTTCGGGAATCAGTCTTTCAACTTCGCGGTAGACTTCTTTCGCGACGTCTTCATCGTAAGTATGTGATGTTTTGTTGCGAGCTAAAAGAAACTCGAACCAAATTTGTGGATCGTCAATGAGATTGTTTTGGGCCATGTCTCGAATGGCCGGATTTGGAGCCTTCGTATCTAGCCCTAAAAGTTTGATAGATATCTTCCAGGAAAGTTCAACGCAGAATTCAAATCGCTGAATGCACGAATCCCGGAGCGCTTTGTGCAGATCGATATTGTTAGGGTCATTTTGATTGGCATCACGCAAAAGTCTTTGCGCAATTTGGAGTGAGTCTGAAGCCTTTTTTAATTCATGAAGTGTGGCACTCATTGTAACCTCATGGTACAAAAAAACCCCGAGAAGATCTCGAGGTTTTTAAAATTTCATAAAATTGGTCGGGGAGATAGGATTCGAACCTACGACCCTCTGGTCCCAAACCAGATGCGCTACCAGACTGCGCTACTCCCCGACGAGGACAGGAACATAAAAAATTAGAGGCCTGTTGTCAAATCACTAGATACTAACGCACGACATTGCTATTCTTTTTTTCATGGAAAACTTCATAAACTCCCTTCCGAAACCCGTTCTTGCCATTTTAGCTATAATTGTAGGCATTTTTGTCTTCATGTTGATCAGCCCTCCGCACACAGTGTGTGATACTCAGGCGACGACTTTCAAAGAACTCCAGGCGGGGAATATCTTTCCGACCGTTGTGAAGAAAAACAAACTTCCTCCGACACTTGTGCGTGCGAAAGAGGCCTGTCAGTTAGGGAACAGTGCGGGATCTTGCTATGAGTATTTTATGGTGCTTAAAAAAGTTGCAGATGATGTGGGTAAAGCATCGAGCGAATGTACGACTCAGCTTTTTAATATCACCGAAGTTAAGTCGGCGATGAATGATGGCATTGAGTTGATGGTGCGCCTGGCTTGGGGAATTAAACCGCCAGAGCCAGGGCTTGAAAGATTTGGTTGGATGCAGGAATCAGAGATCGCCATCTTCTGCCGCTTGAAGAGTATTTACCTCCGCGCGAATGGGGAGGAGGCGTGGGCAGCGCTTCGTCAGAAGGTCGCTGCTAAACTTCCTGGCGAGGAAGTTCCTGTTTCTTCGGACCCAGCGCAAGTGACAGTGGAGCCGAAGAAAGCAACCGAGTTGTTAGCAGAACAAGATATCTGGAACCGCAGCTTGTTCTCGGTTCGTTGCGAAACTTTTTAGAGAGACACGACCTCTAAAGATTTCCATTGAGGTTTGTGATTGCGATATTCAAGGCGACCGTAGAGGGCGAAGTTTTCGTCGTTGCGGTTTTGAATAACGTAGGTCAAAGACTGAATGCGTTGCAGACTCCACTCTGCAGGATTCAATCCGAAGCTTTTAAGTTGAGATTGAAGTTTCAAAAGTGTGATTTCGTATTTGCTCATAATAACCGTCCTTTTAAAGTTTGTGTGTTCGTTCGCAGGACCTCTTGTGCAAGGCGAAAGCCGGACGGGGACGCCCTTGTACTGCAATTAAACGTTGCTAGAGCTGTTTCTTGGCTTGAGTTGTCTGGGGTGGTGGACTACGTTCTTGGATATGAGACGCAACGCCTTCCTCGGATATTTAATCGCCCAGGTCATCGTCATTGTATTGGTGATGGTTATTTTTAAATTCATTCCCGATCGCCAGATTGCTGCGACCGTTGCCGGAGTCCTTTTTGTGGGCCTCCCAGTGGTTTTGATGGTTTTAGAATATAGACGGGCGGAGCTCAGCCAATTCTTCTGGTTCGTGGCAGTTCTGCAGTTTTGGACGTTGTTTGCCTTACCTATTTTAGGAATCAGGCTCTTAAATTGGGGAGTGCCCTTTGAGGAGCTTTCTTTTCTCGGAATCCCAGGGCCTGTGCTGCACCAATGGTCGAGTAAAAGTTACATGGTGATGATGCTATTCACGGCTTGGACTTGGTTCAAACTCTCTCGAGGTTCTTCAAAATCCTAGTCTGAAAAAGAAAAAAGCCGGTTTATCACCGGCTTTTTTGTTTCGGGCTCCTGCCCTCAACCCCTTCGGGGCTGAACGCGAAAAAGGGCCGTAGTGGCCCTTTTTTCGTTCCCATCAGGAAATCTCAAATTTTTAGCAGAGAGCTATTAGATCTCGAAAGGAACTGGAGAGATAGCTTCAGCTCTGTGGAAAGTATCGTAAGCGTCAGAGCCAGAAGGCAATAGACCTAGGTTACGAGCTTTCTTAACTGCAGCAGCAACGCGTTTTTGTTGAGCCACGCTGAGTTTAGAGATTCTAGATGGAGTGATTTTGCCACCGTCACCGATGAAACGTGTCAAAGAAGCTGGATCTTTGTAATCGAATACGTGATCGCCTGAGAATTCCTGACGGTATTTGCTACGAGTTGTCTTTTTCATTACTATCCTCTTTCGATTTCCTTTTGGTTAGCGAGTTAATGTGTGTACAAGAAAAAAGAGTTGCCATCAAGTGTCTTTTTACTTTATATGGTTACTTCTTGTTTGCAGCGCCCCTATTTGGTTTGAAGGATGGCGTTGACCCAGACTTTAGATTGAGGAGCTTAGAATGAGCAGATGTGAAATTACTGGAAAAGGCCCTGTTGTAAAAAACTTGGTGTCGCACTCCAACATTAAAACTAAATCAACAGCTCAACCAAATGTTCAGAAAAAACGCATCTTTAGCCGCGTTTTGAACCAAATGGTGAGATTGCAAATCGCGACAAGCGCTATCCGTGATATGGAGCATGTTGGCGGTTTTGATAATTACCTTCTTAATTCAGACGATTCCAAGCTTTCAAAAAGAGCTATGGCCGTTAAAATGAGAATCAAAAAGAAAATTTCTTCTAAGTAATTGAGGCCGCAAATGAAATTGAAAATTAAAAAAGGCGCGACTGTACAAGTTATCACTGGCTCTGACAAAGGTAAGAAGGGTTCAGTTTTGGCTGTTGACGCTAAAAACATGAAAGTCCAAGTTCAAGGTGTGAAAGTGCAAACACACTATGACAAAAAAGACGGTCTTTTGAAAAAAGAAGGTTTCTTCGACTACTCTAATGTGAAGTTGGTTGAAGCTGCTGCTAAGAAGACTTCTAAAAAAGCTACTAAATCTAAAAACGCGTAGTTTTTAAGTCAGACGGATCTTAACAGGTCCGTCGGCAAAGTTTGCCTAAGACAAAGTCTAAATTTGGTCCTTAAGGCGATCTCTTCGTTTAAGTCTCTAATATAGCTGCGTAAAATCTAAGTTGGGTTTAGAAAAATTACTTTCGCCCAACTTGTTAAAAGAGGAGAGGCAGCTTGAAACGGGACCAAATCTCAGCATTCAAAGGCACGAAAGCACTGTTCTCGGCAACGATGACGGTGCTTTTTTTTTCGTCGTTAGCGTTCGCTGATCTTGGCGAATCTTTAGTGCTGTGCAAGCACAACAAAACAGTTCGCACATTGCGTGTTGAAATGGGCGAAGATCAAAAATGCCGTGCTATTTATACTAAGCAGGGTGTCGATGAAACAATTGGCTCAGGGCTGAATCCAAATTCTTGTGTTGAGTTTGTTTCGAATGTTCGAAAAAATCTAGAAGAAGCAAAATGGAATTGCCGCGAAGTTAAAGAAGCGCGCACTTCGAATGTTATTTCTGGAGCGGAGTAAGGATTTATGAACTCAGAGTTGGTGGTCGCAGCAGTGCAGATGACATCAGTTGATGATGTCGACGCCAACCTGAAGCAAATCGAAACTCAGCTAGAGGAAATTTTTAAAACTTCTCAACCTCGCTTCGTCAGTTTCCCGGAAAATTGTTTGTACCTTCGCCTTGTCGAAGGAGAAAAAATCGAAGGACTGACTCTTTCTCATCCGGCCTTTGCGAAACTTTCTGAGTGGGCCAAGAAATACAATACACACCTTCATTTGGGCTCGGTTCCTCTCTATGTGGAGGGGCATCTTTATAATTCTTCAGTGCTGGTGACTCCGGCTGGAGAAGTTCAGCCCACGTATCAAAAAATGCACTTGTTTGACATTCAACTTGAAGGTCAAAAACCGATTCGTGAATCCGATGTTTTTCGCCATGGGCAAAAACCGAGCATTATCGAAGTGGACGGATGGCGCATTGGTGAGGCGATTTGTTATGACGTGCGTTTTGCAGAGTTGTTCTCTCAGTACGCTCGGCAAGAAGTGGATTTGATTTTATTGCCCGCCGCATTCCTTGTGAAAACAGGGGAAGCTCACTGGGAAATTCTGCTCCGCGCTCGTGCGATTGAGAGTCAGTCTTATGTAATTGCCAGTGCTCAAGGGGGAACTCACAAGGGGACCAAGAATGGCGGCACTCGTGAAACATACGGGCACAGTCTGATTATCGACCCTTGGGGTGCGGTGATTGGCCAAGTGGAAACCCGCGATCCGGGAGTGGTCGTTACGAAGCTTTCTCGCGAGCGTATCGACAAGGTTCGCCAGCAAATTCCGATGAAATTCCATCGACGTCTTCAGTTGCCTAAAGTCTAGAAATCCTGCACTATTTCAATGACAACTTTCTCAATTAGCTTTTAATATGCGCTCGAAGCGCAAGCCAAGGAGCTGGGTTATGATCCGAGTTTTCTTAGTTTTGTTTCTGCTATCCTCACTGGTGAGTTTCAAAGCCTTTGCGCAAGAAACCGCAGCGGACGCTCCTCAATACGACGAAGCCCGCGAAGCGGAGATTGCACAAAAAGCCAAGAAGCGTCTTTATCCTGGCGGACGGGATGAAGAAGATTTGAAAGTGCAAAGCCAACTTTCCACACCTGTGAGAAAAGTAGCACCTCAAGCTGAGGTTAAAGAAGAAGCTTCAGAAGAGTAGCGGCACGCGCCGGCAGCGCGCGCGGATGCGCACAGAGTGTAGCGAGCTCGGCTCGCGGAACTGAAGTAGTTTAAAGATTTTTTGGAGAACCTATGTCAACGTATAATGATCTACCAGAAGGCGTAACTCGCGAAACCATGGATGTCGATGTTTTGATCGTCGGCGGTGGTGCTGCGGGACTTTCTTGCGCGCTTCATTTGCAAAATCAAATTCAAAAACACAACGAAGATGTTTCAGCAGGCCGTAAGCAGGGCGAACAAATCCCTGAGCAAATGATCGTTGTTCTTGAAAAAGCTTCTGAGATCGGTGCCCACAGTTTTTCGGGCGCGGTTCTCAATCCGAAAGCTTTGAGTGAACTTGTTCCCAACTTTAAAGACGAAGGTTGCCCTCTTGATTCGGAAGTGAAGAAAGATGCGGTTTACTATCTTGGTTCTGATTTCTCTTTCAAGCTTCCAGTGACTCCTCCTCCGTTTCATAACGAAGGCAACTACATCATCTCTTTGAGCAAGTTCAACCGTTGGTTGGGCACGAAGTGTGAAGAGAAGGGTATCAATATCTTCCCAGGCTTTGCGGCTGTGGAAGCGCTGTATGAAGGAAATAAAATCGTTGGTGTTCGCACGGGCGATAAAGGCCGTGATAAAAACGGAAAACCAAAAGCGAACTTTGAACCGGGTTTGATTTTAAAATCAAAAGTCGTGATCTTTGCTGAGGGAACTCGCGGATCTTTGTTCAGACAAGTCGAGAAAAAATTAAACCTTCGCGCTGGAAAAAATCCAGAAGTGTTTGAAGAAGGTGTAAAGGAAGTTATCCAAATGCCTCCGGGCACGGTGGAGGCTGGAAAAGTCATCCATACTTTGGGTTTCCCTCTTTCAAAATCTATCGGTGGAACTTTCATCTACACTCTTCCAGGTGATAAAATCATCGTAGGTCTTGTGGCATACCTCGATACTCAAGATCCATTGCTAGATCCACACCGTGAATTGCAAAAATTGAAAACTCATCCGTTCTTGAAAGACATGCTTAAGGGCGGGAAAGTGATTGCCTATGGCGGTAAGACATTGCCTGCCGGTGGTTGGTACTCAATGCCGAAGCTTTACGGCGATGGCTTCATGGTTTGCGGAGACTCTGCAAGCATGGTGGACGTGCAAAAGCTTAAAGGTATTCACTTGGCGATGAAGTCAGGAATGCAAGCGGCAGAGACGATCGTGGAAGGCCTTGTTAAAGGCGGCGATTTCTCTGAAGCGACAACTCAAGGCTTTGAGAAACGCGTTGAAGGCAGCTACGTGAAAGACGAACTTTACCGTGTTCGTAACTTCCACCAAACATTGAGCAAAGGTATGTTTGCTTCGATGCCATTGATTGCTTTGCAAGAGATGACGGGTGGCCGTGGTCTTCACGATCATATGAAAATCGAGCACATTGACGCCGATACGACGGAAAAAGTGGTCGATATCTGGGGTCCTTATGGTTTAGACCATGAAGACAACCAGCTTCCGAAGCCAGATGGGGAGCTTTTCTTTGATAAGCTTTCTAGCGTTTATTTGACGGGCACAATGCATGACGAGGACTCTCCAAACCACCTTATTTTGAAGGATGGAGACATCTGCCGTACGGTATGTGAGCCTAATTACAAATCACCTTGTAATCATTTCTGCCCAGCTAGCGTATATGAGATGGTACCGTCAAAAGTAGAGGCCGGTAAGAAGGACTTACAAATCAATTATACTAACTGTATTCACTGTAAAACTTGTGATATTAAGTGCCCATTCGAAAACATCGAGTGGACCGTTCCTGAAGGGGGCGGTGGACCACAGTATCGCGAAACATAGGAAGACCAGCGCGAGTCACTCCGACGAAGTCGGAGTGCTCACAAGGGGACTGGTTCTTTCTTAACAGACGAAAGGACCAGCCCATGCCTCAATTTTTTGCCTCCACAGCCCGTGGCCTTGTAGAACCTCTAGAAAAAGAACTTAAAGAACTAGGTCTTAAAGTTACTGATAAATATATCGGTGGCGTGTTCTTTGAGAGTAACTGGGAAGGTTGCTATAAAGCGAATCTTCACTCTCGTTTAGCCAGCCGTATCTTGAAGCCTGTTTTGGATTTCACGGCTTACCAGCCTGAAGAACTTTACTCACAAATTCTTCGTCACGATTTCACAAAATATATTAAACCAACTCAGACGATTTCTATTGATGCGAGCATTTCTGACTCTAAAATGCGCGATCAACGTTTTGTTGCGATGAAGGTGAAAGACGCTATCGTCGATCAATTCCGTGAAAAATTCGGTGTTCGTCCTGACGTAGATAACGAAAATCCTTCTTTGCGCATTCATGTGCGTGCAATTAAAAATCAATTCAACGTGGCGATTGATACTTCTGGCGACAGCTTGTTTAAGCGCGGTTACCGTAAAGAAGTGGGCGAAGCTCCATTGAAAGAAAACTTGGCAGCAGGTCTTATTAAAGTCACAGAGTGGGATGGTCAAAGTCCTCTTGTTGACTTCATGTGCGGCTCTGGAACTTTCTTGATTGAAGCGGCGATGATGTCTTTGAATATCGCTCCTGGTATCAACCGCAAAAGATTCGGTTTCCAAAACTGGTTGAACTATGAAGAAGCGACTTGGGAAAAAGTTGTTCAAGAAGCCATGGACGCCGAAAAAGAAGAGCTTCCATTTAAGTTCTACGGTTTTGATATCGACAACCGCGTTTTGAAAAATGCCAAAGACAATTCTAAGCGCGCAGGTGTAGACCAAGTAATCGAATTCAGAAAAGAAGCGGTTGCTACAGTTGAACCTCCTGTTGAAAAAGGCATGATCATCGTGAATCCTCCGTACGGAGCGCGTATCGGTGACGAAGACAACCTCCGTGACGTCTATCGTGACTTGAGCTTCACAATGAAACACCGATTCAAAGGTTGGGATGCTTGGATTCTTTCGGGAAATAAAGAGTTGATCGCGGACCTTAAATTGAAATCAACTCGCAAGCATTTCGTTTTCAACGGCAACATCGAATGCCGTTTCTTGAAGTATAGTATGTTTTAGAGAGTCGCTTCGTTCGGCTGTGACAGTTGTGCGAAGTGCCTCCATCCGTGGAAGGCTGTTTCCTGGCCGTCGTGGCCAGGAAAGAAGAGTGTCTGCCTGAGGATTAAACAATACATTCCCTGATGGCCACGATGGCTGGCAGGAAGGCCGCTCATGGATGGTCAGACTTGCTTAAAATCCGAGAGCAGCTGTAAAGGATATTTATATGAAATACGTTCTTCTCCTTCTAGCGTTGTCTTGTAACGCCCAAGCCGCTTTGCCCGTCCTGAACTACAAAAATATCGAGTGCCAACTTCGTGTCGACGGAAAACTTGTGAAAGAACAGTCTCAGCCTTTGATGACTTTAATCATTGAAGACAGCATCGGCCGTTTTGTGCAAATTCAGTTCGGTGACGAACAAAAGAAAATACAATATCAACTTCTGATTGAGAACGCTCCTGCAACGAGTGAGTCCGGTCTTACTGTCGCTTCTACAGACGGTTCTGTTTTAGTTTTGCAAAACCTGATGGTCGACAAATTAGAAAGTTCTTCTGAGTTCACAGCGAAAGATGTAACCTGGGTTCGGATTGCACAAGACACGCACAGTGTCTCCTGCACTCTGAAGCCATGAGTGACGAATATCATTTTTTAGTCGATGAAAATTTATTGGGCCTAGTGAGGCAGCTCCGCATGATGGGTGTGGATGCGGCCTCTCTTAAAGCCATCAGTGATGATGAGCTTCTTGCCATTGCTGAAAAAGAAAACCGTATTATCCTCACCAAAGACCGCCGCCTTTTTCAGAGAATTCCCGACGGGAGGGGATACCTTGTCAAAAGTGAGCCTCCTCAAGAACAACTATTCGAAGTTTTAAGTCAGTTTCCTGTAGGTGCGGGGGCTGAGGCTTTGTCGCGTTGTTTGGAGTGCAATACACTCATTGAAAAAGTGGAAAAGGAATCTATTCGAAATCGGATTGATGAAAAAACTTTTTCTCTTTACGATACTTTTTACGAATGTCCGACGTGTCATCGTATTTATTGGGAAGGATCTCACTTTGCAAAGTTGCAGAACAAAGTAGAGAGGATCAGGAAATCTTTGAACGAGTGACCTGAAAATAAAAAAGGTCTTTGGAAAACCAAAGACCTTTTTCGTAAGGAGTCTTATTTAAAAATTAGAACGGCTTATTTACCGCGATGAAAGCTGCGGAAGTGCCAAGACCCCATAGTAGAACTGCAACGGGCCAGCCGATATAACCTTTTCTTTTCACCAAAGAAATACCGACTCCCAAAAGAACCCAAATACCGATCTTTGCTTGCACCCATGCAGGAAGACCTGTCACAAGGCCCAAACGCGCTGCCATACCGAAACCACTCACAAGAATTAGAAGAAGACCGACACCGTGAGTGATGAACGCCATGATGCGAGCTGGTTTTTTAAGCTCGATTCTTGCGTAAGCGGCGATAAGAAGTCCTCCGAAGCCAAAGAACAAAAGCATAAGGCCAAGTAGGTGAAGGACTTTATAAAACTGATAGGACATGATGTGTCTCCTTATTCTGCATTAAGGCCCAAGTGTTTTAGAACACGAGCCAGGTCTTTTCTCATTCGAGTGATGTGGGTTTTGTTGGCCAAGGTTTTTAGAGCATCACGGAGAGGTTCAATAGGATAACCTCCGTATTGGCCAGGCTCTGTGATACTGAAGGTCACGCCACCACGTCCGCCGACGATCACGCGGTCACAAACCGTTATATGATCTGACACTGCGGCTTCTCCGCCGAACATGCAGTTGTTTCCGATGGTGCTTGAACCTGCGACTTTAAAGCCGGCGGCCATAACACAGTTTTCACCAATCACAACATTGTGAGCAACATGACAGAAGTTATCCATCTTGGTGCCGTTGCCGATTTTAGTTTCAGTAAGAGCTGCGCGATCCACCGCACAGTTAGCACCTAACTCCACATGATTGCCGATCACCACGCGACCGATTTGTGGAATCTTTTTATGTGTGCCTTCGCGGGTCATCGCAAAAGAAAAGCCATCAGCGCCGATAGTCGTGTGAGGATGAATTTCGCAATGAGAACCTAGAGTGCAATGAGCTCCGATAAAGACTTGTGGATGAAGCAAAGTATGATCGCCAATCTCCGCATAGCACTCAATCACTGTGTGCGCGCCGATAGTGCAACCGTCACCGATTTTAACGTGTTCGCCAATCACGGCGTAAGGACCTACGCCGACATTCTTACCCAGATGCGCTGACGGATGAATAGAAGCTGTCGGATGAATTTTCGTTTCCTGGTTGAAACGATTCATCTTGCCGTCAAAAAGAGGAAGGATCGCAGCCATGCCCAATTGTATAGAACCGGCTTGAAAGAAAGCAGTGCCGGTATCGTTAGGAAGTGGCAGGGCCTTGTGGGCAACCACGATGGGAGCTTTGACCTTCAGTGCAGCTGCGAGTTGATCTGGTTTCGAAACGAAAACCAAACTTTCAGAATCACAACTTTCTGGAGGAAGAACCTTGGTCGCAACAGCCTCAAGACGGCCAGACACAAAGGTGAGATCGGACGAATTTAGATCTTTAATAACTTCTGCTGTAATCATAGTGATGCCTCGCGCTAACACTTTCCTATTATTTTTTTGATGTCAAGTCACTGGGTGATAGTATAGATGTGCTTATTAAACATGTTTCGATCTTTTCTCACCTTTAATTTAGAGAGGAACTGAGATGGCTAAGAAGGCTGCAAAGAAGGAAGCACCTGCGGCAAAGGCTAAAAAAGCACCAGCAAAACCTGCTGCGAAGGCATCGGCTAAGCCAGTAAAGGCCCCAGCAAAACCTGCGGCGGTTGCAAAGGCCACAAAACCTGCGCCAAAAGCGAAAGAAGCAAAAGCGGAGAAAGCTCCGAAATCAGCTCCAGTAGCGGCTCCGGCGAAAGTTGAAAAAGCGAAAGCTGAGAAAAAAGCAAAAGTCGAGATGGCTCCAGTTGAAGCCATCGAACCCGCTCCTAAAAAAGAGAAAAAGACTAAGGTTGATAAGTCTGGAATGTCTGAGGACCAGGCAAAGTGGCATGAACTTCATGAGAAGTATAAGGCCATGAAGGCGCCCTCATATACTATTTCGGGTCAATTTGAGGCAAAGACTCCGCTGCAGCACAAGATCTTTGGTTGGGGTTTCATTCTTTCAAATGAATACGACCGTTTAGAAGTGCTTTTTGAGGACGGAAAACGAATGCTGATCAGCAATAGGAAGCTGTCGTAGGACAGAAAAATATTGCAAGGCGCTGCAAACTAACCTACTAATTTATCTGCATGGCAAAAGACGATTTAGTACAAATTGATGGAAAAGTTATCGACGCCCTCGCTGGGGGTCTTTACAAGATCGAACTCGACAATAAAGCGATCATTAACGCAAAGCTTTGCGGAAAAATGAGACGTTTTAATATTCGCGTGGTTGTGGGCGACCGTGTGAGCGTAGGGGTTTCTCCTTACGATCCGAGTCATGGCCTGATCATGTTCCGTCACAAATAAATTATATTTTGATTCAATCACCCGAAACTTCCAATTAAATCTAGAGGTTCTATGGATCAGGCTCTTCAGAGTTATTTGGCACGTATTGCACCTACCGTTTCTGCAAAATCAGCTCAAGCTGTTATTGAGCTTGCTGCGGAAGGCGCAACAGTTCCATTCATCGCTCGTTACCGTAAAGAAAAAACTGGGAATTTGGACGAGGTTCAAATTCGCGCCGTTATTGAAGGTCACGAAACTTACAACGAAATCGTGAAGCGTAAAGCTTTCTTGATCAAAGAGATCGGGGAGCAAAACAACCTCACGGCGGAAATCCAAAAGCGTATCGAGCTTTCTTGGGATTTGGGCGAGTTGGAAGAAATCTACAAACCGTTCAAGAAAAAGAAAAAAACCAAAGCCACAATCGCGCGCGAAGCCGGTTTGGAACCTTTGGCGCAATGGATTTGGGATATGGGTCATGGTTTGATCAAAGACGATCAAACGATGGAGATGAAGGCGAAAAACTTCCTCAACCCAACTGCCAAAATCGTGACATACGAAGAAGCGCTTAAAGGTGCGCAAGACATCTTGGTGGATAAAATTGCCAATGATGCGGATCTTCGTGCGATGGTTGCAAAAAACTACAATGAAAAAGGTCGCGTGGTTGCAAAAGCGGCGAAAGGCTTTAAGCCAAATTCTAAATACGATATGTATAAGGAATTTGAAGAGCCGGTTAAAAATCTTCTTGATGCAAAAAACAATCACCGTTACTTGGCGATGAGACGTGGCTGGCAAGAAGAAGAATTGTCTGTCGACGTGAAAGCGGATGACGAAGACAATTTGAAGTCTTACGAAAAGTTTGCGACTTCAACTCCGGACAATGCTATTGGCGATTACTTAAAACAGTCGGCTCGTTTGGCGTTGAACGTTTACGTTCTTCCTTCTGTTGTGAACGAAGTTCACCGCGTATTGAAAGAAAAAGCTGATCAAGATGCGATCACAGTTTTTGCTGAAAACGTTCGTAAACTTTTGTTGGCTTCTCCTTATGGACCAAAATGCGTTTTGGGCGTGGACCCTGGTTTAAGAACAGGTTGCAAAGTGGCTTTGATTGATAAATCAGGCGCTTTCATTTCTCACACCGTTCTTTACACTTTGGGTGACGATGCTGATAAAAAAGCGAAAGCTCTTTTTGGCGACGTACTAAAACAAATCCAAATCGAAGCGATTGCCGTAGGAAACGGAACTGCCGGTCGTGAGACTGAATCTTTCTTGCGTAAAGTTTTGAAAGATCTTGGCAAAAACATTCCTGTGGTGATGGTTTCTGAATCGGGGGCCTCTGTTTACTCAGCGTCTGAAGTGGCTCGTGAAGAGTTCCCAGATCTTGATGTGACAGTAAAAGGTGCGATCTCGATCGCGCGTCGTTTGCAAGATCCATTGGCGGAACTTGTGAAGGTAGATCCAAAATCTATCGGTGTGGGTCAGTACCAACATGACGTGAACCAATCACAATTGAAAAAATCATTGGAAGCTGTCGTTGAGTCTTGCGTGAATAACGTGGGCGTTGACGTGAACACAGCTTCGGCAGCGTTGCTTTCCCATGTTGCGGGCATTGGTCCGGCACTTGCGAAAGGGATCGTGGAAGCTCGTAAGAAAGCCTTGTTCACAGACCGTGCGGAGCTTTTGAAAGTTCCTAAGTTCTCTGCGAAAGTTTTCGAACAAGCGGCCGGTTTCTTAAGAATTCCGACTGGAAAACAAGTTTTGGACTCTACAGGTATCCATCCTGAGCGTTACCAAGCTGTGACGGACATGGCGAAAGACATGGGCGTTTCTTTGACTGAGATCATTGGTGAAGGTGCGAAGAAACTTGTCGCGCAAAGAACTAAATGGGCTCAACTTGTGGGTGAGTTCACTTTTGATGACATCGTGAAAGAACTTGAAAAGCCAGGACGTGACCCTCGTGATCCGTTCAAAGTTTTCCAATTCCGTGACGATATTATGGAAGTTAAAGATCTTCAAGAAGGCATGATCTGTCCTGGTATCGTGACGAACGTAACAAACTTTGGTGCGTTCGTTGATATCGGTGTTCATCAAGACGGTCTTGTGCACATCTCAGCTCTTTCTCACAAATTCGTGGATGATCCTCGTAAAGTGGTAAATCCAGGCGATCATGTGACTGTGAAAGTTCTTAAAGTAGATGTTGTGAAAAACCAGATCTCTTTGACGATGAAGATGGATGATGCTCCGGAAGCGTCGGCTCCTCGTGGTGAAAGACGTCCTGATCAACGCGCTGGAGGCCAAAGACCTTCTGGTGGTGGTGGACGCCCTCACGGTGGCGGCGGACAACGTCCTTCGGGACCTCCTCCAAAACCAGCGAATCCGTTCAACAATCCGTTTGCGGCATTAATGAACGTTCCAACGAAAAAGAATTAGGACCGCGAGGTCGCAGTGCCGAAGCTCCCGAGAGGGAGTGAAGGCTGAAGCAGTTTTTGAATTGATAAATACAAGGAGTTTAAAATGGCAGTAAAAGGTAAATCTAAAAAAGGTATCCGTCACAGAATGAAAAGAATCTCTAAGAAAAAACGCATGTACAGAGCGAAAATCCGCAAGTAAGAGATTTCTGAAAATGTGAAATGCAAAAACCCACTCCGTAAGGTGTGGGTTTTGTTTTTTTAGAACCAGTCAGTAAGTTCGTCTTCAGGCCCTGAGTGGGAGTTGTCCTGGTTTTCGTCTCGTATTGTTAGATTGATCGTGTATAAGACGCGAGCCCAATGATCAGTGCAGTTTACTTGATATCCATACCAGTTAGGATCAAGTGCGACTTGTCCTACGCGTTGTTGAGAGCCTGTAGCAACCGGGGCAATGGCAGAGGCTAAAGAAAGATCGTTGGCCGCCAGGTAGTTTACGCCATCGCCACCATACCATCTTGTTTTATTTTCAGATGGTAGAGTGTAGTTAGCCGTCGCATTTACAAGAGTGAGAAAATAGTAGCCCGTATTTTTGGGAAAGTCTGTGACCAAAGTGGGCGCGGCTCCTCCCCAGCATTTTTTGTCTTGCAAGAGGGAACAATCGATAGCGGCTGTTTCTCCTGGGGGAGTAAAGTTGGCCGTGTTCGACCGTAGGTAATAGTACGGTCTAAATTCGACGATAGGGCAAGAGTTTGCGTTGAAGGTGCCAACATCAAAGCTGACATTGCTATAGTAGAGCTGACCTTCGGGAATGCTCACAGTGCAATTGACTGTACTTCCTTGAGTTGCATCCACTGGCAACGCGCAATTTCCCATTCTTTCAAATCCTGATTTTGGGTCGGCGGATTCCCATTGAACTCCGACTTTTAAATAAAGGGGGCTACCTGCTGCGACTCCGTCTTCAAGGTTCGGATCTGTCGAAGGTTGCTCGAGAACGGCGACGGGTTCTTCCGTGCAGCCAACTGTGACTCCGGCGAAAATGAACAATACAACTAATAGTTTGTTTATAGGTTTCATGTGCAGAAAGATCGGTGTTTCTAATGGGCTTTGAAGTCCAGATCGATAAATTAACAATAATTTGTTTTCTGCGTCATCCTTATGGCCATGGGTCCAGGAAGGTACTTTGCAGGCAAGGTGCTGCGGGATAATACTTGAGCGCTTTCTGCTTGCGTCTTCTGGTTTTCCCTTTGGAGGGGCGGGCTTTCGGGCTATCCTTGCTAGATCAAGGAGGTCTTCATGATCGTTCAACCTCAAATCCTGACGAAAGCTCTGGATGCAGCTTTAAGTACTGGGGCGGATTTCGCAGATATTTTTCTCGAAGACACATATTCATCTCAACTTTCTGTTTTAAATTCTAAACCTGAACAGGCTATCGTAGGGCAACTTTACGGTGCGGGAATTCGTTTGTTCTTTGGACATGAAATTGTCTATGTGACGACAAACGATTTGTCTGAAACGGGATTGGTGAAAGCCGCTTTGAATGCGGCTCAAAGCCGTGGAACGGGTGCTGCGAAGAAAACAATGCCATTGATGCAAGTGCCGTTTGACTCCATTCACACCTATGGTGAAAAACCTTGGGAGATGAATCGCGATCGCAAGTTTCAATGGTTGAACTCCATGGATCAACATGCGCGGGCTCGTCACTCCTCTGTGACCCAAGTTGAAACGGGATTGAATGAAAAATTCCAAAGAGTGCAAATCGCAAATTCTCGCGGTTTGATGGCTTACGATGAGCGTGCGTATTCACGCATTCGTCTTGAAACTTTCGTAGAAAACAATGGTGTGAAAGAAAGCTCAACGGAAGACGAAGGTCACATGGGAACTTCAGAGATTTACGATCAGATTGATTTGAAGTCACTATCTGAAAGAGCTGTTGATTGCGCTGTGATGTTAACGACTGCTAACTATGCTCCTGCTGGTGAGATGCCAGTTGTCATCGACAATGCTTTTGGGGGAGTGATCTTCCACGAAGCGTGCGGTCACGGTCTGGAAACGACAAGTGTGGCAAAAGATGCTTCTGTGTTCTGCGGTAAGCTGGGACAGAAAATCGCTCACGAAAGCGTAACAGCAATTGATGATGGTACTATCGAAAATGGTTGGGGCTCTTTGAACTTTGACGATGAAGGAAACAAAACAAAGAAAACGACATTGATCGAAAATGGTGTTTTGAAATCTTATATCGTGGATGAAATGGGTTCTCGCCAAACAGGATACGAGGCAACGGGCAGCGGACGTCGTCAATCTTACAAATATGCTCCAGCTTCAAGAATGAGAAACACTTATATCGCTGCTGGAAAAGATAAGTTTGAAGATATGATTCGCGACGTGGATTACGGTCTTTATGCGAAGAAATTAGGTGGGGGCTCCGTCAACCCTGGTACGGGTGATTACAACTTCCAGGTGCGTGAGGCTTATATCATTCGCAATGGACGTATTGATGAAGCGGTTAAGGGTGCTTGTTTGATCGGTCGTGGTATCGACACGTTGGGAAAAATCACGAAAGTATCAAACGATCTTAAATTGGCGCGTGGAATGTGTGGCTCTGTGAGCGGAAGTATTCCAGCGGCTGTAGGCCAACCTCAGATCTTGGTTTCAAGTTTGATGGTAGGCGGGAGAGCGAAATAATGGATACAATTAAACAGAACTTTCAAAAAATTGCGGATCAAGCAAAGCAAGATGGCGCTAAAGTAGAAATGCTTATTTCTGGTGGCGAGAGCATCAATATCGGCTATTCAAAAAAGAAGCTTGAATCTTTTGAGTCGACACAATCGCAAATGGCGGGGCTTCGTGTGATCTTGGGCGCCAACCAAGGTTATGCTTATACCGAAAATCTTTCGGATGAGTCTTTGCTTCGCACGTATCGTGAGGCTTTGAACAACGCGAAGACTGTTCAAAAAGGGGAGACTCAAGAAGTTCCTTTGTTGAAGCCCCAGTCCATTCAGCCCATGAGCCATCTTTATCGTCCTGAAGAAATTGCGATGGATAAAAAAATGGAAGTGGCGCGTTTGTTGGAAGAGCAGTGCTTGGAGAAGGATGCACGCATTCAGTCAGTTCCCTATTCGAACTTCAGTGAAACTGTAAGTTTTAAAAGAATTTTGAACTCTGAAGGTCTGGATCAGGAATTCAAACAGAACTATTTTTCCGGCTACGCTTATCCTCTTGCTAAAGAGGGCGAGTCGACAAAAATGGACGGCGAAGGATTTTTCGTCAGATCTTTTAAAGAAATTAATACGCAAAAAGTGGCGGATGAAGGCGTGGGTCGTGCACTTGCTCGTTTGGGAGCACAGAAGCTTCCTACGGGTCAATATGCAGTTGTGATTGATCGCACTCAGTTTCCAATGATGTTGCAAATGATCACGGATTATTTTTCAGCAAAAGAAGTTCATGAAGGAAAATCTTTGTTTGACGGAAAACTTGGACAAAAGATTGCCAGTGAAAAGTTTCAACTGATTGACGATCCATTTGAACCCACGGGAAGTGCTGTTCGTCCGTTTGACGATGAGGGAGCTGCTTCACAGAAGACGGTCCTTTTTGAAAATGGCGTGCTTAAGAATTTCCTAACGAACTTGGAATATTCAAAGAAAATGAATCTTCCGCACACAGCCCATGCTCGTCGCAGTCCGGCTTCTCAGCAAGGTATTGCTCCGACGAATCTTGTGGTTGCGAAGGGGACAAAGTCTTTACAAGATCTTTTGTCTGCTTACGATAAAGTTGTTCATTTGACGGAGTTCTCTGCAGGTCTTCATGCGGGATTTAAAGAATCTACCGGTGACTTCTCAATGCCGGCGGAAGGTTTTCTTTATGAAAACGGAAAACGTGTCGGGCCTGTCGATCAATTCGTTATGTCTGGAAATATCTTAGATCTTTTGCGTGAAATCGAAGACCTGGGAAATGAATACGGTAAACCCGGAAGTTCAACGATCTGTCCTGATGTTCTGGTGAAGCCTTTGAGTTTTGCGGGAGCGTAGTATCTTCGAAAAGAAAAAGCCCAGGTCCTGGGCTTTTTTGTTTCTAGATTTTTTTATAAAACTTTGGTTTTGATTTTCTTATGGCTTCAATAATTTTTAGAAAATCATTATAGACTTTCTCTTTATCGACACAAGATATAGCGTCATCTGTAGTGTTGCATTTAATATTGTCTTTTAAGTTTGTCGAATCAGCGATTGAAGTAAATAATATCTCCGCGGAGATTGAATACATGATTGTTCCAGATGGTGCATAGTTAATGGCCCGGCTTTCCATGTAGCTTGGAATTTCAGTGTTTGGGTCGACGTATAGTTTTCTAAAAATAACGTCTCCCATAGTATAAGGGAACGGTTTAGAGGAGTCCTCTGATCTGAGGTCAAAACTTTGATCTGCCATAAGAGCTATTGTTAGAAACCCAAATGGTGCAGATCCAAATTCATTTAAAATTATTTGTGATCCCTGACGGTGTATCAGGAGTCTTCTTTCGTATGTTGCTAAGTCTAAACTTTTGGAATGAGTACTGTACCCGGTGGATGTATTACTCTTCAGAAGTTGGAGGAGTGCTGCCACGGCCTTCTCTTTATAAAAAGATGGAGACTCGCCACGAACTCTTTTGATTTCTTTTAAAACCTCGAAGGAAGTTTCTGATGATGGTACAATGTCGTGTTTAGAAAAGTATGAGAATAAGTCGGCGCTATCATCGAGTGTAAGTGCTGCCAGAATTTCATCGCGAGTGAGAGTTTCCGTCAGCATGTATTGACTTGAAATGGTGATGAATTTTTCTACATCGTACTGAAGGCGTTTTGAGAAGGCCATACTATACAGCAGAGTATTCTGCTTTTTGTATGCGAGTTGAGCAAGTTTAAATAAATTGGTGTCGAGACGCTTGATCGCTAACGAAACGACGGTAGCTGTATCTTTCCACGTTGAATTTTCTTTTAGAATGATTAGATGTGAATCAAGAGCATTTTGTAAAGTTAATAGCTCTGAATAGCTTACCGGGCTGAGATATGTGGCTCTTAGTGCTAAAATGTCATCTAAGTCATAAGTTGTACGACAAATTTGTAGAATATGTAAGGTGTGGGAGCTGAGCGCTTTTCTCCTGAAAGCAAGCTTGAGAGAGTCCTGCGAGCAGAGCGTTTGCAGTGAAACTTTTTGTACGAGAGCTTCTGTATACCTTGCTAACTCATCGAGTGAAAAGTGATCAGTATGGATATATAGGTATAGTTTCTTTTCAGCGAAATCTGAAGGTACAACTTCAGAGTTAAATTCATAGTTTGATGTTCGGTTGTTAAGTGCAATTAGATCTTGTACTGCTGGCTGTGAGATATTATTTGAAAATTTTATGGACCATTGAAGAAAGTTTTTGAAGTATAGTTTTCTTTTATCTTGAGGAATACTTTCGGAATATTCCGTCATTGATTTAATTAAATTATTAAATGCGATTTGATGAACTGAGAGAAGTGCTTTTTGAGTCTCAGCATTTCTAAGCTGAGACCAGACTATGCATAAATCGCCCGGCTTTGTACTTGTGCTTAGCGATACAATATCAAGATCTTCTGTTTTCGGTTGAAAATTTTCACAGAGATTTGGATCGCGAACAGCTTCGATAGTGACTGTGCCACTATTGTTTTTTGCACTATCCTTTTTAAATGAACAAGCCCCCATGCTGAAGCACAGGGCTGAAAGAAATAAAATGGGGGCTTTTGATATTTTGTTCATTTGGGAATTAGTACTGTGGGCAGCTATCTTTGCCGCGAGCAATTTCACAGGCAGTTTGGTGTAGCCCTTTAACTTGAGACCATGCGTTGTCGATTTCATTTTCAGACTCGGAAGTTTCGATATTTTGGTTGATAGTTTCCGCTTCTACTATCAACTTAGTTAACTGACCAACTTTATTACCTTCCTCTGTTGAAGTTAAACCGACTTCCTCTTGGAAGTTGTTCATTTCTTTGATCATCTCCCTAATTTGGAGTCCTTGAGTCGCCATAATTCTTGTGTGTTCATTATCGAACTCATCATATGCCAATGCCTTTGTTGAGCCCAAAATCATGATTGCAGCGATTGCCAATTTAACTTGTTTTTTCATAACTCTCTCTCCTTTTGGTTTTATCCATAGATACTCTATGCGAACGCTATACCTGCTTAAGCTCGTTTATAAACGAGCTTGCTGTTTAAGGAAGAGACAGGGGACCGAGAGCGGCCTACAGCCGTCTCACTCTGAAACAGTCTTTATTCGGTCTCGGGACATAAAGTAATTGATTAGTCAGTAGAGGCTTTCTATGATTTTCCGGAAAGTCTAATTGAGGGGATTCATGATTAAGTTCTTTTTTGCACTGACGTTTTTGTTCGTGGTGGGTGCCAATGCCCAAACTGTTTCTCGCGTAACGGGTAAAGAGGCTCTCGTTAATTTGGAAGGACACGAAGATCTTGCCGCAGGTGATGAGGTTCACTTCTTAACATCTGAACTGAATATCGCGGGTCAGGGAAAGGTCTCCAAGATTTCTGCGGGAGGCAAGAAGGCTTTAGTTCAAATTGTTTCTGGAAAAGTACAGACAGGAATGACGTTTGAAAAGGCATCTCTGAAACATGAAAAGATCGCGCAGGGAACCAATGTGCCAAGACCAGATGCTGTTTCGTACATATCTCTTTCTGAAAAAGAACGCGATATTTTGCAAAGAGGTGAGATCACGAAAGGTCGTTATATTGTTGGTGGAATTTTAGGAACGTGGCCCTTAGGTTTGGGAATCGGTCATGCAATTCAAGGTCGTTACACAGACAAGGGTTGGATTTTCACGGTGGGTGAGTTGGGTTCCATTGCTGTGATGGCCAGTGGAATGGGAGATTGTTGGGACGGTGATGGGTATCGCACATGCAATGGGGGAGCCATTGTTCTTGGCGCGGTTGCATTCGTTGGTTTCAAGATTTGGGAAATTGTTGATCTTTGGGCTGGTCCTCCGGAACACAATCGTCGTTATTATGAATTGAAATCTCGTTTGGGCGAAGATGAAATAACTTTTCAACCCGCACTTGTTCCTCTTGCTGACGGAGGAATGTTAGGTTTACGCGTAAGCTTCTAAAATGGATTTGGGCTTTTTCGCGTTCTAAGGCGGCTTGTTCTATCGCTTTATTCAGAGCTTCTTCACGTCTACAGAACTGTTTTCGATCTCTTGGTCATTGAGCCGAATAATTTCCTGCTCGGTCATCGGAACGTCTTCATAAACGCGTTTGCGGTAAATTTCCCAGGGTGGAATGAGTAAAGATATTCAGGAAAAATCCTAGGACCAGAATTAGAACTGAGACCGCCAAAATTTTTTTCCCATTTGGATATTCTATAATCCGTTAAGGAAAACACAACAGTTTCAATTTTGCTGTCACGATTTGATTCAAAGCAAAAACCCACGATGGGATCATCGTGGGTTGTGAAGATCTCGGAGAGACTATTTCTTTCCAAGGTTTGCAAGAAGCATTTGCATGAAGGTCATCATCATTTGTTGTTGGCTTGAGCCCATTCCTGTTGAAGGAAGTGCGGCCGTTTGTCCTTGAGTCAAGCTGCCAAGCAAAGTGGAGATCAAAGAGCTATTGATAACTTGCGAACCTGCGAGTTGGCCAAGTCCGAAGTTAGAACCTGAAGTGAAGGAACCCAAAAGTGTTTGCAACATGTTGGCATTCATTCCGCCTGGAAGATTGATTCCAGAAATACCTGTCACAGAACCCATGCCGATTTGACCAAGAATTCCTGTCAAAAGGGATGGACTAAAACCTGAGTTGCCAATTCCCAACATCGCGCCAGAAGAAATACTTTGAATGATGCTTGAAAGATCTGTTCCACCAAGACCTGTATTTCCCAAGTTGCCAGTCAGTGAACTAATTAATGATCCTGCCACTTGAGAGATATTTCCTGAACCGACTCCCGCTAGAGGAAGGTTTTGGAACAAGGAACCCGTAAGATTTTGAATCAATCCTGTTGGCAAACCACCGCCGAGGCCCGTTGTTGAGTTAAGAATAGAACTTAACGATCCATTGCCGATAAGACCTAGCAAGTCGCTCAGTTGCGAGCTTGGCAATCCGATGTTCCCTGCGCCTTGAGTGGCTCCGCCAATCAGAACTGGAATGATCGCACTTAAATCATTGCTGTTGCCAAGTCCCGCACCGTTCAGTGCTGCACCAGCCATGCCCATAATCATACTGATTTGTGAGCTATCTAACATCAATCCTGACATTAGTTTTTGATTTGTGATTTTCGCAGCGACTTGATGATCAACAGAATGTTCTTTCAAAGCACTCTCAATACTATTAAGCATTTTTTGTGCTTCCGAGTTATTTACGACGGGAGCTGATGCCACTTCTTGAGATGAGCTGTCGTTCTGCGACTCCAGGGGAGTTAAGTTATTATTGCATCCTGCAAGAAACCCAATCGCTAACAATGCTGAAACGATGACCTGTTTGTTCATGGTGGTTCCCTCCTCATTGAGATCCAAAAACAGGTTAGTGCTAAATTTGAAAAATAAAAATGGGGCGAAAAAAATATATTTTCGTGTGTTCACGTTTCTGACATTTTCAAAAAAATAGATGTTCAAAGTTTGTTCACAAGATTTGAGATAACATAAGAATGACTGAACGTTGTTCAGTTCAAAAAGCTTACGACGATTTTTTCGGTTATTATGTAAAATGCGTAATCTCAAAACGAAGCGGCGAAAGAATCACCGCTTTTTCACTCGAGAATAGAATGTACGCTATGGAATGTTCTGCGAACGCATCGAACTTATTTTTTCAGAATAGCCGCTGCGATTTCAGTAAATCCCAGGCCACCACGGGCTTTCGAAACGTAGGTTGGTTTGTTCTTAATCTGATCAATAAAGTTCTGAATATTCGCGACAGCAAAACTGTGAGGGAAATAAGTGAACATCGGCTCATCATTCGGAGAGTCCCCGCTAAAGCCACACACTTTTTTTGCTTCGTCAGCACTCACGCCGAATTCTTTTTCCAGGAAGCGCAAAGACATGGTGAGTTTATCGTAACTGCCAAACCATCCATTGACGTGAATCGAACTGACTTTGGCTTGAGCTCCGTGAGACTCAAAGATGTCGACTATTTTTTGGACTTCACTGCGTGGCAAGGCGGGAACGTCTTCGCAGAAGTCGATGGCTAAGTCCATCAGGCGACAAAACTGATCACTGGCGAGATCACAGCCAGGAACTTTCTGAAGAATTTCTTTTTCCAACTGCCCAAGTTTTACGCGATTTTCTTTTTGCGTTTTTTCATCAAAGAAAAAATGGCGCTGCATTTTTTTATCGTGGTAGCGAAAATAAAATCCGCCGTTTTCTCCAACAATGCCACTCACGGGCCAGACGCGCGCGATCATTTCGCACCAACCCGCTGGACGCCCAGTTACCGGAATCACGTGGATTCCGGAATCGTGAAGCTCCCAGAGAGCTTGATAAGCTTCAGGGCCGAGATGGCCTTCATCAGTCAGAGTGTCGTCGATGTCGGTGAGGAGAAATTTCAGTCGGTGATTGAACTTGGAAACATCTTGCATACCCCAAGGTACCAGCTTCCCATCGTGTCGAAAAGGAACATGTACCTTTTTCTGAACGGAGGGAAGCAGGTACCTATGGCGAGGGTTGTCAAAAATTAGACTTGCACCTTGAGGCATTCGCCTTCATTTTTTGTCTATATATATAGTGCGGGCTACACCACCGACGTTTGTCTAGTGATCGCTCGAACTACAATTAAGGACTTATCATGGCCAAAAAAAGTGACGCATCAGATGGTATAAAGCTTGTCGTTGTGGAGTCTCCCACAAAAGCCAAGACCATTCGTAAGTTCCTCGGAAAAGACTATGTCGTTGAATCCTGCATGGGGCATATCCGTGACCTACCACAATCTGCGAAAGACATTCCTGAGAAAGTAAAAAAAGAGAAGTGGGCGCAACTCGGAGTCAACGTCGATAAAAATTTCGAACCTCTTTACTGTGTTCCTAAGGACAAAGTGAAAGTGGTGAAGAATCTGAAAGACAAACTCGAAGAAGCCACAGAGCTGTACCTCGCGACCGATGAAGACCGCGAAGGGGAGTCTATCAGCTGGCATTTGCTTGAAGTTCTAAAACCCAAAGTTCCCACAAAACGAATGGTGTTTCATGAGATCACCAAAGACGCGATTCAAAAAGCTTTGAAAGACACGCGCGAGATTGATTTGAATCTTGTTCGTGCTCAGGAAGCGCGCCGTATCTTGGATCGTTTGGTGGGTTACACGATTTCTCCGCTACTTTGGAAAAAAGTGGCCTATGGTCTCTCGGCAGGTCGTGTGCAATCCGTGGCTGTGCGTTTGATTGTTGAAAGAGAACTTGAGCGCATCCGCTTTAAAAAGTCTGCTTACTGGGGTGTTCTTGCTGAGTTGAATAAAGACGGCGTGAACTTTGAATCTCGTTTGCAGCAGTATAAAAATCAAAGAGTCGCAACAGGTAAAGACTTTGATGGTTTGACAGGTCAACTGACAGCCGGAAAAGACGTTTTAGTGCTGGATGAAAAAACAGCGGCGAAACTCGCTGCTGATTTGAAGTCAGGCGCTTGGACCGTATCTGATGTTGAAGAAAAACCAACATTCAGAAAACCAGCAGCTCCATTTATCACTTCGACTTTGCAACAAGAGGCCAATCGTAAATTAGGTTTGAGCTCTCGTGAAACCATGCAAGTCGCGCAAAAGTTGTACGAGCAAGGTTTCATCACTTATATGCGTACGGACTCGACATTCTTGTCGAATGAAGCGATCAATGCTTCTCGCGATTGTATCCAAAGCAAGTACGGTAAAGAGTATCTGACTCCGCAGCCACGCAATTATGCTGCGAAAAAAGTAAAGGGCGCTCAAGAGGCCCATGAAGCGATCCGTCCTGCAGGAAATCAGTTTATGGATCCGGATGAAACGGGTCTGACAGGAACTCAGTTCCGTCTTTATGATTTGATCTGGAAACGCACGATCGCTTCGCAAATGGTGGATGCTCGTCAAAAGCAAGTGAGTGCGAAAATCACAGTGGGTGATGCTTTGTTCGGAGCTTCGGGAATGACTATCGAGTTCCCGGGTTTCTTGCGCGCCTACGTTGAGGGGAGTGATGATCCCGAAGCAGATTTGGCTGAAAGAGAAGTGCGTTTGCCAGCTCTTAAAGTTAAAGATGCGGTGAAAGTGTCAAAACTCGATCCAACATCTCACGAAACAAAACCACCAGCTCGTTATACAGAGGCCAGCCTTGTACAAACGATGGAAAAAGAAGGTATCGGACGTCCGTCGACGTACGCTTCTGTTATCGGTACGATCATTGATCGTGGTTACGTTCGTAAGAATGGAACGGCACTCATTCCGACATTCACGGCGATGATTGTTTCGAAACTTTTAAGTCAGTATCTTTCTGAATACGTGGATCTTGGATTCACGTCAGAGATGGAACAAAGTCTCGACAATATCGCCGATGGCGATTTGGATTGGGAAAAATATCTTGCGTCGATCTACAAAGGTCCGAAAGGGCTTAAGTCACGCGTGGATGATCAAGGCGAAAAAATCAATCCTGATGATGCGCGCACAATGACTTTAGAAGGCATGGATAGATATAAATTCCATGTGGGTCGTTACGGCGCTTATGTCACGACAAAACGTGATGGTGAAGACGTCAGCGCTTCCTTGCCAGACAACGAATCACCAGCGGATATTACTCCTGAAATTGCAGAAAAATTGATTGATCAAAAAATCAATGGGGCTGACTCTATCGGGAAAGATCCCAAAACAGATCTTCCAGTGTATGTGCTTAATGGTCGTTACGGTCCTTACGTGCAATTGGGTGATGTGAGCCCTGAAGATGATAAACCAAAAAGAGCGTCTCTGCCTCCGGGCACTCAGCCAGAGCAAGTGGATCTCAAGATGGCGTTGGAACTTTTATCGTTGCCAAAAACTTTGGGTGAGCATCCAGGAACAGGAAAAGAAATCAAAGCAGGCTTGGGTCGCTTTGGTCCTTTCGTTGTTCACGATGGCGACTATCGTTCAATTCCAAAAGGCGAGAGTATCTTCACGATCACTCTTGAAAGAGCTCTTGAAATGTTGAGCCAACCGAAAAAGGGTCGGGGCAAAGCTGCTCCATTGAAAGATCTTGGGGTGCATCCTGATTCTGGCGATGCGATTCAAGTTTATAACGGTCCTTATGGTCCTTATATTAAGAGCGGTAAAGTCAATGTGTCTCTTCCAGAGGGAACGACAACGGATACGGTGACGTTGGAACAAGCCGTGGCTCTTATCAATGAAAAGGGCGGGACGAAGGCCAAAGCTAAAGGAAAAGCGAAAGGTGCTGCGAAAGCGGCCGCTCCTAAAAAAGCTTTAAAGAAAGCTACGACAGCTAAAGACAAAGCCGAAGCTCTCGGTGTCAAAAAAGTAGTCACTCGGAAGTCAAAAAAGTAATTTGTTCATCCCCCTTTTCGTAAGGGGGATTCTTTGCTAAATTTGCTCCACGTAATTTCGTATTCGGTGGAGTAGGTATGAGCGACAGTTCCCGTAAGGGACAATTGGAGTTGGGGATCAATCGTTCCCCAGAGAAAGATAGAAACTTCCATCTCGGTGGACGTAGTTTCTATTTCTTCGACTTCGATGACAACATCGCGTTCCTAACTACGCCTTTGATTCTATTCCATAAAAACGACCGTCAGGAAGTGCAGATCTCTAGCGGAGATTTTGCGCAATATCATCAGTCCATTGGTAAATCGGGCCTCTATGCTGATTACGAAATGGATTTTTGTGATGTCACAGGAACTTTCCGTAATTTCCGTGATGTGCAAATTGATGAAGTTGAAAAACTTCAGGGTAAAAAGCAGATTTTTGTGCAAGATGTTGCCGCCGTTTTGGGTTTTCCTGATTTTGAATGGAAAGGTCCTTCTTGGGAGTGTTTCTATCATGCGGCGTTTAATCAACGTCCGGTGTCAGTGATCACAGCGCGTGGGCATCACCCTGAAACTCTCAAAGAGGGAATCCGCGTTTTTGTTCAGAACAAAGTTCTTCCTTTAGAACCGAACTATCTCAGTGTTTATCCCGTGAGCCATAAAGAGACACGGGTTGAGCTCGGTGATTCGGAATTTAAGCAAGGAACCGCAGAGTTAAAACAGCGCGCCATTCGTGCGAGTGTGGAAAAGGCCATCGAACTTTATGGCTACAACGCCCATCATCGTTTTGGAATGTCAGACGATGACCCTAAGAATATCCAATTAATCGTCGAAGAGATGACAAGACTAAAGGCGAGATTCCCCGAGATGTCGTTCTTTATGATCGAAACGCAGCATGGCAGTTTCATTAAACATGAAGTGAAGTTGAACGGTCTTCGCGGTGACAAAGTGGAGAACCTCTCACAACTGTCTTTCCTCGAAGAAGATAGACAAAGGTCTTAACAATCCTTCCCACGTCCTAATTTATGACGAGCTTCATAAATTGAATGCTCTCTACTAAATCTTTGATAATCTAATGAAATCAGTTCGAACACGGAAGGATCATCATGAGTTCATTCTCGAAAGGTGTTAAAGGTTTCATTATTGCTGGATCGCTGGCAGTTTCTTCTATTGCTTCAGCACAGCTTAAAGAAGGTTTGGAATGTCGCTATCTTACAGTGATAGAACAGGGCTTCTTGGCGAATCACGTTAAGTATTCAAACCGTGACACCGACTTGCAAAACAGAGTTGTCGATCAGTATCTCAAAAGACTAGATCCTTCGAAAATTTACCTCACCCAAGCTGACGTTGATCAAATCAAAAAAATCTCTGGAAATGTTTTTGATAAAACAAAAAACAGAGATTGTGCATTCCTCGATCAAACGCAAAAAATCGTTCTTGAAAGAGTTCAAGATCGTGCTGAGTTTGCCAAAAAATATTTGGGCAAAGACTTCAAATTTGATTCCACAACAGAATTCACTTTTGATCCCGAGAAAAAGGCATGGCCTAAAGATGCGACTGAAGCCAATGAGTATTTGAAAAAATACATTCAATTCCAAATTGGAAATTACTTGGCAACAGACATGAAATTGGATGAAGCCAAAAAGAATGTCGCTAAAAACTACGAACGTGCAGTGAAGAGAACTCAAGAGACAACTCAAGACGATTTGTTCTCTGGCTATTTGGATTCTTTTGCTAGAGCTTTGGATCCTCATTCAAGCTTCTTCTCTCGTGACGTTCTTGAAGATTTCGAAATTCAAATGCGCCTTTCTTTAGAAGGTATCGGGGCGACTCTTTCTTCTCAAGATGGATTCACTGTGGTTGAGCAACTTGTTCCTGGGGGAGCGGCTGCAAAATCCGGTTTGATTGAACCACAAGATAAAATCATCGCTGTAGGGCAAGAAAAAGGCTCTATGGAAAACGTGATCGACATGGATTTGAAAGACGTTGTCAAAAAAATCCGCGGTAACAAAGGAACGAAAGTTCGTTTGACGATCTTGCGTAAATCAGGTGATGCAAAAAAACGTTTCGACGTTACTTTGACTCGTGAAAAAGTAAATCTTGAAGACGAAGCCGCTTCGATCACTTTTGTAGACAGAGAAATCGACGGCAAGAAAAAGAAATTGGGAATTATCAACTTCCCATCTTTCTATGCGGATTCTCGCCGCGGCGGCAGATCTTCTGCGGCTGACATGAAAAAACTTGTTAAAGAAGCTAACGAGAAAAAAGCCGACGGATTGGTCTTGGACCTTTCTAATAACGGTGGTGGATCTCTTGAAGATGCGGTGAAAATCGCGGGTCTTTTCTTCCAAACTGGAAACGTGGTGAAGCAGTCTTCTAAAAATGAAGGCCGCGCGGAATCAGCTCTTCGTGACACAGATCCAACAGTGGATTGGGCGGGACCTCTTGTTGTTTTGACAAGCCGTATTTCTGCTTCGGCCTCTGAGATCGTGTCGGGAACTTTGCAGGATTATAAACGTGCTGTTATCGTCGGTGGTGATCACACTTATGGTAAAGGAAGCGTTCAATCCGTTCTTCCAATTCCAAACAATTTGGGAGCGATCAAAGTCACTGTAGGTATGTTCTTCATTCCTGGTGGTAAATCGACGCAACATCGCGGTGTTGATGCGGACGTGGTATTGCCAGGTCCTTACAGCACAGATGATATCGGTGAAAAGTACATGGATTACTCTTTGCCGCCGAAAACGATCGATATGTTTACATCTCCAGATGCTTACGTAAAAGAAGGCCCTGGAACATGGAAAGAGTTGAAACCAGAGTGGATCAAATCTCTTCGTGAAAGATCTGGTGAACGCGTTGCTAAGAATGACGAATTCAAAAAAATCGTGGATGAGTTGAACAAAGCCAAAGCCCGCGGAAAAATCATCCGTGTGAGCGAAGTGCTAAAAGATAAAAATGAAAAAGATAAAAAAGATAAGGCTAAAAAGACGGCTAGTAAGGCTAAGAAAAATGAAGAGTATTTGAAGCGCCCTGATATTCAGGAAGCAGAAAGTGTTCTTCTGGATCTGATTCAGTTGCAAGAGGGCAAAACTCTTGTGCCACCGAAGCAGGCCAACGCTAAGTAAGGCGTCTGAAGAGTCCTTTAGTAGAGGGCGATGTTTGTTGTTGTTAAAGCCCAGGGCAGAACCCTGGGCTTTTTTTATTTTTGAATCACGGTGTGAATGATCTGAACCAGACGGCATTGTCAGTTCCTAACACCCATGGGATGACGTAATTAACCCCAGAGGAGCTTGCGCCCGGACCTGAATTCAAACCTCCACCAAGAGATTCCCAACCTGACCAACTGCCGCTCCACCATTTGTGCCAGAGAGCATTGTCTGTTCCGCGCACAAATATATCTACACGACCAACTCCCCATGCGGCTGCACCAGGAGAAGATGTCAAAATTCCACCTTGAGATTCCCATCCTGACCAGCTACCAGTGAACCATTTGTGCCAGAGGGCGTTGTCTGTTCCTCGCACATAGACATCGATATGGTTGGGTCCCCAAGATGCTGCGGCGGGATCAGACGTGAGAATTCCGCCAAGATTTTCCCAGTTAGACCATCCTCCACCTGTGAACCATTTATGCCAGAGAGCATTGTCAGTGCCGCGCACGAAGACATCAAGTCTTCCTGGTCCCCAACTAGTGGCAGCAGGGCCCGAAGTTAAAACTCCTCCCAAAGAAGCCCAATTGCTCCAAGCGGAACCGTTAAAGTGTCGCATCCAAAGAGCATTGTCGGTGCCACGACCAAATACGTAAATATTTTCTCCTTCGCATGCGGCTGCAGGTGCTGACGTGAGAACTCCGCCGAGTGAAAACCATCCAGACCATTTGTATCCATCCCAGTATCTTGCCCAAAGGGCATTGTCGGTGCCACGAACAAAGACGATTGTTCTGTGTGCAGATCGGGAGCAAGCTGCGGGATCTGAGGTTCCTACTCCACCGATACTGATCCACTCAGACCAGCCCGAAGGTTTTGTTCCGTCCCCGTGCCCAGGTGGTTTCGGAGCATTCGTTGAACTCGCGCCGGTTGCGATGACTCCAGCAACCAAAAGCGCCATTGAAGTTAAAAGCATTTTGAAACGCATATCGTCCTCCTCGTTTTAGCGTGTTGGTATGCTTTTAAGGTAGTCCTTGAATTCAATGGTCAGCCAGAGGAATCGTTATATTTGCTAAAGCGCTGAGGGAAACGCTGCCAAAGGAAATGGACTCTTTGTCGAGGAAATTCACGGGAGTTTATTGGCTCTGAGCGGAAGTCCATGTTTTTTAGTGTCGAGAATTTGGTCAGTCATGGAGAGTTTATAGACCATGAACCAACGGGCCTCCGTCGTGTTATAAAAGACGCTCCCATTTTACCCGGAGTGTCTTGTGTTTAAAAAGTTTGTTGCTACGGCTCTTGTCGCTTGTATTGCTGTGCCTGCATTCGCACGTCCGCAAATTCGCATTTTCTATTCTTTGCCTTGGTATCCCACAGGCGTTGAAGTTCTTAAGGACGGTCAAAACACCGCGAAATTGTTGGTTCGTCAGGCGATTAAAAATTCAAGTTCTCACAAAGACGCTCATAACACATTGGCTTTGACGGCGGACTTCTTTGAAAATCAATTTGGTCGTCGCAGTTATGACGGTCAAAACTCTGAAATCAAAGCCACAGTAGGGCTTGGCAAGATCGACATTCTTCCGATCTTCAGCGCTTTCAAACAAAATGCGGCGTGGGCTTCTGGTTTGAACCGTTTCCTTTTTGGTGCGGGTGGTGCTGTGCTGGATAATTTTGAGAAGCACGTTGACGTTGTTGCCCACGAATACACTCATGCGATCGTGGACACTTCTTCGAGATTAAAATACGAAGGCGAGAGTGGCGCTTTGAACGAAAGTTTTGCTGACGTTTTCGGTGAAATGGCAGAAGTGTATGCGGGTCGTTCACAAAAGAAATGGTTGATCGGTGAAAACGTTTTGACTGAAAACGGAAAACGCCAGTTCAGTCAAAAGGAAGGCCGTAGCGTTGTAGCTTTGCGTGATATGATGAATCCAGAAAATGGTTTGGATAAACAACCTGCTCATATTTCGCAAATTCCTGCAGCACTGGGTGCGGGTTGTGTTCCGACTTCAGGAAATGACAACTGCGGTGTGCATGCGTTGAGTGGTATTCCAAACAGAGCCTCTGCTTTGATGGTTGAAGCTTTGGGTTGGGAAAAGATGAAAGGCATCTTCTATATCGTGATGACTCAGAAGCTGACGCCTGATGCGAAATTCCAAGATTACGCGCGCGAGATGCTTAATACTTGTGCGGAACGTTTGAGCCCCCAAGAGTGCCAAGCGGTTTTTGAGTCCCTTCGCGCCGTGGGCCTTCGTTAATCCTTCCCAAACCCTCTTAAATTTGATCTGAGCCCAGTTCTTGGGCTCTTTAAAGAATCTCCATGTTCCGTTTTCTAAGGTCCTATTTGGCGTGACAAAAGCTCCTCTTTTCGCTTAGATAGACCCGAATTAGAGATGGAGATTTTCAATGTCGAAAAAGACCACTGTGAAATCAGGGAGCAAAGCGTCTGCCAAAAAGACGAAGCCCTCTGCAAAGACAGCCACGAAGACTTCTAAAAAAGTAACGACAAAAAAACATGATTTCGGCGGACTCTCGGAAGAGATCTTGTTGCGCATGCATGATTTGATGGTGAAGTCGCGTGTACTTGAAGAGCGTTTGATCAAGATCTACAAAGCGGGTGAAGCTTATTTCTGGATCGGCGGACCAGGTGAAGAAGCTTTCGGGGTTCCACTCGGAATGCTTGCGAACAAAGGGCAGGGTCTTGCCCATGACTGGTTCCACTTGCACTATCGTTGCACGCCGACGTTGTTGGCTCTTGGCATGACGATGGTGGATTCTATTCGTTTGATCATGAACAGATCGACAGACCCTTCAACGGGTGGTCGTAACTTCGCCAATCACTATTGCTTCCCGCAATGGAACGTGGCTCCTGTGACTTCTCCTATCGAAGTTCAGTATCCAATTGCTTGCGGTACAGCTCACGCACAAAAACGTTTTGGTAAAAAAGCGATTTCTATCGTCACGGGTGGAGACGCCGGAACGGCAGAAGGTGATTTCGCTTCAGCGTTGATCTTGGCTTCACGTAAAGGCCAAGAGCTGCCTGTCTTGATCACAGTTCAAAATAATAAATTTGGTATTTCGACTCCGTTTGAAGGCCAACACGGTGAAACGAACATCGCTGACCGTGCGAAAGCTTTCAACATCCGTTCACGCGTGATCAACGGGAATGATCCTGTTGAGACGTATCTCGCGATGAAGGAAGAGATGGAATACATCCGTAAAACAGGCAAGCCTTCGTTCATCGAGGCACACGTGAGCCGTTTGTACGGTCACTCTTCTGCGGATGGTGCGAATAAAAAATCACATCTTGTAGATCCTGTTTTTGAATTCGAAAACAGATTGATCGAAGCGGGAATCATTTCCGAAAAAGCGGCGAAGAAAATCTGGGAGATCTACGAAGAAGAAGGTGTTGTTGCGCAAGAGAAAGCTCGTCAAGAGCCGGTGCCAACTCCGGAATCAGTGTGGGATCATGTTTACGTCGGCAGTGAAAATGCGGACTGGAGGAAGTTCTAATGGCGAGTGTAGCACAGGCTATCAGAATGGCCCTTCACTATGGTGAAGCAAATCTGGGTGTAAAAGACATCTTTGGGCAAGACGTGGGCGCGCCATTGGGTGGTGTCTTCACGGCGACTCAAGGTCTTAAGAATGCATGGAACTCTCCGCTGGATGAGCGTGGTATCATCAGCATGGCCATGGGTATTGCGATGACGGGGGACCGTTGTGTCGCCGAGATTCAATTTGCCGATTATATTTTTAATACCATCGATCTTCTTAAAATTGCTGGAAACACTTTGTGGTGCACAAACGGACAAGTGGAACTTCCGATGGTGGTGATGACTCCCGTGGGAGCAGGGATCTTTGGTTCCGTTTATCACTCTCACTCATTTGATGCGTGGGCTTCTCGTCTTCCGGGTTGGAAGATCGTGATGCCTTCAAATCCTTTGGACGCGTACGGCTTGATGCTTTCTGCGATCAAAGATCCAAACCCAGTTTTGTATCTTAAATCAAAAGCTTTGATGCGCCATAAAGGTGATGAGTTGATCCCTGGTGAACCAGCGGATGAAAAAGAACTCAAAGCGATGATTGATAAACCAGTTCAGAACTCGGAAGGTTGGAAGCCTCGTTGGCCAGATCTTGAAGAGTACATTGTGCCGATCGGTAAAGGTAAAATCACTCATGAAGGTGAGCACATCACGGTGGTTACATACAGTCGTATGGTTCATCTTTGTGATGAAGTGGCAGTGAAACTGGCTGAAGAAGGTATTTCTGTGGAAGTGATCGACCTTCGTTCGATTTATCCTTACGACTGGCAGATGATTAAATCTTCTATCGAAAAAACGGGCCGTGTTTTATTTGTGAATGAAGATACAGAAGTAACTAACTTCGGTGAGCACTTGGCTTACCGTGCAACTCAAGAGTTGTTCTATCAATTGATGGCGCGCCCTCGTGTGCTTGCAGGTAAGAACTTGCCTGGTATTGGTCTTCATCCGAATCTTGAAAAGAACTCTGTGCCGCAACTTCAGGATATTGAACTTGCGATTCGCGAAGTTGTAGCGGAAGTGCCTTAATGAGCAAAAAAGAAATGTCTCACAGAAAAAAAGTCCGTCGTCGTGTTAACAAAAAGAGCGCTAAGATTCTTTTTGATAAATACGAACTTTATCGTAAGGCCGTTCAATCGGCTGAAAATGACGTCGTTTTTATCCGCGATACCTATAAGGAATTAAAGGGTAAAAGCGCACGCACGTTCCGCGAGGACTTCTGTGGAACTTTCGCTCTGTCGACAGAGTGGATTAAGCTCAACCCACGTCATGAGGCGATCGGTATTGATCTTGATCCGGAGCCTATGGCTTACGGTCGCCAGAACTATTTGAGTAAGATGAGACCGGAACAGCAACGTCGTATGAAGTTGCTTGAAGGAAACGTCCTTGATCCAAATCTTCCGAAAGCAGACATCGTTGCGGCGATGAATTTTTCTTACTTCTGTTTTAAGCAAAGAGAAGTTTTAAAGAAATATTTCGCCAACGTTCTAAAGACTCTCAATAAAGACGGTATGTTCTTGGTTGATATTTTCGGTGGCAGCCAATGTTATGATGCTATCGAAGACACGATCAAACATGAAGGCTTCACGTACTACTGGGATCAAACAAATTTCGATCCTGTGACGAACGAAGCTCTTTTCCATATTCACTTCAGAGTATGGGGAAAGAAGATCGAACAGGTCTTCACGTATGACTGGAGAATCTGGTCGATCCCAGAGATCCGCGACATCATGCACGAAGTGGGCTTTAGAAAAACCCATGTGTATTGGGAAGGCACGGCCAAAGATGGAACAGGTGATGGTAACTTCACCCGTGTCGATCATGGTGAAGCTTGCCAAAGCTGGATCGCCTATATCGTTGGAGAAAAGTAAACTTTCAAATGTCCTCTAGGCAAATAAGCCAAGTCTAAAGTACCAGCTTAAAACTGGTACTTTCTTATTTTGAGACTCCCTAATTACGAAGATCTAATGTTCCCCTGAGCTGTGTTCAGGATCGCAAAGTTTTGACCGATAAAGTAAATAGAAACTCGTTCAGCGGCTTGTATTTGAGCGTTTAGGGGAGAGCCATGAATAAAATAATCGGACTTATTGTTTTCCTCATTTTCGTTTTGCCATGGTCAGTATTTGCGGGCCCCAGCAATCTCACATATCAAGGTCGTATCCTTCGTACGGATGGAGTTCCATTTGAACATGACAACGTGAGTTTCGTCTTTCAGGTTCTCAACCCTTCAGGATCTTGTGTGATCTATCAAGAGCAAGTTCTTGGCTATAATATGGTTAATTCCAAAGGGGTCTTTGACGTGCCCATTGGAAAAGGAACTATTCAGTTTCCACTTAATGTCGGAGCTGTCGTTCTAGATGCCTTTGATAACGAAAAGACTTTTACATGTGGAGTGTGCTCTTCGTCTGGCGGAACTTATAGTTGTGCCAACGGTGCGACGAGCTATGTTCCTTTGGTCGACGACAATCGAGTTTTGCGTGTGCATTTTTATGATGGCAGCGGTTGGAAAACAATTTCTCCTGATAACGTGATTCGTTCTGTTCCTTTTGCGGGTTACTCCATGTCTGCGCAAAAATTAGGGAACAACGTTGCCAGCGACTTTTTGACTAAGGTGGGTTTGCCCACTTGTGGTGCCGGAGAGTTCTTAAGTTGGAATGGCAGTGCGATGGCTTGTCTCTCGGCTGGAACGGGCAGTTACGTTACAACTCTCGCTGGAGATGTGACTTCTTCCGGATTTTCCTCTGGTACTGTGAATACGACGATAGCAAATGGAGCTGTGAGTAACCTTTCTAAAGTGGTCGCTACGCCGGGCTCTGCGGGCCCCAATCGTCTTCTCGCGACGGATTCGACGGCGGGAACCACGATTAAAGATTTTTATTGTTCTACTATTGGAAGTGTCTTGAAGTGGACGGGGGCTTCGGGTTTTGGTTGTGCGACTTTATCAAGTTCGGATATTCCAAATTTCAACTCTGACGTCGATGCTAGAATTTCTGCTCAGAAAGGAGTTGCTAATGGTTTGGCAACTCTGGGTTCTTCTTCAAAAATTCCACCTGCTCAATTAGGAACAGGTACAGCAGATAGCACGACCTATCTTCGCGGAGATGGAACTTGGAACGTTCTCTCTACCAGTGACTCCACCAAGCTTCCTCTGGCGGGTGGGACTATGTCCGGGGATATCAATATGAACGGCAGTAAGGTTTTGAATGCCAGCAATGTGGGTGTGGGAACAGCCACTCCCAGTGAAAGTATTGAAACTACGGGGAATGTGAAAGCCGTTGGTTATATTTCTACATCCGATCGCCGTCTGAAGAAAAATATCCAAACTTCTCAGGGTCTCAACTTAATTTTGAAACTGCGTGGAGTTCGTTATCAATGGAGAAGTAACGACACGACAGATACGGGATTGATCGCACAAGAAGTAGAAGAAGTGATGCCGGAGGCAGTCGTTACAGATTCTCGTTCCGGTTACAAAGCCGTTAAGTATCAAAACATGATTTCGCCACTTATCGAATCTACCAAAGAACTTTATGGAATGTGCAAATCCGCAGAAGTAAAGGCGCAGCGTGAATTAGCAAGTTTGCGTGCGGAGAATGCGCAGCTTAATTTGAAAGTAGAAAACCTGGAAGAACGCTTAAGAAAACTAGAGTCTTTGATTATCCAACAAGCGAAGTGAGTGGCAAATGAGATATGGATTGATACATCTCTTATTCGTTTTCACTTGCCTGATATCCCCAAAGGCCTTGGCTGATTGCACCGCTCCTGCTGGAGTTGCTGGGGCGACTCGATGGTCGTCAGCGGATCTAAAAATGTACTATTGCAATGGTACAGTTTGGAAGAATATCAGTTATGGCGGATTGCAAGTGAAGTCGGTGACCACCGATCCATCGGCGGTGCAAATTGATACTCCTTCTGCCATAGCCAGTTCGGGAAATTATACTTATGTCGCGGATTCCTCTGGAAACGATTTCAGTGTGATAGATGCGAGTGCACCGGGAAATCCAACAGTGGTGGCTACATTGGTAAACTCTTTGTTTGCCGGTCCTCGCAATATGGTTGTGGATGGAAACTATGCCTATTTGTTGGCGCAGAACAAAGTCGTCATCATTGATGTCAGCAATCCCACGGCTCCCGTCGTTAGCGGGAGCTATTCCAATTCTTCCTATATTGGGAATGATCGCAGTATCAAAGTCGTCGGGAATTATGTTTATACAGTGGGAGGCTCAAAAGGTCTTTTGATCCTTGATGTGTCTTCGAAAACTTCTCCGACTTTTGTTTCTTATACTTCTATTTCCTCGGCATCGGGTCTGGATGTTCAAGGAGGATATGCCTATGTCTCTACATCAGGCAGCTTTTATATTTTTGATGTTTCCAATCCTTCAGCCGTAACGCAGGCATCGGTCTTAACTGCCACGGATTTTCAGAATGGAAAGTCCCTTGTGGCGAATGGAAATTATGTTTATGTACTGGGACAAACAGGAATGTACCAAGGACAACTTTCCGTCGTTAACATAACGAATAAGTCAGCCCCGGTTATCGAAATGAAATTTAATGCCACTGACTATGGATATTTGGAGCGAGCGGAAGACATCGAAATGGATGGCAACTTCATTTATGTCAGTCAAAATAACGGCCGCAACTCTAATAACTATGTGTCGATTTATAACGTGACTAATCCGGCAAATCCTCAGATGACTTTTTTGACGTTGATTCCCAACTCCGCCTCTTACGGAAAGGCATGTGATCATATTTCCGTCGGTGGGTCCCATGTCAGTTGTATTTTTTCAGGAAGTCCCGCTATCTATATCATGGATCGAAATCCTAAACCTGTTTTGCAGGGGCCGGTTCTAGCGAGTTACTTTGATAAAAAGCCTTGGCATTATTCCGTATCGACAAAGGGTAACACCATGGTTGGAATGGACTCGAACGAAAATCTTTTTGCTTATGACATTTCCAATCCTTCTTCTATTTTGGAAAAAGGTTCTATTGCTCTTCCTGACCCAATGAATCGTTATAGTTTTGAAGCTGGACTTTTTTTTGACGGCACTTATGCCTATGTGACAACGGGCAATACTGCGAAAGTATTTATCGTCGATTTTTCTGGTGCTAAACCTGTGGTTCGCTCCATAGTCCGGAACAACGCCAGCTATCATTTGAATACTCCGGACGGCATAGTAGCAGCAGGAGGATATGTTTATGTGGCGGCTGCAAATGGCTTAACCATTATTGATGCCAACAACCCCGCAGCAGCAAGTATTGTAGGGCATATTAATTTGTTCACTAATTCCTATCATTCAGCTAAAGGAGTTTGGGTGAGTGGGAGCACGGTTTATGTTTCTAGCGACGTCGATAAAAAAATCGCCGCTGTGGATGTGACCACCAAAAATGCTCCAGCACTTTTGGGAACCTTTACGGATGCCACAAATCTAAATGGCGTTTACAAGATAGTTTCAAAAGGAAATTACGTTCTTGCTAATACCTGGGCCGGCCGCCTTGTTGTCGTGGATTTTTCAACTCCTTCAGCGCCAGTTTTGGCTTACACATCTTTAAATACAACTTATTTTGGGCGTAGTAATTTGATTTCGGTATCGGGAAATTATCTTTACACAGAGCCAAATACTGGATCGGTGGTCGTGCATGACATATCGAACCCAGCGGCTCCGACATATGTGAGCACTTTACCATCTCAAAGTCAGGCACCTTTTGATGTGGATGGGACTGTGGGGGTGTCGGGGAATAGTTCAGGGATTGTTTCAACTTTTAATCTTTCCAATCCTGCGAGCCCGACACTTTATAGCTCCGTGAGTGTCACCGGAGATTTCTACAATATGACCGACGGGGATAGTGTCGGCACCTTTACATATGCGGTCGGTGACTCTGGCTTTAAGGTGATTGATCATAGTGATCTGAATAACTTAAGTATCGTGAGAACTGTGAGTATTGGAGCTTCTCCACAGGCAATGGATATTGCAGGAACTTATGCGTATGTGGCCACCAATGGTTCTTTGCAGTCCGTCGATATCAGTGTGCCGTCATTGTCGAGTTTGGTCGGGACGTTATCGAATGCAAATCTTAATAATGCGCGGGATATTAAAGTTGTTGGCTCTTACGCCTATGTTTTAACTTCTGTGGGCCTTGCAGTCGTGAATGTGGCGACTCCTAGTGCTCCTTCTTATGTGACGACGTTGACTCATGCCAATTTCAACGGTTGTACTAAAATGAGCGTCAATGCGGGATATATTTTTATCGGTTGCACGGGAAGTCAGTTGATTTTTGCTGTCAGTATTTCGACGCCGTCGTCTCCGTCTTATGTGTCTGCGAGTGCGCCTTTTGCCAAGCTCACAACCTTTAAAGACATTTTATCAAAGGGTTCCTACGTCTATGCTACTTACGATCAAGGCTTGGCAACGTGGAACGTCAGTAATCCGGCGTCAATAGTGTTCGAGACAGCTCTTCCAACGTATAACTACTATGGTCGAATGGTTTCAAAAGGAAATATGATTTTTGGAAAATCGGGATCTGGATACATGCAGTTTTCGATAGCGACGCCAAATCGTCCCAAGGAGCTGACTTTAAGTTTTGGTTCGGTTTTGGATTCCAATTCGACAGTCGGAGTTGTGATTAATGGAAGTTACTTGATCAATTTTGTTCCTGGCTCTGGCGTTGAGTACGTTAATATCAGTGATAGTATTATTCCTATCGAGACCTCCAAACAGTACAGTGTCGCAAATATTTTCGCAGGTGCAAGTCGCGTGCTTCTTAAGGGCAGTGTGGCTTATGTACTTGCTCCAAACTCCAAACGTATTACAACTGTGGACCTTACTAATGTGAATTCACCCGTTGTCCTAGGTGATTATTATAGTGATGATTTGCAATTAGTCGCTGATATCGCGATTTCTGGAAATTACTTATTTGCTGCGGGCTCTTCAAATGTTTATAAAGGTGTTGTTTTCGATATTTCAAATCCTGCGGCCTTGGTTAAGGTGGGTGAGGTCAGTGGTTATCCGAATTTGTCGTGGGTTACGCGAATTATGCCTCTGAGCAGTCATTTTATTTTTTCTTCTACAAACAAATTGCACTCTTTATCAATTGCGGACCCGACAGCCCCCGCGATCGCATCATCTTTAGCTGGAACTGGGTTGAACTATGCCAATGCATTGGCGGTCAGTGGAAATTATGTCTACGTTTGTTCGTCTTCAAGTGGTTACGAAATTAATATTGTGGATGCGTCAAATCCAGCCAATTTGGTACTGGCAAGTGTTTATACGAATGCCAGCGTGGCGAAATGTAAATCGATCTCGGTGTCGGGAAATTATTTGTATGTGGCTTCGGAGTCACCCAATTCTCGACTGACGGTTTTGGATATAAGTTCTCCCGCAGCTCCCGTAGTCGTCGGCTCTGTGACGAATACAGGCTTTAATTCCCTCTATGATATGGCTGTGAATGGCAATAATGTCTACGTGTTGAATTTTTCTGGCATCATCTCTGTTGATGTTTCGAACAAGGCAGCGCCATTTATAAACGACACATTTTCAGATGCCAATATGTCTTTGCCAAGGTCCTTGGTGTCGTCAGCGCCTTATGTGATTACCGCAAATGCGAGCAGTTCGTTAGGCGTGTATGAGTTAATCAACTCAATTGTCTTAGGCCCCTGTTCGAGTGGAGGCCGTTTCGAGTATGACAACAGCCAAAATGCCTATGGAGTTTGTAACGGAACTCAATTGAAATCCATGGGACCTATTCCCGGAACTGGAGGAGGTGCCTGTGCGTCTCCCGCAGGAAGTAAGGGGACTTTGCTCTATTTTAGTTCTGACAATAAGTTTAAATACTGTGATGGTGCAAGTTGGGTTGGTGCTGGTTCGTAGAACTTTGCGGGGCCTTTCCTTGATGGCCCCTTCCTTGCTCTTCTAATTCCCTGTGAGTTTAAAACAATCTAAAACCCTTTGGGCGTCTTTGAGGGACGCGGGCTGGCGCTCGCTGTCTATCTTTTGGTCGCTTTGCAGAGGGGAGGAACTTGGGAGAGCTTATGATTAAACTATCGGGACTGGTCTTATCGCTGACTTTGATTTCACAGTTGGCAATGGCCAAGATTCTTGTGGTTTCCGATATTGATGACACCATTAAGGTCAGCCACGTCCTTTCAAAAAAGGGAGCTGTGACTTCCTTTGCTGACGATGACAGTCGCTTTGCGGGTATGTCCGAGCTTTATCGTCTATTGGATTTTTCTCACGACGATATTGAATTTCATTATGTCAGTTTAGCGCCTAAAATTTTGATGAATGAACAACACAGTGATTTCTTGGAAGAGAACGATTTCCCGGTCACGGAACTTCATATGAACTCGGGCATTAAGCAAGATCCAGAGTTGAAACAAAAAGTTATCCGTAAGTTGTTGGAAGATAAAAAACCTGAAATGGTGATTTACTTTGGTGACAACGGTCAATTCGATGCCATCGTTTACGATCAGATGGTCAAAGAATACCCGCAAATTCCTTATGTAAGCTACATCCGTGAAGCTTATTCTAAATTGGCGGACTCTCAATATCCAACAATGGCCGGGCAGATTGGTTTTGTAACGACTGTCGAAGTAGCGATTGATCTTATCCAGAAAAAACTTTTGCCAGTAAAAGCTTACTCCATCATCGAAAGAGAAGTTTATAAGCGCCTTAAGCGTGACGATAAAAACGGCGAGACATTCGGAAAAATGGTCTTCCCCTGGTGGCAAGACTGCCGTGACTTCAAATGGCAATGGGATGTTAAAAATCCGTCTGAGAGACTACTGAAAATCCAAGATGCTATTGTGAAGAAGTGTCAGGGATAATTTAGTTCCTGGCCAAAAAGAAAAAGCCCCATCTCTGGGGCTTTTTTATTTAACGCCGGTGCCTTTTGATGGGAGTGGAGGCGGTGGCAGCGGTCTTGGTTGAGTCCCAGTTCCCGTTGCAGGTCTTAAACCCATTCCTCTGTGAACACAAAAATCGTTTTTGCTCATTGGCGTTCTAGCTAGATCACATGCATTTGCCATGACTTCACACATTTTAAAAGTTTCTTTATCTGACATTTGCTGTTCGAAGAACCGACGTTTGATGTCAGATAGGCAATTTCTTAAACCTTGATCCTTGTCGCCAGAAGAAATGAACTTTCGTGAGTTTTCAATTTTTTCTCCTGAAACGTTATAATCAGAGGCAACACCTTGTTTGAGTTTGTCTTTGAATAAAGCTCTTTTGTCGTTCAAAGAGAGATCTTCATCAAATCCTTCAAATAAATAATCCATATTCTTTTTAGCGCCGCCCGAACCAAATAAGGCTGTAGAGCGGAAGCCTAACGACTCTGACAATTTGTCGTAGCTTTTCTCTGAAGGGAGATCATCTCTATTTAAGAATTCAAAGAAGGTTCTCCATTCCGTGGAACTCATGTCATGCATGTTTTTTGATCTGCTTGGAGTATCCTTACCAACATATTCTGTGCAGAACCCATAAGCCTGAATTTTTTTAATAACTTGCTGTTTGTAATTTACCTCAGCATCGGTAGATGTTGTTGTGCCTTTGCCATCTTTATCCAGTTTGTTTTCGCGAACCTTCAAGGCAAGAATCGCAAGCCATTTATGAGAAGGAGTAACTTCGACTCCCTTGTCTGCGTAGTATTTGGAAATTCCGCAGCTAATACATTGTAGATTTGATAGTTCCAAACTGTCGTTTGTAACACAGTTGAACTCATCATACCCCGCAAACGATGTTGCGGATGTGAATGCGATAGCGGCGATAGCAAGGACTTGTTGATACCTTTTCATCCCTTAACTCCTGGTAGTAAACCAGTCCTTATTATCGGATAAAACCGGGATTTCTTAAGAGCGAGACCTAGGTCTTGCTCTTAATGCCAACAAACATTCTTAGAAATCAGATTTTTTAAAGAGCGGAGTCAGAGTCAACCCGATCTCCGTCAACTTCGGTTCCGGAAACACAGGGCCACGATGAATCACGCAAAGAACGTGACTGATTTCCGCACCAATGGAGCGCAAGTCCGCCGTCGATAGAACGACTTGACCACCAGTTGTCACAACGTCTTCAATCACACAAACTTTCTTCCCCTTGATTTCCAAACCTTCCGCGAATTTACAGGTGCCGTATTCTTTGGCTTCTTTGCGCACGAAAACACATGGAAGTCCTGTTTCTAAAGAAAGAGCCGTTGCGATAGGAATGCCGCCCATTTCAAGGCCCGCTAAAACTTCCGTTCCGACGGGAATCAAAGGAGCCATGTGTTTGGCGATTTCACGAAGCAAAGCGGGTTGGGCTTCAAAGCGGTATTTATCAAAGTACTCGTTGGAGATTTGGCCGGAGCGCAATTTAAATTCGCCCGTTAAGTGAGCGACGTCGTAAATCTTCTTAGCCAGTTCTTGCTTTGTCATAGATCCCCCAAGGAGTTTTAGGAGATCATAGAGGTTACTTCAGGCTTTCTTCAAGCCACTTCTTATAGGATTCGTTGATTCCTAGGACGGGGAGAGTCATTACGCAGGGAACATCGTAAGGATGTAGCTCTTGCACTCTTTTTGTGATTCTTTCCTGTGCGTCAGGGGTTTTCAAAGTTTTAAGAATGAGTATATATTCAGAGCTTGTCTCTATTTTTCCGTCCCACCAATACATCGATTCCATGCCAGAAATGATATTCGCACAGCCCACGGATTTTTCTTCCAAAAGGGTGCGCGCAATAGCTTCCGCGGAAGACTTATCGGGGCAAGGGATATACAACAAGATCATGATTAACTCCTGCGGAGTTTTTGTTTACGCAGTTGCCACTGTTCGAGGGCGAACTTTCTCATGTCTTCGACATTATCCAATTCATCGACGATCTCAACACCAAGAAGAGTTTCAACGGCGTCTTCCAAGCTCACAAGGCCTGCGACGATACCGTATTCATCAACAGCCAAAGCGATGTGCTCTTTTTCTTTGATAAAGAAATCTAAAACCTGAGACACGGTCATGCGCTCCGGAATACTGGAAATCGGTGTGACAAGATCTCCGACAAGTTTATCGTGTTGATCGTTCGAAAGAGCTTCGTGAATTTTATAACGATAAGTCATGCCAACGATATTATCGAGACTTCCGGAATAAACAGGGATACGGGAAAAACGCAAAGGCTTGTATTTCAAAAAGACTTCTTCGACAGTGAGCTCTTTATCAAGAGCAAAGAAAACTGAACGGGGAGTCATGATATCTGAAACGTAAATCTTATCGAGCATCAAAAGATTTTTGATGATGTTAGATTCTTTCCCTTTCAAAGTTCCTTCTTCAACGCCGATCTCTGCCGTCATCAGAATTTCTTCGCGAGTGACTTCGGGATCTTCAGAGGTTTTGGCAAAGAATTTTCCCAACCACTCAGACATAATCACCAGCGGATAAAGCAGAATGATCATGAGTTGGATGGCATAAGCAGAAAATGGAAGAAGAGCTTTCCAGTGAGCGGCGCCGATAGATTTCGGAATGATTTCAGAAAGAATAAGGATCAAGAAAGTCAGTACAAAGGAAGCGATAGTGACCGCCTCTTGACCGTAGTGAACTTGAATTTGGTACGCGATGGCAGCGGAACCTAAGGTGTGAGAAACAGTGTTCAGAGTGAGAATGGCAGAGATAGGACGGTCGATGTTTTCTTTGAGATGTTCCAGAAGCTTCGCACTTCTTCGATTCTCTTTAATGAGAACCCCGATATATGCCGAAGTCGACGTCAGAAGGACCGCTTCGAGCATAGAACATAAAAAGGAAATTCCAATGGTGGAAATAAATAAAATAATGATCAAAGTCATAGATGATGCAAATCTGAGAAGTTAAATGTGACCGGCCGAAGCCTGTGATATTCCATAGATGCTTAAGTGTACCATAGCAGCCAAGGTCCATGTCTATAACGCAACTTGCAAGGGTCCTGTTTCGTCAAAATAAGACGCAGTATTTGTATCGCAGCAGGGCAAGCTTAAGGACTTTTGACCCAGCCTTAAAAAGTCTCATAGACTTTGGTAAAGGAAAAAGGAGTCAACATGAAGGTCGTATTAGCCCTTGTGGCCGCGTTTGGTTTGCAGTGGTTGGTGATGTGTTCAGAAAGCCGGGCCGCTGTGAAAACGGAAGTCGTTGAGTACAAAGACGGCAAAACTACTTATGAAGGTTTTCTTGCCTATGATGATTCTTGGACCGGCACTCGTCCTGCTGTGGTTATCGTTCACCAGTGGATGGGTTTAACGGATCATGAAAAAAACAGTGCACAACGCTTGGCTGCCCAAGGTTATGTGGCATTTGCGCTCGATATTTACGGTAAAGGAGTTCGCCCGGGATCTCCTCAGGAAGCGGGTAAATTAGCTAAGCAATACAAAGGTGATATTAAGTCTTTCCGTGAAAGAGAAAAGGTCGCTCTTGATTTCATCGCTAAAAATAAAAAAGTAGATCCCAAGCGCATTGTGATTATGGGTTATTGCTTTGGAGGAACGGGAGCTTTAGAGGCAGCCCGTGCCGGATTTCCTGTTGTCGGAGCTGTGAGTTTTCATGGTGGTCTTTCCACGGATAAACCTCAAGACACAAAAAATGTGAAACCGAAGTTGCTCGTTATGCACGGAGCGATTGATCCGAATGTCCCTCAAAAAGAAGTCGAAGGCTTTATGAAAGAGATGAACGAGGCCAAGGCGGATTACCAGTTTATTGCTTATTCCGGTGCCGTCCACGCCTTCACCCAGAAAGAGGCTGGTAATGATATCTCCAAGGGAGTGGCTTATAACGAATCTGCGGATCGTCGCTCTTGGGTCGCTCTAACGGACTTCCTTCATGAGGTTGTTCCGGTGTCCAAATAGTCGCGACCGTGAAAATTTAGCAAGGTAGGCCCCTGCTCTGGCGGGGGCTTTTTATTTGTGCTAAAGCCTGGCCCTGAAATCAATCAAAAGGGGTTAAATCAATGAAGTCATTATTGCTTGCCGTACTCGTATCATTTTCTTTTGTTTCCTACGCGAGTGCATCGAACTCTTCTCAAGACATCGTTTCTGCTAAAAAAGGCAAATCGGAGCCAGCTCCGAAAGACCGCGATGAACGTAAAGGCGGAGACGAAGAAGTAGATCCACGCCAAGGTACATACGAAGGCAACGACCGTGACGGCGGTTCATTTGACGGCGGCGGTTACGAAGGTGATGGCGGTGGCAGCGGAATGATCGGTGAGATCTTTTACGTTCACGGGAGCCCTTATCTTCCAATAACAACAACTTCAACAAAAGAAGATCGTGGCGACGTGATCGTATACACAATCATCACACGTCAAGCTGTTGGCCCCACTGAGATGTGCACAACAACGACTGTAACAACATTTGAAAAGGCGACAGAAAAAGTTCTTTCGTCAAACACGGATACGTACTGCCTACACTTCTAAAAGTGCCAGGGGATTTTTTACGTCTACAGTGCGAAAAAAAGGGAGTCTTTAGACTCCCTTTTTTATTTAGCTTGCTTGTTCTTGATCTTGTTTTTCTTTTCTTCGGCTTTGTCGTTCTTCGACAAAATCCATGACGAGAAGGGCAACAGCACTTTCGAGTGCACCACTTTTTCCTGGAGCGGCTTGAGGTTTTTGTTCAAAGCCCATGGCTTTCAACCACGTTTTGCGGTTAAGACTGTAAATAAGAACTCCACCAGAAACGATGGTCATTCCTAAGTAGATCCACATACTCGTGGTGAAATAGAAACTCTCACTGCTATCAAATTGTCCGGCAATGCGTGCGATTAACAACGAAAGACCAACACAGAATAGCGCCAAGGCGCCAATGCACGACACGAGAATAAGTCCCAAAGCTCTAAGATGTAGAACGAGTTGTTGTGTGAGCGCTACACCAGGCTCTTTAAATAAATTTTTAGCACTTCCCATAAAAAAGGAAAGAATGGGGAGAAGAAGGTTCATCATCAGTCATCCCTTCTTTTGTAGAGCATGCGTGCAATCACAAATCCTGCAAGAACTGCCATGCCTACAGACGCCCAAGGATTTTCTTTTACAAATGTCGTCGCCGAGTCTTTCAACTCTTTGGCTTGCTTCTTTTGTTCATCAGGAATTTTGTCTTCAAGAGAAGACTTATAGTATTTCAGTTCTTCTTGAAGTTGTTTTTTGATTTCTGCAATCAATTCGTTGCGATCCATGATGCCGTCCTATCAGTGCAAGAATAAACACATATCTATTTCGGCAGAATCATGGCTCAGTTTAATACTTTCGCAAAACTCCAGGTCTATGGTCTTGGCGAGAAGTCCAATCTTAGAATTTGGATTTCGTGACGGCTTCGATAAAGGCTTTGCCTGTGGCGGTTCTCTTGAGACTCGGGCGATAGACCAAGCACAAAGAATCTTTGAAGCTTGTGATTTGTTCGTGAGCTTCTTCAATGGAAGCTGTATTTGCTAAGATCACGCGCTTAGGAAGAATGGCATGTCCGGCACCGACTTGCAGAAGACTTGCGATCACTTCTAAATTCGATGAAGGAATTTTACGAGAATAGCGAACTCCCTTTTTCTGAAGGCGTTCTAAGATTGTCTGCGCTTGGAAAAGATTGGGATCATAAATTAAAGTGTCAGAGATCGCAGATCCTTTTTTCTTCCATACTGTGACTTCGTCTTCGCAGATTTCCTTGATCACGAGGTCCGGATGCTTTTCTGGATTCATGACCAGACCCACATCGACAAAACTGTCGCGAATCATTTGTAAAACGTTGCGAGATAGATCGTGCATCAATTGAATATTGAGCTGAGGATGTTCTTTTAAAAGCGAAGGAAGAAAAACGGGGAGTGTGTACCTGGCGACCGAAGGATGAACGCCCAATCGAATAGTGCCTTTGACTGTTTGATCAAGAGAACCCGCTTCGCGGAGCATTTCTTCCCACAGCTCCACCATTTGATCTGAATATTGGTAGATCTGTAATCCCGAAGGAGTCAAAGTGACGCCCTTTTTGGATCTTTCAAAGAGGGTGACTCCTAGCAAGTCCTCCAATTTTTTCATGGCAACCGTCAGTGTAGGCTGACTAACATGAAGTTCTTGGGCAGCTCGGCTCATGTTGCCGGTGCGGGCGACGATTTTAAAGTATTTTAAGACATCAATATCCATAGGTAAATGTAATCACAATTATGAATAATCATCAATTTTATTTATGAAAAAGATGGCCTAAAACGGTTTCTGTCATCACGACGCTAAAAGGAGGATCTGATGAAAACCGTAAGCATGATCGTAGGACTGGTATTGGCAATGGGAGCTTTCGCAGGGCAAGCTCAAGCAGAGGAAACAATCATAGCAAAGAAAACTGTTCAATTGGCAGTGGACTTATCCCAAGCGGGCGTTCGCTCAAGCAATGCAGGGTACGGAACTACTTATCTTGTTAAGATCCTAGTGCCTGGTTTGGCCGCAGAAACTCTTCTTAATCACCGTAATGAAGGTGAAAGTGCGCCTTGCTTGGCAACATATGAAACAAGAAGGGTTGAAGACGTCATTAAAAACAACCCAGCAACAGAAACCTACACTTTTGAAATCGTACAGAAGAAGGTTGTCTACCCAGATGTAGCAAATAACACTTGCAGCGTGTGGCTCGTTGAAGACGTTCACTCCATAGTGCGTGGATTTAACTTTGTCCACAACCGCAGCACTGAGTTGCCAGCAAGGCACATCGACGACTGCAAATAATTGAAACATAAAATTTCCTAACAAAATCCCGATGGCATTTATTGGGATTTTGTATTTGGTTTGTACCAAAATAAGATGTGGCTTAAATTTATTAATGTTTAAGGTCCAGTTCGCCGATCTCTTAGGGGTTCAAACTTCAAAGGAGTCAGCGTGGACGTATCAACTGAGACCACACAAAAAGGCCGATTTCAATTTTCCTATGCAGGCAATGGCACCGAGATGGCCATCTTGATGTTGAAGAATCTTTTCTTCACGATCATTACTCTGGGAATTTACCGTGCTTGGGCTAAGACAAACACACGTCGTTATTTGTGGGAAAACGTGAAGTTCATGGGTGACGGCGGCACTTACGTAGGAACGGGAGGGGAGCTTTTCCGCGGCTGGATGAAGCTTCTAGGTATTCTTCTGGTTTTGGTGGTCGTTTCAAAAGCCGTAGAAACATTGGTGCCGATTCTAAAAATTCCGATTGCTCTAATTGTACCGTTTTTCTATCTCTTCGTCTTTGCCTTGGCGACCTATGCGGGTCTTCGTTATCGTCTCTCGCGAACTTTGTGGAGACAAATTCGCTTTGGGGTAGATAAAGATGAAGCTTCCACAAAAGAGTTTACGAAGCTCTATCTAAAGGGTGTTCTATTCTCTATTTTAACTTTGGGATTTTACTATTCCATCTTCCGCAATCAAGTTCGCACGTATTTAACAAATCGCTCTCGTTTGGGATCGGCGTATTTTAAATACGATGGGTCAGACGACGCTTACTTTAAAATGTATTGCAAAGGCTTGCTTCTTTCGATCATCACCTTGGGAATTTATGTTCCCTGGTTTATGGCAAAACTGATCAGCTTCCGTTTAAAACACACAAGTTTTCAAGGAGCTCGATTTGAGTTCACAATGCCAGGCAAAGATATTTTCGTGTATGGCTTGATGGCTTACATCGGAACTATTTTTACTTTCGGTCTTGCAGTGCCATGGATTTTCACATGGGGCTTGCGCAAGATCACAGAAAACATTTATCTCGAAGGTGAGTTAGATCTGTCTTCAATCAGACAACGCGCCAGTGATGGCAGTGCGATGGCCGACGATATCGTCGCAGAATACGATTTGGATCTAGGCTTCTAAAGTAATGACATCGTATCGCGCTAAGTATTTTGATGGAACCAAACCAGAGTCTCATCTCGTTGATGTGAGTATTAAGAATGCCATTCTTGAAATCACAAAAGACGGAGAGATTCTGGATCACTGGCCATTGAAACTTCTATTTCGCGATAGTACTCATCTGTCAAAAATAGTTCTGGCCTGCCAAGGAGAAGAAGACGCACGACTTGAGCTCATCGACGAGGCTCTATTAAAAGAACTCAGTGTTAAAAGTAAACTCCCGAAAAAAGGCCCCTTAAGTGTAGGAAAAAAAGAAATCACTTTGTGGATTGTAGGGATTGTTGCGGCATTATCGCTCGTATTCCTAGGTATTAAACCTCTGACAAAATTTATAGCCAGCAAAGTCAGCCACGAAACCGAACGCAAACTTTTATCTTCAGCAATAGGTTTTGCAAACCCAAGCTACTGCACACTCAGCTTGGAACAAAGTTTCGCTCTAGAAAAACTCCTCTCCCGCATCTATCCACAAGTCGAAGGAGATAAAGAGTTAGGCATTCAAATCCACATAGTAAGAAACCCCGTAGAAAACGCCTTCGCCCTCCCAGGCGCACAAATCTGGATCTACAACGGCCTAGTACAAAAAGCCCAAAGCCCCGAAGAATTAGCCGGAGTTCTAGCCCACGAAATAGAACACGTAAAACAGCGCCACGTCCTAGAAACAATAGTAAGAGGAACTCTACTAACATCCTTCCTAAGCTTAGCCGCAGGCGACGCCTCAGGAGCCTTAATAGTAGACCCACAAACAGCAGCAAGCCTCTTATCCCTAAGCTACGACCGAGACATGGAATCCAGCGCCGACGAAGGAGCAAGACAACGTCTGAAAACCGCAAAAGTTTCCACTCAAGGCTTAATAAACTTCTTCGAAAGAAATCAAAAAAAGGGCATCGAACTACCTAAGTTTCTTTCGACGCATCCTTTAGACGAAGACCGAATTAAAAATTTAAAAGAAGATTTTCTAAAAGAATCAGAATCTATCTTAACTAAAGAAGAATGGGCAACACTCCAGTCAGCTTGTAAATAGTGAATACAGCTGCTCTCGGTTCTTAAGATTATCTGGCCATCCTGTGCAGCCTTCCTGAAGCGCATCGTGCGCTTCAGGCCCAAGTACCACTGAAGTAATTCCAAGATCTGTGAATAAAAGTCCAAGAAACGAAGGGGATTTTTTATTTCCCGAAACTCCGTCGATCTGTGGGTTGGTTGTAGGTATTAGTGCGGAGGACGGCCTTAGGCGGCGCATGGATGCGCGAACCGGCGAAAGCCGGCGCCGTTGAGCACGGATGCGTGCCGCCCGCAGCACTAATACCTAAAAGCCATCCCCACAGCGCGCCCGAGAGCAGTGAAAAGGGCAAAAAAAAGCCCCGATGTTTCCACCGGGGCTTCGAAGTTCTAACCAAGAACCAAAGAATTACTTCTGCTCAGCCGCACGCTTCGCTTGGTATTTCTTAGCAAGCTCTTCCTGGATGTTACGAGGTACTGGAGCGTACTTCGCGAATTCCATAGAGAACTCACCTTTACCTTTAGTACCTGAACGAAGATCAGTTGAGTAACCGAACATTTCAGTCAATGGTACTTCTGCTTCGATAACGCAGTTACCTTCGAAAGCAGTCGTTCCAACGATAGTACCACGGCGTTGGTTGATTTGGCCAACCGCTGAACCTTGGTATTCGTCAGGAACAGTTGTCTCAAGCTTCATGATTGGCTCAAGAACTGTTGGTTTCGCAGCAGCATAGATCTCACGAAGAGCCGCCATACCAGCGATTTTAAACGCCATGTATGAAGAGTCGACGTCATGGTATGCACCGTCTTCAAGAACAACTTCAACGCCAACAATTGGGAAACCAATGAGTGGACCTTTAACAGTTTGTTCTTTGAAACCTTCTTCAACAGCTGGGATGAATTCTTTTGGAATACGACCACCCACAACTTTGTTGTCGAATTTAAATACAGAGCCATCTTCTTGCGGAGGCAACGGAGCAATCTTACCAACAATCTTCGCGTATTGACCCGAACCACCCGTTTGTTTTTTATGAGTGTAATCGAATGCCGCTTCTTGAGAGATTGTCTCACGGTAAGCAACCTGAGGTTGACCTACGATAACTTCACAGTTGAACTCACGCTTCATGCGCTCAACGTAGATTTCCAAGTGCAATTCACCCATACCAGAGATGATAGTCTCATTTGATTCCTCGTCACGGTGTACGCGGAAAGTAGGGTCTTCCTTACGGAATTTTTGCAACGCTTTAGAGAAGTTATTCGCAGCAGTTTTGTCCTTAGGAGCAACTGCCAAAGAGATAACCGCGTCTGGAACGTGCATAGATTGCATAGATGCGTGGATGTTCTCGTCACAGAAAGTATCACCAGATGCACAGTCGATACCGAACAAGGCAACGATGTCACCAGCGTAAGCTGTTTCGATGTCTTCCATCTTATCAGAGTGCATACGAACCAAACGAGGAATCTTAACAGATTTCTTGTTCACTTGGTTCACGATGAAATCACCTTTAGACATCTTACCTTGGTAAACACGCATGTAAGTCAACTGACCAAATGGAGTCTCTTGGAGTTTGAACGCCAAAGAAACCAATGGTTTGTTGTTGTCTGGGAACAGGTCAAACTTCTCTTCGTTCTTGTCAAGATCAAGAGCTTGCTCTTTTTTCTCAGCAGGAGACGGAAGGTAGTAAGTAACCGCGTCCATCAAACGTTGAACACCTTTATTTTTGAAAGCAGAACCGCAAAGAACTGGAACAAGTTTCAAGCCGATAGTTCCTTTACGGATAGCAGCACGAATCTCTTCAGTTGTTGGCTCTTCTTCCATCAAGAATTTTTCTTCGATAGCAGGATCTACGTCAGCCAATTTACCGATCATGATTTGACGGTATTTTTTCGCTGTTTCAACAAGATCTGGTGGGATCTCGCCAACTGCTACGTTTTCACCGTTTTCACCTTCGTTGATGTAAGACTTCATATCAGTCAAATCAACGTGGCCTCTGTGTTGATCTTCCAAACCGATTGGGATTTGGATCATCACAGCATTCAAGCGCAATTTTTCGATCAAAGCGTCTGTTACACGGTAAGGGTTCGCACCTTGACGATCCAATTTGTTAACGAATGCCAAACGAGGAACGTTGTAACGCTTCATTTGACGGTCAACAGTGATGGATTGAGATTGAACGCCGGCAACACCGCAAAGAAGAAGAACGGCACCGTCAAGAACGCGAAGAGAACGCTCAACTTCAACTGTGAAGTCCACGTGCCCCGGAGTGTCGATCAAATTGATTGTGTAGTCTTTCCAGTGAACTTGCGTCGCCGCAGACTGGATAGTGATACCTTTTTCTCTCTCTAGATCCATGGAGTCCATTGTTGCACCGACGCCATCTTTACCACGAACTTCGTGGATAGCGTGGATACGGCCTCCATAGAACAAAATACGCTCAGAAGTCGTCGTTTTTCCCGAGTCGATGTGAGCCGAGATACCGATATTTCTGACCATATCAATATTCCATTTTTTGGACATAACTTTACCCTTCTTAATTGGTCGTTGTTTTTATAGTTATATTTATGAAAGCATTCGGATTATCACCAAATAAAGCCGAGTGCAAAAGAAGATTCTAGGCTAGGGCTGTAACGCATTGCAATGCAAAAGATCTCACTCTCTCTTTGAGGCGGACCTCGGCTGGCGTATCGCCTAGGCTTGACGTAAACTTGGTGGCATGACGGACCTCCACGAACTGCTAACCACGAATTTTAATTTTACCTCTTTCAGAGGAGAGCAAGAAGCCATTTTGCGCAAAGTTTGGGCAAATGAAAATCTCCTCGCATTAATGCCGACGGGAATGGGAAAAAGTCTCTGTTTTCAGTTCCCGGCAAAGGTTCGCGACGGTTTAGTTGTCGTTATTTCGCCTCTAATCGCATTAATGCAAGATCAGGTTTTTAAAGCCCAAGACCTGGGGATTCCCGCTACATTTCTTAGTTCAACATTGAGTCGTGATGAGCGTTTGTCAAGGCAGGCGCGGATCGCCGCCGGGGACTATAAGCTTCTTTATGTGACGCCTGAGCGTTTTCGCAAAGCTGAATTTTTAGAGGCGATCAAAGGGCGAAAGATCCAACTTTTGGCGGTGGACGAGGCACACTGTATTTCTCAATGGGGTCATGACTTCCGCCCAGACTACTCCCGAGTGGGGGAGTTCCGCGCCCTGCTTGGCAATCCGCCGACCCTGGCTTTGACGGCAACAGCAACACCGGAAGTGCAAAAAGATATTTTGGCAAAGTTGTTTATGCCTGATGCGGAAATCATTTCTGCGGGAATTGAACGTCCGAACTTGGCGTTGAACGTTCACGATATCTACGGCATCGATGAAAAAATCCGCGCGATCGTCGGTCTTCGCCATCAGCACGGAGGAGCGGCGATTGTTTACTGCTCTTTGATTCAAACTTTAAAAAAACTTTCTTCGGCATTGAATCGCTTAGGTATGGAGCATTTGGTCTATCATGGAGATTTGGCTCCACAAGATCGCAAGCGCAATCAAAAAAGATTTATCAGCGAAGAAGCTCCTTTGATGATTGCCACTCCCGCATTTGGATTGGGAATTGACAAAGAAAATGTGCGCATCTTGATTCACGCGGAAACGCCGAGCTCTTTGGAATCTTATTTTCAAGAAGTCGGACGCGCCGGAAGAGATGGCAAAGAGTCTTCTTGTCATTTGCTCTATGACCAGGATGATGTCACGATTCAAATGGAGTTTTTAAAATGGTCTCATCCGGAGCCGGAATTCATTCGTAAAATCTATCAATTGATTGATGAAAAACGCATGCAAGTGGATCAGGGTGGTTTTGATTTCTTGCGCGAGCAAATGAATTTTAGAAATCGCCGGGATTTCCGTTCCGAGGCGGCGGTGAGTATTTTGGAACGATGGGGATGTTTGGAAAAATCCGAAGATCCGTTTCCATATACCTGCGTGCATGCTCCGACGGACGAACAATTTGCGACGGAAAATGGCGCAGAGATTTTAAAGGCGCAAAACACGAAGTTGCTCAAGATGGTTCAATGGGTCACACAGACTTCGGAATGCCGATTGAATCGCGTGTATCACTATTTCGGACATGAGCACGAAACTCCTTGCGGGAAGTGTGATGTCTGTAGGGACAACGAAGAACTAAAAAGGGAGGAATAATGAAAGCTATTGTGGTGCTGACTTCTCTATGGATCTCTTCGATGGGGTTTGCGGCGAAATTACCCCTGGAAAAATTAAAAATGCCACAAGGATTTAAAATTGCTGTGTGGGCGGAAGTTCCTGGCGCACGGTCTTTGGCGCAAGCTCCGGACGGGCGTATTTTTGTGGGTACTCGCGGCGGTGATAAAGTTTATGTCGTGCAAAATGGAAAGACGCAAATTTTAGCACAAGGTTTAGATACCCCGAATGGAGTCGCTTATCGCGATGGAAAACTTTACGTCGCCGAGATCAGCCGTATTTTAGAATTCGACGTGAGCAATCAAACCTCTTTGCCTTTAAAACCCGTGCGCATCTTAGAACAAAAATTTCCTTCAGACACGCACCATGGTTGGAAGTTCATTCGCTTCGGGCCTGATGGAAAGTTGTATGTGCCCGTGGGAGCCAATTGCAATATCTGTGATCCGGGAAAAGACTACGCGCGTATTTATCGTATCGACGTGAATGGAAATTCTAAAGAGGAGATCGCTCAAGGGGTGCGTAACACTGTGGGTTTTGATTTCCATCCCACAACAAAAGAATTGTGGTTCACGGATAACGGGCGCGACTGGCTGGGCGACGATCGTCCACCTGATGAACTCAATCGTTTAAACAAAGTCGGAGAGAATTTTGGATTTCCTGTTTGTCATGGGAAAGACATTTTAGACCCTGAGTTTGGCAAAGGAAAATCCTGCAAGGACTTCACGGCTCCTGTCGTGGAGTTGCGCGCGCATGTTGCTTCATTAGGAATGCGTTTTTATACCGGCTCGATGTTTCCTGCGACTTACCAAAGCAGCGTGATCTTGGCAGAACATGGTTCTTGGAATCGCTCGACACCGCAGGGCTACCGTTTGACCTTTGTGAAGTTGAACGGTTCACAAGTAGAGAAGGCGGAAACTTTTATCGATGGTTGGTTGCAAGGGGATTCTGCTTGGGGCCGTCCGGTCGATGTGGAAGTTTTAAAAGACGGATCGATGCTAGTGTCCGACGATAAGGCTGGCGTAATTTATAAAGTGACTTATCAAGGTAAATAATGGTTGTGAAGTTGCAGCATTCCTCAGTGGACTTTCCAGATCCCCGCGATACCTTGGCGGAAGGAATTATCGCGGTTGGTGGAAAGTTGGATGTGGGCACTTTGTGTGCGGCCTACACACGGGGAATTTTTCCGTGGCCTCAACCGGGCTTGCCGATGCTGTGGTTTTCTCCTGAAAAACGCGGCGTTTTGGATTTTAAAGATTTCAAAGTTCCCGAGAGTTTGCGCCGTTACCGTCGCCGCAATCCACAAATCGATTACACCGTAAATAAAGATTTTCACCAAGTGATCGAAGAGTGCTCCAAACAGCCTCGTCCTGGTCAAGAGGGCACGTGGATCACACCGATGATGAAACGCGCCTACGTGGAGTTCTTTAAAGCAGGCTATTGTCTGTCCATTGAAGTTCGTGAAAACAATATTGTGATCGGTGGTATCTACGGCGTTTTGATCGAAGGGGTTTTTAGCGGCGAGAGCATGTTTTATAAAAAGCCGAATGCTTCGAAAATGGCATTGTGGTTTTTAGTCGAGCTTTTGCAAAGCCAGGGACATGAGTGGATCGACGTGCAGATGGTCACCCCGGTGATTGGCAGCATGGGTGGTAAGTATGTTGACCGCGAAGACTATTTAGAAATGCTCGATAAGCGTCATCAAGAATTGGGGTTTGAGTAAATGAAAAAGCAAAGCACGTATTTGGAAAAAGCGGTGGCAGGTGTGGTCCCAAGCTCCGAGGATTGGGAAGATCTTCTTAAGATGGCCCATAAAGAAGCACCCTCCATGACTCCAAAGGCTTTTGCAATTCATCGCACGGCTCAAGGAATGAGTTCTTATCAAATTCTCACACAAACTCTCCGTGGTATTTCTTCTGCGGAAATGCGCGTTTTAGATTTGGCCTGTGGTGATGGCCATATGATTCATGAAGTATTAAAAGTTGCAGGCAGCGGAGTGCAAGTTGCGGGGCTTGATATGAGCGAAGGTGAGCTGGCTGTGGCGCGAAAGAATTTTTCGCAACATTCTCAAGTCAATCTATTAAATGGGCGCGCTCAAGCCATGCCTTTTGCGAGCGACAGTTTTGACGCTGTTTTATGCCACATGGCTTTTATGTTAATGAATCCGGTAGAAGCCGTTATTCAAGAAATTTTGCGCGTGTTAAAACCGCAGGGCGTTTTTTCTGCCATTGTTGGTTGGACAGATCCTAAGTCATCCCTGGGCCAAGAAGTCGTGGCCGTGATTGGAGAATTTTTTAAAGAGAATTTTCCCCATTTACCCGCAAAACTGCCAACAGGGGATGTGCGCGTGCGAAGCCACGAGGGGATTCAAGAGTTGTTCTCTGCCAATAAAGGTTTTGCTTCTGATTTAACAATTCATGACTTCCATATCAGAGTGAATGTGAATGAAGAAGATTTCTGGGCTTTTTATGGTGATACTTACCTAGTAGGCATGCTTTCTGAGGAGCACCGTCAGCATATGAAGAAAGATCTTCTTCAAGTTTTTCATCGCAGAAAAGATGACAATGATTTAGTCACTTTTGAGTTTCCACTTCGTCAAATCACGGTTTCAAAGGCCTAAGACAAGCCGACTTTGAGCTTTACCGGGAAAATGTTTCACTGATCTCTACGCGATCTGCTTTATATTCGCAATGATTACGGTTCGTTCATGTCATGCTTCTTGCTCCCAGGTCCACGAGATAATGGAACGGAGATGATATGAAAGCCCATTTATTAGGAGCTGCAGCGGCAGTCCTTGTTAATGTTTTAGCTGGAAACTATTCCTATGCCCAAGCGCAAACCAGCGCAGCCGTGACAAAGAGTCAACTCTCTGTCGGTGCAAAATACTATATTTCGGCGGACTCTTTGAATGTGCGTTCAAGCAACTCGACAACGGAGAGTAATGTTGTTGGAAAGCTTGTAAAAAACGATATCGTCGAAATCTATGACGTATTGAATGAAGCAACACCGTTGGTGCAAATCAAAATTATTAAGTCTTCGAATATCTCTGCCAACGCCGCTCCGGAGTTGTTTGTATCTAAAGACTATTTAAGTGCGAAGATGGTTATCACAGAGTCTTCAAACTCGAAGTATTTCGTGATTCAGAATATCGCAACGGAAAAGACACGTGTGTATGAGCGTTGCACCGTGACTCCTGATTGCCCTCACAAATTGGTGATGGAAACGGACACGGTTGTGGGGCGTCCTGAAGAAGGAACTGATGATGATCCGAATGCTTATAAGACGTGGATTGGTCATGGTCGTATTTCTACATGGGTGAAGTTCTATCAAGACGGTCTTGGATTTTATCCTCGTTGGTACACTCCGGGACAGGATATCAGCACGATTCCAGATCCGGTGACCGACAGCATGAGTCTGTTGATGGGCGCAAGAAAATGGATTGTTAAAAACGACCAAGGCAAAACTTCAAACTATGGCGCTTTCGGTTGGTATGCAGCGAAACTTTCTCCTGAGGGTGAAGATGGCGTTAACTATCAATGGATCCACGGCACAATGGGCTGGGGTAAAGATGGTTCTAAACCTATTGAAATCACTCGCGGCAAAATGATCAATTTCTTCTCAAATCCTGGATCACACGGTTGCACGCGTTTGGAAAATAGAGCCGTGGCTTTTATGAGGCACTTGTTGCCAGTAGGTACGGACGTCTACCGCGTTTACGCCAGAGAAGCGACTCGTGAAGTCGCTCCTTATTCAAGATACAGAAACGCTTACAACAGACCTTATCGTTGGGAGTTCATGCTCTTAACAAATGGTGCGGCTGAGTCCAATGGTTTGACAGCGGATGCAGCGACGATTCGTAATCAAGGTGTGCGTGTGAGCTCTTCGAATTTGATCGAAAAAGGTATCTATGAAATAGCCCAGTATCCGACAGTGATGGGTCTGGATTATTCAAAGTCAGCAGCTTCGGGCAAGTCTGGAGACCGCTACAGTATTGATAAGAAGAACAAAGGTTCTACAAATTTTAGAGGATATTTCCTTGTGGATGAAGGCCGCTTCCAGAACTACCAACATCCAAGTTACTCTGCGACAAACGGTGCGGTTCGTACAGGTGGCCTGCAAGCTTTCAGAACTTCGGTTCCTGAATATTTGACGGCAGCTCCGGGTCGTATTCAAGTTCCTGCTGTGAGTCGTTAATTTTTCTGATTTCCAGAGGGGTTTTTGGCCTCTCTGGAAAGTCGTCTCGTTCTGAGACATTGCAGAGCCTTAATTGTTCTTCGTAAAAAGTTTAGACATGCCAAATGCCGTAAACCCTGAAAGATCGGGGGCATAGGCGTTGCATTTTACTTTCCTGAATATATTAATTCGGGAGGAATCATGTCTAAGAAGAACTTGTTAGTTAAGGGCCTAGTGACTTTGTCTCTATTCACTCAACACTTTGCTTGGGCGCAAACGACAAAAACCGTGGAAAGACCTCCACAGTTTGTAGCCTTCGCCTTTGACGGTTCTTATAATAATGAAGTTTGGCAATACTCTCGTGACTATACAAAACATAAAAAGGGTCTTGGCGTAGACACTCGTTTTACATTCTTTATCAATCCAGTTTATCTTTTAACTCCTTCGACAAAATCAGTTTATAAAGCTCCAGGTGGAAATCGCGGTTCTGCGATCGGTTGGGGCGATGACAATGCCGATGTTTCTGAACGCGTAAATCAAATGAATGACGCTTATCTTGAGGGTCATGAGATTGGTTCACATGCCGTGGGTCACTTCGATGGCAGCCGTTGGACAGAGGAAGATTGGAAGTCAGAATTCAGCCAATTTGACTATATCGTTAAAAATATGTTCTCTCTCAACGGACTTCGCACGACGTCTCGTCAGTATAATTCTTTGATCTTCCTTAAAGACATCGTGGGCTTCCGTGCTCCGCAATTGGGAGTGAGCAAAGGTCTTTGGCCAACACTTGCAAGCCATGGATTTAAATACGACACATCTAAAGTGGATATGGAAAACTATTGGCCTAAGAGAAGCTCTTTGGGCACATGGAACTTCCCTTTAGCACAAGTGAAAGAACCAGGTGGTGCTCGTCGTTGGATCTCTATGGATTACAACTTCTGCGTGCGTGACTCCGCTCGTATCTTGAGTGAGCAACCAAATGCAATGAGCATCACAGCTTATGATTCTAAAAAAGGTAAAACAATCAAGAACAACGACAAATTCTGTTTGAAAGCGATCACTGCGGATCAAAAAGCCGAAGTGAAAGAGAACATGCTGAACATCTATCGCGCTTACTTCAACATGAACTACTACGGAAACCGTGCGCCAGTTCATATTGGTCACCACTTCTCTAGCTGGATGAGTGGTGCTTACCTTGAAGTATTCTATGAATTCGCAAACGAAGTGTGCTCGAAGCCAGAAGTGAAGTGCGGAACTTACGCTGACTTGTTGAAATTCATGGAAAGCAAATCAGATTCTGAGATCAACGCTCTACAAGCTGGTAACTTTGCAAAACTGCCACGTCCTAAATCAGCGACGATGGCTCGTCACTGGGATCTTGAAATCAAAATGGTTTCTAAAGATGACGCTATGAAATTTGAACTGGCGGGGCGCGATGCAAAACGTGCAGGTCTTAAGAAAATGATCTCAGTCGATGGTATGACAACAGAACTTAAAGGTGACTTGAGCCTGGATGCGGTTCGTGCCATCGCTGAAAAAGGTGAAGACGCTTTGGTTCGTATCGCGGTGAAAGATCGTTTGGATAAAGAAGTAGCGACGGCAACTTATAAAATCGACAAAGTAGGCACGGCTGAAGAGGTTGTTGGTACTGACAACATTGAAGAAAAATGGTTGGAAGGCCACTTGGCAGGTGCTCACACTGAAGATGAAATGGATACACGAGGACACTAATGCGAATTTGGAAGGTCCTCCTTCTTGGAGTTCTATGTTTGAAGATGGCAGGGTGCGGGTTTGATGCCGCACCCACATCTATTTTAGAGCTTAAAGACGGCGATTCTTCTCACGTTATTTATGGTGACGATTCCATTAAAGACGTTGTGGGCGTTGCTCCTAATTCCGAGGCTAGTGTTGCTTTGGTAAGAAAATCTGTTTATCAAGAGTATAAAAAAAATAAAAATATCTACAACGTTTCTGAGGTGTACGGCATTGATGATTTACCATGGAGTGATCAACCGTCGTTGGCTTTTTGTTCTGGAGTTCGGATTGGCGAAGACCTCGTACTAACGGCAGGGCATTGTGTGGAAAACAATCTCGATTGTTCTAATATCGATGTTATTTTCAACTATGAGGCGCAAGGTGAAATTACAGCTTCGGTGGGCTGCAAGGAAATTGTAAAATTACGCAATGACATTAATGAAACCGGGCTTGACTACGCCTTGATCCGTTTGGAAAGGACGCTTGCAGGAAGTTCCGTTAAGTTAAATCGTTCTGGGTGGAAATCGATCAAGAATAAGGAAAGCGTCTACTCTTTAGGGTATCCTTTGGGTAGCTTTAAAAAAAAGGCTCTTGGGAAGATTCGTAAAGTTTTAGACAAACCTGAGATCTATGTATCGAATCTGGATGTCTTTGAGGGAAATTCAGGATCTCCGATTTTTTCGGCAATGACTCATGAACTTATTGGCATTTTGTCTAGTGGTGAAACCGATTTTATTCAAAGCTCGGAAGGTACCTCTGTTCAGGTAAAACGTTGCAATAATACTGGGTGTTCAGGCGAGTTTATAATTCCCATCGAAAAAATTTCGGATGATCTATATAAAAACGTAGCGAATCAGAACAAATAGACGTACTTTAAGCCATGCTTCTAATCAGTACCTATAAACTTGAAAAATCATTCGCCGGTAAATCTCTTTTTCGCAATGTCAGCCTGGGCATTGAGGAGGGGGAGCGTGTAGGCCTTGTAGGTCCTAATGGTGCCGGTAAATCCACTTTGCTGCGTATCCTTGCAGGTCAAATGGAAGCAGACTCAGGCGATGTGACGATGAAGAAAGGTTTGCGTCTAGGATTCCTGGAGCAAACGCCTCACTTTAAAGAGGGTGAAACAATTCTTGAAGCTGTTCTTAGTAAAACACGGGACCATCATGAAGCCTTAGGGGCAGCCTATGAATGGATGGCGCGTTTAGAGCTTTCCCAATTTGGCGAAGATTTTTTAGTCAAAGATCTTTCCGGTGGCTGGAGAAAGCGCGTCGCTTTAGCCCGCGAGTTGATTTTAGAGCCGGAACTTTTGATGCTCGATGAACCGACGAATCATCTGGATGTGACAAGCATCATGTGGCTTGAGGAGTTCTTAGAGCGCGCTCCCTTTGCAACTTTGATCATCACCCATGATCGTTTGTTTTTGCAAAGAGTGACAAACAAGATCTTTGATCTTGATCCGAAAAATCCCAATTATCTTTTGTCGGTGAAAGGCACGTACTTAGATTATCTTGAGGCCAAGGATCTTTTGATCAATGCACAAGAGCAAAGGGAACTTGTTCTTAAAAACACTCTTCGTCGCGAAACAGAATGGCTTCGTCGCGGTGCTAAGGCCCGTCAGACCAAACAGAAAGCCCGCATCGAAAGAGCAGGGACTTTGAAAGATGACGTGCAAGAGTTGGCAGTGAAGAACGCAGCACGTGTGGCGAAAATCGAATTTAAGGATGCGGAACGCAATCCACAGAAGTTGATTGAAGTCGATCATGTGACGAAGGCTTATAACGGGCGTGTTCTTTTCAAAGATTTTTCTTATCTGGTAAATCCCAAAACGCGTTTGGCCCTTTTAGGGGATAACGGCTCTGGGAAGTCTACATTGATTCGTATTTTACTTGGCGAAGAAACGCCGGACACGGGGCGTGTGGCACGTGCGGATAAATTGAAAGTCGCCTACTTCGAACAGAATCGTGAGACCTTAAAACCTAAGGAATCGGTTTTAAAAAATATCGTTTCTGATGGGGACTATGTTCACTATCAGGGACAATACGTTTTTGCGCGCAGTTATCTGGAAAGATTTTTATTCAACCGTCAGCAGATGGATCTTCCTGTCGAAAAACTTTCTGGCGGGGAGCAAAGTCGTTTGCGTCTGGCCCAATTGATGTTGAATGAAGCGCAAGTTTTGATTCTGGATGAGCCGACGAATGATTTGGACGTGGCGACACTGACAGTTTTGGAAGAATCTTTAAAAGAGTTCAATGGGGCAGTCATTCTCGTCACCCATGATCGCTATTTTATGGATCAGGTGGCCTCTCAAATTATCTCTTTCCACAAAAGACCAGATGGTTCGACATCTTTAGAAAACTTTGCTGGTTACTTGCAGTGGGAAGAATGGTTTGAAGAACAAAAAGAGCTTGAGGCTGCAGAACTGAAACGTGAATCTGAAGCAAAAAAGGAAGCGGCAAAAAATTCTGGCAAACCGGGAAAACTTTCATTCAAGGAAAAATATGAACTTGAAAATATGGAAGCGACGATTCTGGAGCTGGAAGAAAAGCTCAGCACAGCTCAAGAGGAATCACAAAAACCAGAAGTAGTCAGCCAAGCTTCTAAAGTTCAAGAACTCTACAGCGTCATCGCAGATCTTCAGGGGAAAGTCGAAAAACTCTACGCCCGCTGGGCAGAGCTTGAGAAAAAAGAAAAAGGTTCCTAAAAGGTACGGACTTACTTTTTAGTCGTCTAAGTAAGCCTTTAGTTCTTTAAGGTGATATTTCCATCCAATCGTGAAGTCTTTGATGGCTTGAGCGCGTTTTGCCTCAGGCAGGGTTTCCCAACCAATGTGATGAACCGTAATGATTCTTTGTGACTTATCGTCTTTGATAGAGAAGGTGCATTCTGTCACAGCGTCTTTATGCCAATCTTTTTCTTTCCAAGTAAACTTGATTTCTTGCTTGGCCTTGACCGCGAGGATTTTGCCGGAAGCCAGTTGAGCCTTGCCATCGTCGTCTTCCCAAGCTTCGCGAAATTTCCCGCCGACTTTCGGTTCGATAACAACGTCTTCACTCCACCAGTTTTCAAGTTCGTCGGTATCGGTGAGAGCCCCCCAGATTTCCGAAGCGGTGGCTCTGACTTTGATGGATTCTTCAATGCTGTCTTTCATGTTGTCCTTTAAAACGCTTTGTCTTTCATTCCTACGCGTCCGACCATGGGTAGTTTTAAAGCGGGACGAAGTAAGTCCACACCAAAATTCAAACCTAAGAGATTCAACTCGACACCTTCATTCAGACCCACGGTAAAACCAAAAAGTCCCCAAAGTGAAAGTTGCACTCCCGTACCGGATTCACTCCATCCTACAAGATCGGCTTGATTAATCCAATCTTTGCCTATGGCATTGGGAGGAAGCTCGACCTTAAGTTCATCAACATTGCGAATGATGTGGGAAATGAAAGTATTGCTGTTAGGACCTGGATAAGCGCGATAGACATCTTTGTAGGCATAGTTTTTTGCGAGCTTATCAATTTGCGGAATCGCTTTTTCTGCGGCCTCTCCACGAAGGTCCTCGATCAATTCAGGTTGTGAACCGTACCAAAAGCGGTCGGGAATATCATGTTGAACGGTTACGGCCTCTAGACCGCGATTTACGCGCCAGCCGATCACATGATAGGTCGTGTACTCAGACGCATTTTTTCTCTTTAGTCGCAATCCAAGAGTGAACAGCGAAATATCCACGCCATGCAAAGGTTCTCGCCGCGTAAACTTGCACCACGGCTTCTTTTTCTTTTTGCGGATCTGGAGCAATGCCTGCGCTGTCGCGACTGGCTGTGCGCCAGTCTTGGGCGAAACTTTGGGACGTACTTAACAGAACAAAGAGAAGACCTGAAAGAAATTTCATTTCCCTATTATGAAGCAGTTTTGGCGTTTTGTGCGAAAAAAATAGTGAGACTTTATTGAATAGAAATAAAAAACCCCAAATTCCCATCCCTAAAGATGTTTATTTGGGGCCTTATAGATTCGCGCTGTGTTCCCGTCTTATTTTACTTTTTTAAGTACGAAATCGCCTTCGAACCCTTTGATATTTGTTCTCCAAGAACCTTTGTATTCATCGCCGATCAAAGTTCCTTCAAATGTCGCCTTATAGGGTGAATTTGTCGGGTTGAAACGTGGAACTCCAGTCAAAGTAAGAATAGCAGGAGAAAGCTCTGGTTGGTAAACCGCCGTCAAAGTTAAAGAGACAGATTCACCCGGATCGTCACTGCGTTTAAATTCGCCGACGATTTGCGGGGTAAGGCCCACTTTGATCACTTGCAAAGAGATTGTGAAAGAAAACTTCGCTTTGCCATCAACTGTGTTATTACCCGCGTAAGTTCCGGCGATGCTTTCGTATTGGCGGCGAAGTCTTTCGTAGTATTCGTTTTCTTCGTTATTGCCCGGCGCTTGTCTTTCGTTTGAAGTCAAAGTCAGATCAAGAACACCGATCACGCCAGAAACGGATTTCACTTCACCGATAATTTTCTGTCCTGAAAATTTCGCATTGATAGTGTGAATGTCGTCAACACCCAAAGCTGTGCTGTCATTCGTAAGGATCAACTCCGCTGTCTCTGGAATGTAGCGTGCTTTAAAGTTGTAACCAGGCCCTACCGGGTTCAGCTTTTTATAGTTCCCGCGCAAAACAACGCTGTAACGTTCGTCACCGTTTGAGTTTTTTCCCGCTTCATTTTCTAGAGTGAAAAGACGCAATTCAACGTCTTGTTGTGCTGCCGGAGTCGTCAATTTTCCGCTGTAGAAACCCACCACGCGGCTGTAAGTATTAAGCTGGCGCTGTCTTTCAGCGACTTCTCTGGCGTTATCGTCAGATGTGTCTTTATCAAATGCGCAAGCCGCAAGGCTCAACATCGCAACTGAAAGGATTAATTTTTTCAACATACGTGCCCCTCTTATTTATTATATTCCGAAGACGCAGAGTCGTCTGGAATCAATTCGTCTCTGGCCGCAGCCCACTCGTTCAAAGCAATGGCATAGTCACCCACTGCACGACTGTATTGCACCTCAGAGTCGAAGAAATTATTCATTGCTGTGATCAAGACAGAAATATCCGTGCGGCCTTGATTGTAAGAGCGGTTGAGCTCTTGCGACGCCTTTTCACGGAAGCCTTTCTGTTTTTCTGTGCTCAAGGCAATTGCATAGGCCGATTGAACTTTGCGTTGCGCTTGAGATTCCAAGTCCTGAGCTTCAGAGAGCTGTCTTTGTAAACGAGTTTGCTCAAGATCCTTAGTCAATTTTCGGTTAATAACAGTTTCGTTCTGGATGTCAGAACCAAAGTTGTAAGCGAACTTAAGACCCGCGTAGTATTTAGGACGAGTGCCAGAAGCCAATTCGGAGTATGAATTTTCAGCGGATTCATCAGAGCCCGAAGTATACACACGGCCCACAAAGTTCAAACTTGGATAGCTGAGGGACTCTGCCGCATCCAAAGACTCCTCGGCTGCTTCCACTTTCAATTTTTGTGAACGGATGGAGCGAAGATCTTCAACTTTCTTTTCAACCAACTTTGGAACGGCCGGAATATCTTTAGGAACTTCAAACTTAATTTCCGTTCCGGGCTCAAGAGCCAAGAGAGTGATCAAGTTTTCAAGGTTTGCCAAATAGTCCGTTGATGCTGTTTTAACTTTTTGTTCACGAGTTTCAAATTCCGCTTGCACTTGCGGAAGATCGCCCGGATTTGAATAACCTAAAGAAGTTTTTCTTTTAACGGCATCAACAAGTTTCTTATAACGATCGCGCGAGTTCACAGCTTCTTTGAAGTTTTCTTGCGCAACATAAGAGTTCCAGAACTGGCGAATTGCCTCAAGAACGACTTCCTCAAGTTCATTGGCGCGAGCGATGTTGTTGGCTTGGAACGTAAGTTCAGCCGCGTTCACAGTGCCACGATCCGCAACCCCGAAGAAGTTGCCAAGAAGTGATTGTTCTAGTGTTAAGCCCGCAAGGTCTGCTGTTTGTTCAGGAACAGGAGGGTTGGATGTAAATCCGTCCGCCTCGGCCTTTTGGGAAAGGCGGCTTAATTCCAGTCCTAAAACAGTTCCCGTTGTGAACGGCTTCTTCAGACTTGCCGTTGTTTTATAGCGTTCGTATTTTACATCTGTTGCCTGATTGGAGTTGGAAAGAAGACCCACAGTTTTGTCGTACTCAAAACCAGTTTCTACCAAAAGTTGCCAGTCATAAGCTGAAAGAGCCTTCACTGGTTCCAGGCGGAACTGTTGGTACTTCAAATTCACTTCCATTGTTTTCGGTCCTTGCTTTAACACAAGCTCCGCAACGGTTTTTTGATTCAAAGTAATTTCCTTCGCAGCCGGGGCCTTTTGTTGCGCCCATGCTCCGTTCATTGCTGTCGTACTAAGAAGAGCTAGAAATATTTTTACCATGTGATTTTTGTTCCTAATTCAAAGCCGTCTTTTTGCAGAGCGATCTCGCTGCTGTCGTTGAGATTTCTTTGGGACCATTCAGTAAAGAAAGACCATTTTTTTGAAACAGCGAAGTCAAGACCGTAGCTCATAGAGTTGAAGGCCGCTGATTTTGAAAATGCCGCGAAATCATTAGAGCTAGTCTGTGTATAGCTCAAAGTCCCGTATTGTGGAGAGAACGTCAAAGACAACCATTGCAGGCGTTCCCAAGAAAGAGCCACGATAGGACCACCGCTGAACATCGTTGTATTTAAGCGAGCATCGTCAATAGCGTAACCGGAATCCAAAGTAACGTCTGTACTTTGTGAAGCAAAACCTGCTTTCGCACGAAGACCGAACTTCCAAAGGACTGCTTTGGTCTGCCAAGGAACGCTCATCACGCCAAGCTCAAGACCCGGCATCACAGTGCCATCATTTTTACCAAGATCAAAAGTGCCAGAACCTTCTTTTTTAGCAGTGCCTTCTGCTTGAAATGTTTGAGCTGTAAATGCAGCAAAATAATTCCAAGGACGAGTGACAACCTCAGGGCGAGGATCTTTCAACGTCAACATTCCAGAAACTTGGGCGTCAGAAGCAACGGCTCTTTCTTGAAGACCTTCGGCCTTTGCTTCAGCAAGCGCTTTTTCTTTTAATGAAAGTTCAGGAGTTGGAGCCACAGTAACGGAGGATTTTTTTGCAGGAGCTGCTGAGCAGATCGCAGAGAAAAGACTAACCAAAAGAAGCAGCGACAATTTCATATCCACCTCAAATACTGTATTTAAATGCGGCGTCAGGAATAGTCCGATGGAAAGGGCCTGTCAACCGAAGTTTAGCCTCCTTAGGAGGGCTAACAAACTTAAGGATTTCAAGGCCTTGTGAGCGATGTGTTGAAAGAAAATCGTAATGACTATTTTACAGGGATTGCCTAGAGTGGCCTACCTTCACAGGAGTGTTAAATGAAGCTCTCGGATATTTCGATTAAGAATCCCGTATTTGCGTGGATGTTAATGTTCGGATTGATGATTTTCGGTTTGATCTCATTCTCTCGTATGGGTGTGAGCCAGATGCCTGACGTCGACTTTCCAACAGTGAACGTCAGCGTGACCTTGGATGGTGCGGCCCCAGAGGTCATGGAAACGCAGGTTGTCGATCCCATTGAAAGCTCATTGATGACCGTGGAAGGAATTCAATCCATCAAGTCGAGCAGTAAAACGGGATCAGCAACGATCACGGTGGAGTTCGATCTAGATCGCAATATCGACGTGGCTTTGCAAGACGTGCAGGCGAAGGTCGCTGCGGCTCAACGTCTTTTGCCAGATGATGTGGATGCTCCGACTCTTTCAAAAACAAATCCTGATGACCAGCCGATTATTTGGTTGGCTCTTACTTACGAAAAAGAAGATCCTGAATTTTTGATGCGTTATGCGCGCGACTATTTGAAAGATCGTTTCACGACGGTTGAAGGTGTCGGCGATATTTTCTTGGGTGGTTATACAGATCCCGTCATGCGTGTGCGTGTTCGTCCGAAAGATCTTGTTCGCTACAATATTTCTGTGAATGACGTGATGGATGCTATCGCCAGTGAGCACTCCGAGCTTCCGGGTGGCTACATTGAGACCGACAAAAAAACATTCAACGTTCGTACAATGGGTGAGGCGAAGACGGAAGATGAATTCCGCTCTATCGTGATCAGCCGTCGTGCGGGAGCGACTGTCGCTGACCCGACTAATATGGTGAAGATTTCTCAAGTGGCCGATGCGAATATGGGCCTTGATAAAATCACGAAAATGTCGCGCTTTAACGGTAAGACCGCTTTGGGTTTGGGTATTCGTAAACAGCGTGGAACAAATGCGGTGGCTGTTGCGAAAGCCGTGAAAGAAAAAATCGCAGAGATCCAACCGCAACTTCCGGAAGGAATGAAGATCCAAGTCAACTTTGACAGTACGAAGTTCATTGAACAATCCGTGCATGAGTTGAACAAACATTTGATCTTGGCAGTGATCCTTACTTCTTTGGTGTGTTGGTTGTTCTTGGGAAGCTGGTCTGCGACTTTCAACGTCTTGTTGTCGATTCCGACCTCGTTGCTCGGGGCCTTCATTGGTCTGTACTTCTTAGGTTACACTCTGAATACCTTCACTCTTCTTGGTTTGACACTGGCGATTGGTATCGTCGTGGATGATGCCATCATGGTTCTAGAGAATATCTTCCGGTACAATGAAAATGGACGGGGACGTATTGAGTCGGCCATCCTAGGTGCGCGCGAAATCTCATTTGCAGCGATGGCTGCTACAGCCGCCGTTATTGCGATCTTCTTACCTGTGGCCTTTATGAAAGGGATCATCGGTAAGTTCTTTATGCAATTCGGGGTGACGATCTCCATCGCGGTCTTTTTGTCACTGGTCGAGTCATTAACGATCACGCCGATGCGTTGTGCGGGCTTTGTTCATCACGGGGAAAGAACAACGAAAATTGGTCGTGCGTTTGAAGCTTTCATGGAGAACCTCAAAATTTCTTACGATCTATGGTTGCGCAAATCACTGGAACATCGTTGGAAAGTTTTGATCGGCTCTTTGGTGTTTGTCGTAGTTTCATTTGTATCGATTAAATTCCTGAATAAAGAGATGAGCCCGGCGCAAGATCAAAGTATTTTCATCGCGCGTTTGGTGCTTCCCGTAGGAACGTCTTTGCCTTACACAGATCAACAGACGAAAAAAGCTGAACAGTGGTTGCTTTCCCGCTCTGAAGTTCAACAAGTGTATGCAGCAATCGGTGGTTTCGGCGGTGGAGCCTCTGATGCCAACACGACGATGATGTTCGTGACTTTGAAAGACATCAAAGACCGTGGCAAAGATGCGGAGACTGGCAAAACACTGTCACAACAAGAGTTCATGCAAGTGGCTCGTAAAGAACTTGCGAAGATTCAAGATGTGCGCCCGGTTTTGATGGACTTGTCACAACAAGGCTTCTCCGGCGGTCGTGGTTATCCGATTGAGTTTACTATCTTGGGATCTGACTGGGATAAACTGGCGAAGTACACGCAAGATATGATGAAAGAGATGGAAAAAAGTGGCCTGATGGTCGACGTGGATTCCAACTACCTTTTGGGTATGCCAGAAATTCAAGTGAAGCCGGATCGTGTTTCCGCAGCTCAACATGGTGTCAGTATCAAATCTATCGGTTCTACAGTGAATGCTTTGATCGGCGGCGTGAAAGTCGGGGAGTATCCTGAAGGTGGACATCGTTACGATATCAAAGTGAAACTTGTCGATCAGGGAAATCCGATGGACGAGATTAAAACTTTGTTTGTCGGAAACAGTCGTGGAAATTTGATCCCACTTCCACGAGTGACCAAAGAAGAATTAGGTTCAAGTCTTCAATCGATTTCTCGTTCGAATCGTCAACGCGCGATCACGGTGACGGCGAACTTAAAGCCCGGCATTTCGCAACAAGCGGCAATGAACTACGTCGAAGCCACAGCGAAGAAAATGCTAGAGCCTGGTTACATGATCGATCAAGGCGGAAGCTCGAAAACATTTAAAGAGTCCTTCCAAAGTTTGATCTTTGCCTTGGTTTTAGGACTTGTGATTGCCTACATGGTTTTGGCGAGTCAGTTTAACTCGTTCATTGATCCTGTGACGATCTTGATGGCCTTGCCGTTCAGCTTTAGCGGTGCCTTCTTTGCTCTTTTGATCACGGGACAATCTTTGAACATGTTCTCGATGATCGGTCTTTTGCTTTTGATGGGTATCGTGAAAAAGAACTCGATCTTGTTGATTGAGTTTACGAACACCGTGAGAGATCGCGGAACTCGCGATGCGAACATGGCATTGATTGAAGCGTGTCCGATTCGTCTTCGTCCGATCTTGATGACGTCCATTGCGACCATCGCAGCGGCTATCCCATCTGCAACAGCAACAGGAGCTGGTTCTGAGACCATGCGTCCGATGGCCATCTGTTTGATCGGTGGCGTGGTTGTTTCAACCGCTCTGACTTTGTTCGTTGTTCCTGTGGTTTATTCATTGATGGACAAATTCAAAAAACGCGACGAGGTTCGCGAGAAAACCAAACAGGCCTTCGCGGCGGTGGGTTCAGAAGCTCTGGATGCATAAATTAAAAGCTCCCTTCGGGGAGCTTTACTCACGCCTCTAATCTAAAAACTGGATGCCGGCTTTGACAACGCCGTCATCGACGCCTTTGACCCAGATGACTTTCGCCCGCATCGGAGAGAGTCGACCGACTTTTACTTTAATAATCTGGTCCTTGTTTAAAGGTTCCAGGGTCTTAATAAGAAGGGCACAGCCCGTATAAGATTCATTGAGAATCAAAGCGACGGCCGTTGCCGCAAAGCCTGTTTCGTCATGAAAATCTATGAGGGCATGATCCAGGGGATCTGGTTGAAATCGTATAGATCTCGTCATAGATGGCTCCTTAGGGTTCATTTTACCCCAAAATCCTTAAGGAGGCTTAACTTTTTCATGAATTGTTGGCCTGGGCCTAAAATTTCGATTATCTTCATTGTATGTATTTTGAACAGAGAACCCCCTTATTTTTGCAACTGGGCTTTCGCGAGGCCGCTCTTCCTCAACTTAAAGCCTACGTGGATCTTCTTTGGACCGCCAACGAGGAACTCAACCTCGTCAGCCGCAAAATGACTTTTGAAGAGCTTATCGACAATCATGTGATTGATTGTCTTTTGCCGTTAAAAAAGTTCCCGACAAATATCAAAGCGGCGGCAGATTTTGGTGCTGGCGGTGGATTGCCTGGGGTTATTTACGCCATTCAATTTCCGGAAGTGAAGTATCACCTCTATGAAAAGAGTCCGAAGAAGCAGGAGTTTTTAACTCGCTGTAAAAAGATCGCTCCAAATTTAGAAATTCATGGAGAGATTCCCAAAGAATTGAAGGGCATTGATCTTGTCACCGCTCGTGGGTTTAAACCTGTGGATGTGATTTTGGAAGTCAGCCGTGACTACTGCAAAAAAAATGGAAAGTATTTTCTGCTGAAAGCCCGTCGCGAAAAGATTGACGAAGAAATTGCCTTAGCTCTTAAGAAGTTCAAAGATCTCAAAGTCACGGTTGAACCTTTAAGTTCCCCGGTTTTAGAAGTGGAACGCCATCTCGTTTTGATATAGCTACAGTGAGCGCGTGATTTGCGCGCTCACAATCGCAGAGCCGTCTATCTCTGAATATGAAAGCCTTTCCGATATAAAAGGAGAGAGTTCATAAGGGGGGAAACTATGTGCGATTGGAAGACAAAGCCGTTTGTGATTTATGCGGTTTCCTTCTGCATTTTTTTATCGCCGACGCAGAGTTTCGCTGGGCCGTCCATGGGTGTAGAGACAAGTGGAAGTTCGTCAAACGGCGTCTCTGTCAAAAGCGGAGCAGATCAAACTAGTAAAGAAAATAAGAAAGCGGAAAACAAGCAGAACATGATGGGAGCGTTGATGATGGCAATGGCCGCGGCGAAATTTGCCGAGTGTCCTCCTATCAACTACGCCGCGTGTGTGATGGGTGCGATCTTCGCGGGTCTTGGAGCTCAGTCGCTAAAGCAAGCAAAGGAACATGGACGAACGGCGCAAGCCGCAGGACAGACGAGTGCTCTCTCGGATGGATATGGAGCTGTACCCAATTCCGGTGGTGGAACCGGAGATCTTGCGGACCCTCGTAATCCCTTGAACCGCGATCCCCATGTCGCAGGTTTGGGACGGAACATTCAAGCAATCACGAACGGCGGTTACTACAACCCTGCGACCGGGAAAATCACGCTTCCTAATGGACAGACTTTTAAGGCCTCCGACTTTTCGTCGGTAGACTCGATGATCGCAGCGGGAATTCCAAAGGGCGCAGCCCTCGGAGCGGTGGAGGCGTACAACCAAGCTCTCAAAAAGGTCGATGCAAAATATGAAAAATTAAAACTGGGAAGTGCAACAGATTCAGAGGGATTTTCTGGAGGAGGAAGTTCTTCAGCAGTCTTAAGCTCTTCGGAAGAAGAAAGTGCGGCGGTTTCAGGAAACGTAACAAAGGTTTCTATCGAACGTGAACCTGCCAATTTGGCGGGTCTTCAAAAAAACTTTAACGGGGAACCCATCGGTGTTGCCGAGGACAGCATTTTCTTAATGATGTCTCGGCGCTATAAGGTCAAAGAAAGCCAAGATTCGTTTTTCTAGGGACGAGCCACAGGCTTTTCGTATTCGATGAAGTAACGGTTGAAATTGCGAACAGCGGAATTTTCTTTCACGCGGATTTGAATTTCGCTGACTTCATTTTCAAACATTTTAACAAGAACATACAGACCTACAGGCTTGTAATCGCCAAGATTCAAGAAACTGGAAGAGATCACAAAGTCATAAGCCAGTGTCGGAGACATTTCCGGAGTAATATAAAGAGCGTTGGCCGCCAAAGAATATCCGGCAAACTCGCCGTTCACGTCGCGAGTGGCAATAGCAAGATCTTTCATTAAAAGCGCCTGTCTGACTTTTTTGACTACGGCCAAAGTTTCTTCCTGTGAAATATCTTTGCTGATCAATTCGGCATATTCGTTTTCGCCGGAAGCTCGGCTTGTTAAAAACTCTGCATCTTGAGAAATTTCCGCCAAAGTTTTCGCAACTTTTCGAGAGAGTTCCAAGATCATATCTGGAGAAAAGGGCTTGGCTTTATTTGTAAGAAACATCTTTTCTAGCTCGACGTCTCCATAGCGTCCCATGCCTTTTTGTTCATAGCGTGACCCGCCATAACTCATTTTAATTTGCTTACCAGTATTCCAAAGGATGGCATTGCAGTTAGAAAAACAACCCCACATGATGGAGTGCTGAAAGGGAGCTCTTTTTCCATCCAAGACAGGAAAGTCAAAAGACTTGTCTGTATACTCTGTCACGGGAAGTTTTACAGGTGATCCGCCAACCTTTGTGGTCAAAGATGCCGGGTCCACTCCTTTAGGGGTTCCGTAGTTTGGGTTCAGCCAGTCAAAAACTCCAGCAAAACCTGGAGAGGCTGATAGAAGGATTACTGCCATGAAACTGTTCCGAAACGCTCTTTTCATAAGATCTCCGAAAATGTAAGTTTTGTCGGAATACTTTTATTTCAAGGGATATGCCATTTTATAGATAATAAGACGCATTTTGAGAGGTAAAATGTGTCGAAAAAATCTGCACAGAGGACGTAAAAAGGAGTCCTCTGTGAGCGCAAAAAAATGCGCTCACAGAGGGTATTGTTGTTTAGTGGGATTTGCAGTTTCTATTCAGAATGACTTCAATCTGCTTTGTGAAGTCCACGTCCCCCGGAAGACTTTGTAGAGGGGAAATCGCAGGGCACTTGCTCCAGCGCGGAACAAGCGTCTCAGAAACTCTTTGAGTGACCAGTGTATCTTGCGGAGCCAGGTTCAGGCGGCCCTCGATGAACGACCTTACATTTTCGACGTTGTTATTGGAAAGTCGGCCTGCTTGCGCTTCATAAACGGCGACTTCATAGGCCGTGATAAATCCGATTTGTCCGGGGAGCACGGGACGATTGTTAACTTGGTGAATGTAGATGGCCTTCACTTTGTCTGGAAACTTTGCTTTTACTTCTTGATAGAAACTGGGGTCGAACTCTTGATCGTCGCCAATAAGTACAAGATCGTCATTGATTTCTTCAGCCAAACTTAAAAGTCTTTCCATTTTCTTTTCAGGCTTACCCGCAAGATAAATGGCATCAGCCGGAATATTATTCTTCGTCATTAAACGATTGACGGCGCCGCGAAGAACCTCAGGACTGCCGCTGAGAACAATGACTTTGTTCTGGCTGTTTTGATCTTTATAATCACGTACCAGTTGATCCATGCCCAAAAAGACGCGTGTGCCAACAATACTATTATAGTAATTCCAAACCGTCTTAACTTGTGTGATCTTAATCGTGTCATCGAGATCCGAAATGACAGTGACTGCAGGACTGCTTAATGAAAAGCTCAAGATTAAAAGGCTGATAAGGGTCTTTAAAGCCATGTTACTTCTCCTAAGTAAAAACATGTCATGAGTTTTACTTGAAGCGGATTTTTTTCTCTATACAAAAAAGTTTAGTGCAGTTTGCGGCGAGCGCTTTTTTTTGCGTTCGCTTATAGAGAATTCGACTGTGAACCCTCGTGTAAAAGATACTTTCATGTGTGGCGGACTAAGGCATCTGCTTTAGAGTCTTTACAACCACCTCTCGGACTTGGTCGGCAGTAGGAGGAGCGGAAGAATTTTTTTCTAAGTAAATGTAGACAACCTCATGAAAAAGCAGGATGGCTTTCTGGTCGTTGTCCAGACGGGAAAAAAAAGGTGTTTTGCAGACACGATAGGAATGGGTTTCTGGATTATAAAAGTTGATGGCCGCCAAGGCATAGGAGGCCTGGGGATTTTTCTTTGTGAGACTCTCTTCCAGCTTCGTCATTGTATTTAAGAATGTATAGTCCGTGTCCTTCAATCTGTAGTCGTCAGTTGAGCAATCTTCAATGACCAAAGAATTGAAAATATCATAAGCATGCAGGAGCTTCAGAGGACTTGGTAAATTGAAAATATAGTCAGTCACTTTGCCACGAGGAAAAGCTTCTTTTGAGTAGCGGGGAAGAAAGTAAATATCCAGAGAGTGCCACTCGTAAGTGTCGTGAGCATACCACACGCCATTTTCCATAACTGCAAAGCCGCCATTGCCACGAATAAAGATCGCATGTCCGCCAGAAGATACGAACGTCGTCAGAAAAAAAGTTGCGGCCAGTCTACGTAGACCAGGGGAAGATCTGAACATTGATTTCATAAACATCCTTTTTATTTCCACTTTCAAGAAAACGCGCCGTTTTTTCGATAAATCTAAGAGCTCTCTTTTTTACGATGGGCAATTTTTTTGGATCGATGCAAACACTTACAGAGCACACCTCGCGTCTTTCCAAAGGGACATCATCCATGGTGTCAATAATGCGTTTTAATGACATCTTATGGGAATTGCGAAGGGCCTCTGAGGGAGTATCCAAGGCCGTGATGATGTGTTCGTGATTGATAACGACTTTTTCATTAACAATAGTAACCAGGCCCACGGCCTTCAGATTGTTAATAATTTTATGTGTTTTCGTCACGTCAATACGAAGTTTTTCAGAGATCCAATCAAAATCTAAAACAAAGTTTGTCGCCGTCGTTAAGGCCAAGAAAGCGAAATGGGCGGGATCAGATACAATGGCGAATTTTTCGTCGGAAAGGGAGTGAAGGCCTGGTGTGGACTTTTCAAGAATTTTTTCGAATGTTGTTATTTGCTCGGGCGGAAGATTGAGGTTTGCCACAATTTTCTGGGCTGTTTTCGGGGAGCAAAATCTGCGTCCTGAAAGATAGTCATTCAATTGTCCGATAGAAATTCCACAGTGCTTTGCAAAAGCGCGTTTTGAATAACGGGCATTGCGGCGCTGTCTTTCTTCTAAAAGATCCTTTAGAAATTGAGGAAATTTCGTTCGCATGGCTTCTCCTGCGCGGCGGAGACTATTACTGCCTGGCAACCGGAAGCAAGAAACTTTATGAGGGGATCTTTATACTAATGAGCGCACTTGGAAGGCGCTCACTGTTTTTGCTTTTCAGACGAAAATGAGCTAACTTGCACTGTATGATTACTTTTTTCTTTTCAATAATTCTTGCCATCAGTGCTTATGCCGACGATTCCGTTCCCACGGGGTGTACGACCTCTCGAAACTTTTCTGCTGAGGCTTATAGAACGTGGATTTCTAAGGGCGTTAAGCACGAAGTCAGCGCGAAAGGTCCGCAAAGCAAAGTCATTCCTTTAGGGCAAAGAGTCGAGTTGCAGCTGATTCCGAAAGGAAGTGAGTTCCGCGGCTTCGTGAGTTTTGAAATTTCTCAGCCTGGGACCTACGTGATTGTCAGTGATGCCTATCCTCGTATGAATCTTAGAAATCTGGAGACGGGCGAGAATTTAAATCCTACGGACTTTGGAAAAATCCGTGATTGCGGAACTGTCAGCAAAGCCTTGCGTTTTCAATTCACAAAAACGAGGAAAATCCTCTTGGAATTTGTGAGCAACCAAGGCTCTGCCTTAAGTACCTTAATTTGGAAGCTATGATTCTCGGCGGCCGGTTACGGGGAAAACAAAACAGAGCGCATCGAAAGACTTCCCATCTCATAACCTTCGTAAGGGTAAGAGATTTTATCAGAGTCTAAAGAGGCTCCATAACAGTAGAGGAGCGGTAGATAGTGTTCTGGCGTAGGCACGGAAAGCTCGGCTGCTTCTCCGAGTTTGTCCTCAAAGTCGGTGAGTGTGGCAGTATCTCGTTCTTCCAATGCTTTTTTTATCGCAAGATCAAACTCTTCATTCCAAGGGTAAGCCATTTTAGGTTCGCGCCAATTTAGAACACGCAAGTTGTGCACGATATTGCCGCTGCCTAAAATCAAAACGCCTTTTTCACGCAAAGAGCGCAGATGTTTTCCCATCTCCAAATGTTGTTCGGGCGTTTTAGTCACATCGAGACTCACTTGATAAACAGGAATATCGGCGTGAGGATACATGTGCACCAGGACCGACCAAGTGCCATGATCCAATCCCCACTTTTCGTTCAAAGTGGAATTGGGAAGAAGTTTTTGAGTTTCATGGGCAATGCTTAAGGGCCCTCTTGCGGGATATTGCACATCAAAGAGGGGTTTGGGAAAGCCATAGAAGTCATGAATGGTCGGAGGAGCGGAGTTGTAAAGAACTTGAGTTCCCTGTGTCTCCCAGTGAGCGGAGACACAGAGAATCGCCTGTGGCTTTGGAATTTTCTTTGCAAGTTCGTGCAGCCCCACCGTGAAGGGATTTGTGTCGAGAGCATTCATCGGTGAGCCATGGCCTACAAAGAGCACAGGCATGAGAGACATAAAATTAACCTTTCTTTTCGATAGGCTTGTTGGCTTCAATTTTAATAATCAAAGTCACTTCGTCACCTACCACGGGACCGGCTTCAACAGCTTTGCTCCAAGTCAGTCCGAAATCTTTGCGATTGATTTTGCCAGTCGCAGAGAAAGCCACTTTGTGATTTCCAAATGGGTCATTCACATCACCCAAGTACTTCACATCCAAAGTCACTTCTTTAGTTTTACCTTTTAAAGTCAAATCGCCAACGAGTTTCAATTTATCCGCAGTGCCAACGACTTTTTTTGTGACAAATGTCATTTTGGGGTTTTTTGCTACGTCAAAAAAGTCAGGGCTCTTTAAGTGATCGTCACGGTCTTTGTTGTCCGTGTTGATCGTTGCGACATCGACATTCAAATTGGCTTTCGATTTGTCCAATTTTGGATCAATCGTAATGCTACCGTCAAAAGTGCTAAAGCGACCTTCGACTGTCGCGATCACCAAGTGAGGGATCTCGAAGCCGATTTTTGAGTGGGCAGCGTCAATGGCATAAGTTCCCGCAGGAATTGTTTTACCAGCGAAAGCAGTAGCACTTGCAAGTGTTACGAGGGCTGTGAGGATTAAATTTTTCATAAGTAGTTCTCCTTGTTAGTTTAACTTTAAGCTGGTTCAGTATCGTCCTATTTGCATTATTGCGAAAGGTGACATATATGAGATACACTGTTGCATATATGGAACAATTCGATCTCAACCAAATTCGTATCTTTGTGAAACTGGTGCAGGCGGGAAGCTTTACGAAAGCCGCAGAGGTTTTGCGTCAACCTAAGTCCAGAGTCAGCCGTCGTCTGTCCGCGTTGGAAAAAGAGCTGGGCGTGCAATTGATTTATAGAACAACTCGTCAATTCCAACTCACGGAAATGGGACGGACCTATTACGAGCGTGCGCAGGGTCTCATTGAGGGACTTGAAAGTCTATCGACAGAAGTGAGTGACACGACGTCGGAAGTTTCAGGGCTTATCAAAGTCACGGCCTCCGATGACATGGGTGTGAAGCTTCTGCCGATGATGCTCGATGAATTTTCGAAGCAATATCCCCAGGTGCGCTTTGAAGTGTTTTTGGCTCAAGCCTATGTCGATCTTGTAAAGGAATCTATCGACGTCGCCATTCGTATTGGTATTTTGCGTGATTCTTCTTTGAGGGTACGCAAGGTGGGGATTGTGAAAAACATCCTGGTTGCGACGCCGGGATTTTTGGAGCGCTATCGCAATTGGGAAGACATCAATCAACTGAACTCGATTCCTTTTGTGGGATTTACAGCGACACAGAAACTAGAAATTCTGCGCGGGAATGAAGCGAAAAAATTGAACTTAAAACCTGCCTACTCTTTTACTTCGAACAATCCGGCGATGCTGGTGGAGTTGGCATTGTTGGGGAAAGGAATTGCTTTCGTGCCTGAGTTTTTGTGTACGGAGCATTTGCGCTCTGGAAAGCTTGTGCACATTCATAAAAGTCTGCGCAGTCATGAAATTCCAGTAAGTATCGTGACTCCAGAACAAAAAGAGATTCCGCTGAAGGTGAAAAAGTTCACCGAGTTTGCGGCGAAAAGAATGAAGGAATTTTTAGGTTCTGCATAAATAAAAAGGCTCCTTCACGGAGCCTTTTTGTTATTGCAATGAACCCGCCAGAAGCTGAAAGCCTTTAAAGGCATTGTCTATATATTCCAGAACCGTGGACTGAGTACCATTTTTATTCTTGCGAAGATCAATGGAGTCTTGCGTGAAGCTGCAAGCGCGAAGCCCCGGGCACTTTAGCATTTCGCCCAGTTTGTAGGGGAAATATGCTGTGCGGTTGTTGTAAGAGTATTCAAGGTTGGCGCGACAAGTTTTCTGAGACGTCGCCGAACTATAAGAACCACAAACCGACTGAAACACCAACGTTTTATAAGTTTCAAACTGTGTCAAAGCGTCGTTACGAGGTGTCGAACCAATGGCAGAGATGATGGATTCTGCCTGAGCTTTTTGACAGCGGTCATCAGAAATTATTTTTGAACAGACAGGTTTGCTCATCGGAAGCCATGCTGCTTTTGGCGATTTATGAACGTGATAGTGATAGGGAGCCGCTTCCGGAATAAGGGTAAAGCAAGTGCCATCCGCACAAGGTGTTGGAATTTTGGCACCTTGAGATGTCACAAAAGACCACGAATCTGTTTTTGCGGGAATCAAATTTTTAGAAGGTTCTCCGCCCTCAACGGATTGAAAGAGTTCGTAGTCGCCGTTCGTTGTTAAATAGTAAAAGGACGTTGAAGTGAAACTTCCCATAACGGGAACGCCCCAATACTGACTTAAATAAGGCGCTACATTCCAACCCGAGTTACAACCTTGAATGCGCACCCAAGAGTTGGCAGAAAAAGCCGGTTTAAGTTTGCTGATCAGAGCCTCGTTTTTATAATCCAAACGATTGTCGCCATCTTCCAACCAAGGTCCTTTATCGACGCCGTTGTGACTGATGATATCCAATGTGCGAATGTTCTTCGTGTACGCCAAGATAGTTGCAATCGTCGAACTTGAGGTAAGAATTTTGGAATCTTCAGTGACGATTGAGAAACCTTGTTTTTTGAGCTGAATTTGTTTGGTGTATTTGTAAGTCGCCGTTGTCGGCAAATTTGTGATGAAAAGAATTTGGTTTCCAGGAAATAAATTTTCATAGACGCGGGCTTGTTGATATCCAACAGCGGCGAAAGTCAGTCCCTTGCTGGCGATAATCACATGTGTGGGTTTAGCAGGATTCCAACTCGTTGGGGTTTTTTGTGCGACGATGGCTGCCGAGGCTGCATAGCCGGTCAGAGTAAGAGCCGCGAAAACAGTGGCCATGAGTTTTGGGATCAACATGGTAACTCTCCAGGGATAAAGTTTTAAAGTCGGGAGAGTTTAATATGGAATGTGAGGAGTCCCTAGTCATTGGGATTTGGTTTGTATTTATTTCTGGAAGGTCTATGGATTTGTCGTTTAAAAAAGGCTTAAAAGGAACTTATAGATTCCCACGTATTCAAAGCGCAGCAGGCTCCAAATAACGGCGCACCACATAGTGCCAAGAAGGCCCATCATAACGAGTTGGGGCAGGTTCGCTAAGCTGAATTTGCTGGGTTGACGGTTGAGAAGATCGTCAATCTGACCACGTTCTTGGTTTTCTTTAAATTTGCGCGCAAGCCCTTGAGCAAGCACGATTCTTTGCGACATTTCGAGTTTGTAAAAGTGCACGCCAACCAGGGTGCGGGACTCCGAAATGTTTTCCAGACGCGTGACGATTCCATAGCACGCCATCTGTTTTGATCCGGGAGGAGTGAACTGAATTTTCACGACTTCACCCAGAAGTGGGCAAAGATCATCAGGAGCGGTGAAGGCCAAACCAGTCAAAGAGACGTTTTTAATTTCGGTCCCTTCTTCCCATGGAATTTGTTTGGGGCCGGCAACACGCACCAAACTATCATCCTCAGTATTGAGAATGTAGCGAGGGGATCGGCCATGATAGCGAGCAAGACTGGTCATATCTTTCTTGTCGGCGGGATCGCTGTCTCTCTGAAGGTACGCCGTACCTTTTTGCATTGCTTTGCGACGAAGTCTCAGTTGATCTCAGTTTGAGATAATCCGACTTTGGGGTGCTGCGTTTCAAAAAGGTACGGCGTACCCTTAGAAATGCCGCCATCCTTTGAATTCTTTAATTTCTTCTTTGCCATCAGCATGAGTTAAGAACACGCCAGGAGTTTCTGTGAACTGACCGACCAATTTCCATCCGCCAAAAAGATCATAGTCATCAGGAGAAATAGCTAACAAAAGTTCGTAGTCTTCTCCACCCCAAAGAGGAAATTCATGTTGGGGAATTCCCATTTCAATGGACATTTTCGCGGTGTCTTCATGGATCGGAAGATTTTCGGCAAAAATATGAAAGCCAGCACCCTCAGGGCATAATTGAAGGGCGTCATTGATAAGTCCGTCACTGCAATCCATCAAGGCATGAACCTTGTCTTTCTTCTTTTGAAGGTCAGCAACAAGATCCAAACGTGGACGAGGACGAAGATGTTTTTTCTTAGCTTCTTCATAGCCGGTTTTATTTTTCATCAAAGCTAAGAGGCCCGTGTGTGAAAAACCCAAAGGTCCGCTGGATAAAAGAAGATCGCCTTTAGCAACGCCTTTGCGTGTGAAAGGATGTTCGCAAGAGCCGTGAACGCTGACATCCACGACAAGTTTGTCGGGACTTGCAGAAAGGTCGCCACCTGCAATTTCGCAAGAGTATTCGTCAGCAAGTTGACTCATGCCCATGTAGAATTCGTCAAGCCAAGATTCGTTTATTTTTTCGGGGAAGGCGATGGAAACTTGTGCAAAGTGGGGACGTGCACCCATCGCAGCAATGTCGCTTAAATTCACAGCAAGAGCTTTTGCACCAAGATTGAAAGCGCTGAAGTAGTCCAGTTTGAAATGAATGTCTTCGACCATCATGTCTTGGCAAATAACGGAATATCCTGGGTAGTTTTTAAAAACAAACGCGTCGTCTCCGAGCGGTACGATGGTATGATCGTTTTGACGCTGGACCCGATAACGAATTTTTTGAATGAGCGTCCACTCTTTCGGGGTGTTCTGCATGTGGTTGCCCCCTGGGATTTCCTGGGATTTTATTGCTAAATAAGTGGCTTTATTGTGAAATATCCCAAGGGAGAGTCAAGGAGGATTCTTTGAATACGCCAAAAGTGGCTTCGCCGAAAAGAACATCAAAAAAACAATCGACGCGCAAACCGAAAGTCGTCGAGCATCCTCTGTCATCTGAAAGTCTTTTCAGCAGTCGCGAGATTGGATGGCTGAATTTTAATCGTCGTGTTTTGACGGAAGCTGAAGATCCGCGCAATCCGCTCTTAGAGCGTGTGAAATTTCTAAGTATTTCAAACTCAAACCTTGATGAATTTTTCATGAAGCGTGTGGGTGGTTTGAAACGTCATATGGCGTATGGCATTTCACCAAAGTCCGCAGACGGAAAAACACCGATGCATCAATTGCAGGAGATTCGCCAAACAGTGAATCCGATGCTGCAAGATCAAGCCAACTGCTATCATAAAGTTCTTAAACCCGCTTTGGAAAAAGAAGGCGTGTTTCTTCTTTCTTGGAAGGAACTGACCGAGAAAGAAAAAGAACTCGTAAAAAAGTATTATATCAAAAACGTATTCCCTGTTTTGACTCCGCTCTCTGTAGATCCGGGTCATCCATTCCCTTTTATTTCTAACTTGTCGATTTCTTTGGGTGTGACTTTGAAGCATCCGAACAACGAAGACAAACTTTTTGCCCGTGTGAAAATTCCCAAAGTTTTGCCACAGTGGATTCGCGTGGCCCCCGAGTCTTCGGTTTTGCGCTTTGTAAGTTTGCTGGAAGTCATCAAAGAAAATCTCGCGGACTTGTTTCCGTCGATGCAGGTTTTAGATGTCATGCCTTTCCGGCTGACCAGAAACGCGGACTCGGATCAGGATCAGGAAGATGCTGAAGATTTATTGGAAGCTATTGAAGAGGAATTGAGGCAGCGTCGTTTTGCCGAAGTCGTTCGTTTGGAGCATGGACCAAAACCAGATCCTTGGATGCTTAAATTCTTAATGGAAGAACTGGAAATCACGGAAGACGATATCTATGAATTGCCGGCGATGTTGGATTTCACGGATCTCGGGGTGATTTCTGACTTGAATCTGCCAAAGCTAAAGTTCGAACCTTACACGCCAGTTGTGACCCCGGCTTTTGCCGAAGAAGGTGTGGGGATTTTTAGCGCCATTAAAATGAGTGACCAATTGGTGCACAATCCTTACGAGAGCTTTTCTGCTTCCGTTGAAAAATTCATTCATGTGGCCTGTGATGATCCCAAAGTTTTAGCGATCAAGATGACTTTGTATCGCACGGGAGACAACAGTCCGTTCATTCGGTCGCTGATTCGCGCTGCCGAGCAGGGGAAACAAGTGGTTTGCCTTGTTGAGTTGAAAGCCCGTTTTGATGAAGAAAGAAATATCTATTGGGCCACGGAACTTGAAAATGCCGGTGTTCATGTCGTGTATGGAGTTGTGGGACTGAAGACTCATGCCAAAACGGCTCTCGTGGTTCGTCAAGAGCAAGAGGGACTTAAGTGCTATTGTCATATCGGCACAGGAAACTACAACGTTGCGACATCCAGATTCTACACGGATTTGGGAGTTTTAACGGCCCGTGAAGAGATCACCAACGACGTGGTGGAATTTTTCCATTACCTTACGGGAAGATCTTTAAAAACCAATTATCAAAATCTGCTCATTGCTCCTGTAAATATGTTTTCGCGCTTTAAGGCGATGATTGAGCGTGAAGCCGATCATGCAAAAGCGGGAAGGCCTGCGCAGATTATCGCGAAATTTAATAACTTTGAAGAAAACGACATTGCGGTGGCCCTGTATGCAGCTTCGCAAAAAGGTGTTGATATCGACATGATTGTCAGAGGCTTCTGCTGCCTTCGTCCAGGGGTTCCTGGCATGAGTGATCGCATCCGTGTGATCTCAATCATTGGTCGATTTTTAGAACATTCTCGTTTGTTCTATTTCAGAAACGGTGCCAAAGATCCGGTTGATGGAGAGTTCTTCATTGGCTCGGCTGATTGGATGTATCGCAATCTCCATGCTCGTGTTGAAGCGATTGTGCCCATCTTAGATAGAAATCTGAAAGAAAAGTGCTGGGAGATTTTGCAGCTCTGTGTGAAGGAACAACGCCAAGCTTGGCAAATGAACGGAGATGGAACATACACGCGCCGCAACTCTACAGATATGGGAATTCATCAAACTTTGATGCAAATGGCGAAAGCTCGGGTTACATTGGTGGAAGAAAGTAATTCCGGAGCGGAGTAAAGGGCACAAAGTGGAGTTGATCATCATTCGTCACGCCGTCGCAGAAGAACGCGAGGACTTCAAAAAGAAAGGCCTTGAGGATCATTTGCGTCCTTTGACTTTAAAAGGGCGTAAAAGAATGCAGAAAGTCTGTGTTCAGCTCCGTGATGTCGTTAAAGAAATTGATTTGATCGTTTCAAGCCCCCTCACGCGGGCACGTCAGACCGCCGAAATTGTTTCGCAAATTTATTTTGAAACCAAAGTGGTGGAGGCTCCAGAGTTGGTGCCGCACAGTCCGCCCCAAGCTTTTGTGAAGTGGCTGCGCACGCAGGCAAAAACGCATCGTCGTATTGCGATTGTCGGCCATGAACCTCATTTAAGTTCATTTGCGAGTTACATGCTGTCAGGAAAGACCGAGAGTTTTATCGATCTTAAAAAGAGCGGGATCATCGGACTTGAAATGGAATCTTTCACGCACGCAGAAGCCGGGAGCGCCCAGCTTCTGTATGCGATTCCTCCGAAATTTTTAATCGACTAGTTAGGCAAGAAGTTCAAAGCTTTAAAGTAAGCTTCTGAAGAATCTTCCGCATCGTTGGAATCATGTTGAATCGTGATGCCGACGATTTCCATTTCATTGACGTCTCTACCTGGGAAGGCGCGCTTCAAATCTTCCGCCAAGTTTCTTTGGTAGTTTTGCGCTTTACCTAGCATATCTTGATTGTTCAAGAGCAACTGCTTGGCTTCAGGCAAAGTTACGACCACGACGTTTTTATTTGAGTACCAGTTTTCAAAGATGTCTCCCGCTTTGCGATTTTCACCTGGAGCTGCGTCACCCCAGTAGTAGCCGAACAAGAACACCTTGTCGTTTTTAGGATCGACTGTTGTTCTGTCGCCATTCGCTTTACCATCGCGCACTGTGAACCAAACTTGGAAAGCAGAGTCGTCTTTACCAGTCTTGCCTTTCACAGGGTCCGCACCTTGAACTCCTTTTGTTACCGCAAGTTTCAAGGACATTTTAGAGAACTCTACCGGAGAGAATCTGTAAGCCAGAGTCGTCATGCGGATCGAATTGTTTTTACTCTTCATCAAAGCCCATTTTTCGCCTTCGTAATCCGCAGTCACATAACCAAAGTCTTTATTGTCATCCAAACCACCTGGAGAGCGCGACTCGTAATTGAATTGGTGATCCATACGGAAGTGCACCATGTTCGTGTGGTTGTACTCGATACGGATACCTTCAGGCATATTGGCTTTTGTTGCTGGAGCTACTTTTACACCCGCCATGATGTCTGGAAGTTTTTGCACATCAAGACTTGCGTAAGGTTCAAAGCGAAGTTGCGACTGTGGCAATTTCACTTTCGGCTCATAGCTGTCAGCCGGATCATCGATCTTAGGAAGTAAGTGCATATTAAGTTCCCAAGTATTTCCATAAGGAAGGAATTCAACAAAGTGCTCACCTTTTAAAGAATACTGTTTCGCAAGACCGTCTTGGCTAAGGCGGTAGTAAGTTTGTGACTTGATCGGTGAAGCGTTAGCCGCACTTAGGATCACTTTTGAGTTCCACGCCAAGTTTTTCTTACTGTTATTGATATCAAGTTCTGCCAAAGAACTCACAAGACCTTTCATGAACGCTTTTTGGTTAAAGCGCGATGACAAGATACCTGCCAAGTGATCGGCTTTGATCGTTCCCATATCAACCGCTGCCAATTTCGCAGGGAATTTGGAAGAGGAAGCTGTGACAACACCGTCGTTTTCTTCGTCGAACTGACCGATGATTTTAGTCGCTTTCATGAAGATGTGAGAGTCTTCAGGATCACTTGTGAATGTCACAGAGAAGTAGCGAGTCAAACCAATAAGGCCGCGCTCATTTTTTCTCCAGAAAGCATCCATCGCTGTCGGTGTGATGGATTTCGCCGCTGTCTTTTCAGTTTGGCAAACTTTAGGGCCTTTATTTTCAGAAAGAGCCGACACCAGAGCAAACGGCACATCTGTCGTATTCAAGATACTTGAACCATGCAATGGAGCTGCGATCGACACGAAGCCTTTTACATAGTTCGAGATCAAGCTTGGATTTTTAGTGAAGGCCGTCAATGTATCCACGGCTCCTTTTGAGTAACCCAAGATCAAGTAACGAGGAGCAGAGTGACCACGCTCGCGACGAGTTTTGATGTCTTCGCGGAGGTAGTTCAAGATAATATCTGCATTCACGTCGCTCGCGCATGTGCTTTCAACTGGAGGTTGAATCACGCGAAGACCCATTTCATCCATCAAAGAGTTCAAACCAAGGCTGAAGATCTCTTTGTCAAAGATGCTATTGTAGATACCAGGGACGTAGACAATAGTGAGGTCGTCCAAAGACTGATTGTAGATTTTTGTAAGCGGCGTTGGATAGATACGGTCTTCCAAATCAGCTTCTTTGATCGCCTCTTTGAGAAGAGTTTGTACCGTCGTTACACTGCCGTGCTTCGCATCGCTATTCGGATTCGTGTACGATGCATTGAGAGCTTTGAAACTATCTACGGACTTTTCTTTAGAACCGATCCATTGTCTTGCGAAAAGCATGTCGCGTGTTTCAGGAAGGTAAGGTTTTTCCTGAACGACGATGGATTTTTCAAGAAGGTACGGCATTTGGTACATCTTCATAACCGCGCGTTTTGCCGGCAATACGAACTTTGCAATGTCACCGACAATGCCACCGCTTTGTGTGATGTCTTCTTTAAGATCAACGCTCGCAGTTTTAGTGTCTTTCAAAAGACCCATTTTTTCTTTTACTTTAGTTACGCGTGGGTCATTCATAAGGTTGTCAATGGAACCCGCGTTTTGAAGGACAGCGTCCGTCACCGCGCCGATATCTTCCGGGCTGATCATGCTGTTCACATCAAACTTTGCCATATCAAAGTTCATTGGCGAAAGTGTTTGTGCTCCTGGTTGTTTGAACGGGTCAAACTTGAAGGCTTCCATAAAACTCTTCATTTCAGAAACTAGGAAGTAAGGACGAGTGTCTGATACGAAGCGCGTGATATGTTGGAAGATGCGTTTTTGTGAAAGATCTTTAGCTTGAGTCTCAATTCCTTGTCTTGCAGAACCCAAAACTTCTGCCAAAGAATCTTTGCCCGTCAGTCCGTGCTTTTTCGCTGTCTTACCGAAAAGATCTTTAGGGTTGATGCCAAGGTAAGGAAGGATGTCTTTAGAGCGAATTTGTCCCGGAACTTTTCTTTTCGTGGAAGCTAAAAGCCCATAAGACGATGCCGCCGTCAAAGAACCGTGAGTGCGGTACATTTTTGTGAAAGCACCTAATGAAGAAGAGATATTGTATCCATCTTTCAAAGTCAGAATGAAATCTGGGAAGTCGAAGTTTCTTTCAGAAGCCGATTCAATCAAACGATACAATGAATCTGGATACTTTGTGTTTTCTGCGGCTTTGAATACATTTTCAGATGTGATAGGTTTCGGAGCGGCTTTAGTAGATTGGTAAGCTGTCCCAAGTTGCAGAACGTTGGCAGTTTCTGGGTAGTAGTAATAAAGATTGCTCTTCTTGTCGAATTGAACCTTGGCTTCACCCGCAGACGAAATAACTGTCATCAATGTTTCTGTAGATGTATTGCGATTCACGTAAACAGCCAGATCAAACCAAGTCTCCTTTTGGAATTCTTTGATAAGATCCCTCATCAATTTTCTGTCTTTAAGATAAACCGGACCCCAAGTGCCCAAAGCCATTAAAGGAACGGCTACGTCTTTTTGTTCTTTTAATTGTTGAACGTTATTGAAACCCGCGCGCTCAATCACTTTACCGATGTCAACGCCGATAAGTTCTTGCTCAGGTTGGCCTTCTTGGAAGCGACCGATGTTACCATGGTCTGACATCAAAACGATTTCTACGTCTTGGCCTTTTTCCTTATAAGATTTAATAAGGCGAGTGATTTCAGCATCCAAAGTTTTCATCACTGGGAAAAGGCGATTCAACTGAGTGTGTGCTGTAGAGTCCACGGCACCTACATAACCTGTGAGGATGGCTTTGGGTTTTGCTCCCAAAAGATCGTCGACCACAGTTTTCACTTCAAGTTTCGGAACTTCTTCTGTCGGGAAGTACATCAAGGCTTCAACATAAGGATTGAAGAAAGAATCAAAAGCACCCATGTAGTATTTTGGGAAAGCCAAACGACGGTAGTAATCGCGAGGATCGCCTTGAATAGATTGCGTGGATTCATCAAAGTAAGTGGCTTCCACTGATTTAATACGACCGGCAGCTCCGAAGACGTCAGAAGTATGAGTCACTGTCGCCCAAGACAAATCTGTCATCGAAGGGAATGGGGCGATGTGGGCTCCGACATTTGTAAATTGTTTGAAAAGACCTTGGCGTTGGGCTGCTTGGAAGGCGAAGTAGCTAAGGCCGTCAGCGCCGATAACGATTGTTTGCACCTTTTGCGCAGGAGTTGCTGCGGAAGCTTTTTTCCAAGGCATCTCAAATGCTTTAGCTGGTGTTCCCACAGTTAATGAACCGGCGATCACACCTGCAGCTAGGACATTTATGCACGTTTTTAGGCTTTTCATACTTACCCCTTCAAAGTTTTGTCTCAACTTGAATAGAGGCAAGAGCGATGCCAAGAAACGAGCGGCAACACCGGGTTTATTAGAGATAATAAGGGGGATTGAGGAAAAACTGTTTCAGACTGAGAACGGTGACGTTTTAGTTCACTTTATGTCAAGAAGATGTCAGGAGTTCTTACTTAACTAAACTGCCAAAAATAGCGGGCCAGTTTAGAGGCAAGGACTGATTGTGCAATAACTTAGTGCTCCCTTTTGAGTACTGGATTATTAATTTATTTTTATGGACTCGGGTTTTCGCATTGTAAGTGCGACGCAGACTTGTGACACCATACTGCTCCACCAAGAGCTTATCCCCCTTTTTGTAAAAGGCCGCCACATCAAGCGCATCATCAAGAATTCCATCTGTGGCGCTTTCGGAAAGTTTGCCGAAGGGTCCATAGGTGATGACAAGGTGGTCTCCGATAAATCGCACATAGGTTATGTTCTTAAGAGTTGTGGAGGGGGCTGAACTGCCAGCTTGAAATTTCGTCTGATCGCCAATCTTCAATTTTTGATTGGAAAACATAAAGCGGGTCGGAGCATTCTTGAATTCAGAGACGGTGTCTATGATTGTAATTGTTGAGCATTTATTTTGCTCAATCTTAAGGTCACCGTAATCACCGGATAAATTGGGGCAAGCGGCAAAAGCTAGATTAGAGAACAAACTGAAAGCAGTGATTAAAAATATCCTTTGCATAACAAACTCTCTTTGCAATGAGCTACACTAATCAGTTCATTGTTCATTTGAGTTTTTATGATTGCAATAGGGTGACTTACAAATACAGAGCGCTCGTGAAATGCGCTCGTCAAGTCATGGACCAAACGAGTCCATCGCGCAGGCCGACACTGGGGATTAGAATCTTGTGAGTCTCTGCTTGTCTCATAATGGTTTGCACAAGCATCGCAGCAGGCACAATGACATCGGCACGGTCTGTTCTGAGTCCCAGCTTTTCAATGCGATCTTTGATTTTAAGAGCCCGCAGTTTTTCGATAACCATGTCGAGTTCCGACAAAGTCAAAAACGTATGGGGAGTCCTGTTCAACAACTGAACTTTCAACTTTCCAAGGCATTCCAGATTCCCGCCAGTGCCAATCGCAAAATCCACGGGATCATGTTCGCAGTTTTTATAAAGATGCTCACCGAGTTCTCCAAGAAACTCTCCCATAATAATATTAAGATGGCTTTCAGTGAGGTTGCGTTTGCTCAAGTTTTCAAGAACACGAACGGTGCCCATCGGAAAAGACTTTGTTGAAACCATCTTAGGACCTTTAGAGAAAGTGACTTCGACACTGCCTCCGCCGATATCAATCAGCATGGTTTTTTTATTATCCAAATCCAGTTCCTTACGAACGGCGAGGTGGATTAAGCGTCCTTCTTCTGTGCCATCAATAACTTCGATTTTGATTCCAGAGCTTTTATAAATTTCGTCCACAAATTGTTGACGGTTCTTGGCCTCACGGCAAGCGCTTGTAGCCACCGCCCGGCAACCCGTGACTTGTAATTCTCTGTTAGTGATCGAGTAGTGATGAAAAGTGGCTTTGGCGATTTCAATAGAAGCGGGGGTGATCATTCCCTGGGTGAAAACGTCGTGGCCCAAACGGACGGCGGCTCTAAAACGTTTGATGACCTGAATGTTCGGGGAGTTGTCGGAAACGTCGGCGATCATCATGCGGATGGCGTTGGAACCGATATCGATGGCAGAAACACGACGTGACACAGTAAACTTCCTTTTCTTTGGCAATAGTATATAAAAATGAGAGCATCATAGGCATGAAAAAAATCGTTCTATGTGCTTTATTTTCACTTTTTGCCTCTTCGCAGTCATGGGCTTTGTCTGATCTCGAAATTTCAGGTGAATTGGATGTCACTGCTTCAGTATGGAACCTTCCCACAGGAGCCCGTGGTAATTCAGCATTTGGTGTTCCCTCACTCCTCTTAGATCTGAATGCTCCTCTCAAAGAAGACAATCTTTTGGTGCTGACCTTGGAAGGTTCGGAAACAAAAACCTCTTCGGGAGAGCGCTTTGATGTGAAAGTGCGTGAAGCGTATCTGGATCTTGTGAGTCTTTTTCAAGGCATGCACGCCCTGCGCTTTGGGTTGATTCCAGACCCGTGGCAGGAAGCTCAGTATGAAACATGGTCTTACCGTTTTCTGGGAAAAGACGCTTGGGCGATGACAGAAAAATGGAAGTATCAAAACTATTCGGATTTGGGCCTCTCCTTTATGTCAGAACTTCCACAAAATATGGGGGAGTGGGCTTTCACGTTTTCAAACGGCGAGGGCGCTGAAAAAGAAGAAGGCGGGCCTCACAAGGAAGCCGCATTTTTTGCGCGCTTAACGATGTGGGCCCCGTGGACTCTTTCTTTGAATTATGTGCGCGGAAATTATGATTTGTACGGTGAAGATGTGGGGTTGAAGGAACGCATTCAAGCCATGGTCACTTACGAAGTCGAAGATCAGTGGTTGGTTGGATTGGAATATTTGGCAACCAAGGACCCGGCGGATGCTTTGCGCGATCTTAAAATGGCTGAAGAGGTGGATGTCACCGCTCTTTCTGGGGATGCGGTCCGTGGTCAAGGGGCTAGTTTCTTTACTGTGATCAGTACAGGTCCGAAGGCGGAGGTGATGCTCCGTTATGATTACTTAAATGCGGCGACGGGGGAAGAGGGCAAGGACTTGCAAACGGTCGTGGCCGCTTTGGGGTATCAGGTGACCGACGATATTAAGGCGGCTTTGGCCGTGGATCACACCCGATATGGGAGTGATTTCGCATTAGGGGCGAGAGATCGCTCAAAAGTAGAGCTGGCTGCCCAAGTTCTCTTTTAAACTGTGTTAAGATTCTGTTAGAATCCTTATGGATGCCGTGTTAAGCGGTGTCTTTATTTTATAAATAATATTAAACAAGGCCTATGCGCTGGGGATAAAAACCATGGAAAGAGCGATCGACACTCAAATTGAAGACCTGAAAAAAATGATTCTTCTGATGGGTGGTCACGTTGAAAAATCTTTAGCGCAAGCAACGGCCGCGTTGTTGTCTCGTGATCTTGGCATGTTTGAACAAGTGCATGCCATCGAAAAACTTGTGAATGAAGATCACATTAAAGTCGACAACGCTTGTATGAATGTTCTTGCGAAGCAAGGGCCGGTAGCTAAAGACCTTCGCTTGGTTCTTTCGATTGTGAAGATCAACAATGATCTTGAAAGAATGGGCGATCAGGCAGTGAATATCTCTCACACAGGCAAAGACTATTTGGGTCGTAAACCGATTCAAGCGCAATTGAGTGACATTCAAAAGATGTCAGAGATTGCCGGCCGTATGGTGAAAGGATCTTTGGATTCTTTTGTTCGCGGCGATGTGGAGCAGGCGAAAAAGATCCTCTCGATGGATGACGAGATGGATGCTTTGAAAAACAAAGTTTTCAAAGATGCCACGGCTCACATGAAATCCCACTCGGAAGATGTTGAGGCGGGACTGGATTTGATTTTGATTGCAAGAAATCTAGAGCGAATGGGCGATCACGCAACCAATATCGCTGAAGATGTGATTTTTGCGTTTACTGGAAAAGATGTCCGACACGGGGGCAAGTTTGGCTGACAATTCGATTCATGTGCTAGTTGTAGAAGATGAACAAGAAATCCGCGAGCTCATGGCACTGCACCTTTTGCGCCAGGGCTACAAAGTGACGGAATGTTCCTCTGCCGAAGACGCCGTGAATGAATTGAATCGCAATAACTATCAAGTTTTCGTCCTGGATTGGATGCTACCCGGAATGAGCGGCGTCGACATTGTTGAAAAAATCAAAGCAAAGAATCTTCAGGCTTCCGTTTTGATGGTGACAGCCAAAGCCGAACCTTCAGATATCGTTCAGGGTCTTGAAAAAGGCGCTGACGATTATATGACGAAGCCCTTTAACCCCACTGTCTTTATCGCTCGTATCAAAGCTCTTTTGCGCCGCCATCAATCGGCGGTATCAGGAGCGCCGGTGGACGACGGTGAGGTCCAGGTTTCTGGCCTGCGTATTAATTTTAAATCTTACGAGATCTCCTACAAAGGGGAGCCTCTTCATTTAACACCTTCGGAGTTCAAGCTTTTAGGCGCCTTAGTTCAAAACCAAGGCTGCGTTTTAACCCGCGAGCAACTTATTGAAAACATCCAGGGCGAGGGCATTAATGTCGTTGGACGCACCATTGACACCCACGTTTTCGGATTACGCAAGAAGTTAGGAGAGTGGGGAGACCGCATTGAGACTATCCGTGGAGTAGGATATCGGGTTAAAGTAGATATCGCATGAAGCGATTTGTACGATTTCCGTGGCGAGTATATTGGAGATTCTTTTTCTATCAGTTGATAGTCTTCAACTTTTTGTTTGTGGCTGTCATCTCGGTCCTAGACGTGCGTCACCGCATGCAACCTTTCGTTTACAACGAAGCTCTTCTCAACTTCTTTCTTTTTAGTATTTTAGTGGCAGCAATCACCTCTTATCGTTTCGCTCGTCCTATTCATCGCGTGATTCTTAAAGCCCTGCGTATTTCAAGTAAGCGCACTTACGGAAACCTCGTCGATCAACAGCAAGAAGAAGATCTTCTGGATGACGAGTTGGATGATATCTCCGAATTAGACGTGGCTCTGAATCACATCCATAGAAAAATGAAAAAGCGTAAAGCGCAGTACATGCAGGCAATGGAAGAGTCCCAAGCCTTTATGAGCGCGGTGGCTGAAGGTTTGGTGAGTGTGAGTTTGGATGAGAAAATTCTCTACTTCAACTCGCAGTTTGCCGCTCAGTTTTTGTCTCCGGATCAAATGAGTGCGTCTGTTTTGCGTTTGAAAGATGCGATTCGTTCTCCAGATGTGTTGGAAGGCTTTGCAAGCTCCATCCAGGCGGGCAAGGTTCGTCGTTTCACGGTGAAACTGAATACTCTTGTCGACAATACGCCTCGCTATTTTGCAGTTTCGGTAAATCCTATTCGCAATGCCAAAACAAAAGAGATCTATGGTGTGGTCGGAATTTTCCACGACATCACAGAGCTTAAAAAAGTGGAGCAGATCCGCATTGATTTTGTTGGCAATGCCTCCCATGAGTTGCGTACACCACTGACTTCCATCAAAGGTTATATCGACACCTTGAAAGAGGATGTGAAGACGGGACAGATTCAGCAAGCCGGAAAATTCCTAGATATCGTTTCTCGCAATATTGATCGCTTGATGGATCTTGTGAATGATCTTTTAAGTCTGAGCACTTTAGAGTCCCACGCGGAATTAAAGCTGGAACTGATTCATCCTCTGCAGATTTCTGAACACATCGTGGCCGAGATGGCAGTTCTTGCGGCTGAAAAAAATATTTCTATTCGTGTGATCGGTGAAGTGCCGCCATTTATGGCCGATCCTGGAAAAGTAGAGCAGGTTTTAAGGAACTTGGTTTCTAATGCCATCAAATTCATCCCGAACGGAAAGTCAGTGCAAATCCGTTGGGAAGGTGACAACGAAGATGAAGTGATCTTGCGCGTGATCGATGACGGCCCAGGAATTCCTGAAGAGCACTTGGATCGTCTTTTTGAGCGTTTCTATCGTATCGATAAAGGCCGTACTCGCGATGCGGGTGGTACAGGGCTGGGCTTGGCTATTGTGAAGCATATTATGCAAAGTCACGGTGGAACGGTGTCAGTGAAGAGTGCTCCGGATAAGGGTTGTGAGTTTATTTGTAGATTCCCGATTAAATAGACCATTTTGACCGAGCGGGGATAGTCCGCTATACTGCTCGGTATGATTTCTGAATCTCATCCATTTTATAAGCATTTCGAAAAAGTTTATGGCGCTCGTTGGCCCGGCCTTTATGCCTCTTTGGTTCAATCCGAACAACAAGTGGCTCGTCGAAATAATTTAAGTCCTATCGACAATCTCTCTGTGAAAAAATGGAGTGCCTTTCCTGAAAAACCGGAATTGCCGGGATGTTATTGGATTCCGCAAGGGGAGCACAGTCAGCCCGAGCGCAATGCCGACGAACTTTTAGATATTTATATTATGGACCCGGCCAGTGTCATGGTGGCGCGAGCTTTGGATGTTCAATCCGGAGATCGCGTTCTGGATATGTGTGCGGCCCCTGGTGGTAAAAGCCTTGTGATGATTGAAGCCCTTGCTGAAGAGGGCGAGATTTTTTGCAACGATCTTTCTCCGGAAAGACGTGAGCGCCTTAAGAAAGTCATTCAGCAATATGTTCCGCGCACCGTGCGTGATCGCGTGTGGGTCACGGGCAAAGACGGCGTACAATTTGGTCTTAAAGAACCGGACAGCTTTGATAGAATTTTATTGGATGCCCCTTGTTCGGGAGAAAGACATATTCTGGAAAACAAAGCCGCGCAAGAAGAGTGGAGTCCTCGCAGAACAGAACATCTGGCGTCTCGGCAGTATTCACTGCTGGCAGCGGCGTTCTTGGCGGTTCGTTCTGGTGGTCGTATTGTCTATTCGACTTGCTCCATCAGTCCTGCTGAAAACGACGATGTCGTTCGTAAACTTTTAAAAAAGAAAAAAGACGCCGTGAAATTGCTCGAAGCCCCCCTTGGTGTGGGCGGGGAGCGTACAGAGTGTGGTGTGGTCTACTTGCCAGATCAATGCGGCTTTGGACCACTATACTTTGCAGTTATCGAAAAAAGTTAAAATGGGTTCTAGTTGCTGAAGTAGTAACGGTAGTAAATCATAAACAATGGATCGATCTTGCCATTGTCCATGTTTTTTAAGTTGTAGTTCACATAGTTGATAAGATCGCCGTGACTTTGTTCGATTCTAAATCCAACTCTCCATTTGCCTTTTCCGGTGGAGATATCGGCGTAAGCAGTTCCTTGGTAACCGTGACGGAAAGCTTTGGATTCATGGCCTGCTTCTGCTTTGAAAGTCAGAGACTTTGGATGGACCTGGCACCATAAAGCGGAACCGAATTTCGCAGCCAAGAAACTTGCGTCACTGAGAGTGCTTCCTTGAGATCCGCCTTCGGCAAATGCACGAACGCGGCAAGAGTTTTTAGCATTCAAATATTCCTTTGCGACACCGACATAAAGTCCAAGAATCGCGCCATCACGAATGCCTTTGCCGTCGTCAATATTTGTCGGTGTTTTTGTTTGTCCGGCTCTGGCGCTGTTCACAAGGGCGTGGAACTTTTCTTGTTGAGTCGCGCCTGAAGTAAAGAAGTTGCCCGGAGCTTGTGAATTCAATCGTTGCCATCCACCTTCGACTCTCCAGTAGAAAACTTTTCCGCGAGCGTTGTCGACATTGTCTAAGACGATCTTAAGAACGTTTTCAGTTGTAAAGTTCTGATCGACGTAACGTCCGCCATCCGCCAGTTTCTTTGCCTCACCATTAATTTGTTTTGTATAAAGATCCGTGGAGTATTCCAAACTTAGATAGTGACCATCTGGCAAAAATCCCCCGATAGCCATTTTAGTCCCATGGGTATAACCATTGTCGTCAGTTTCGGCTTTTACACCCACAGGACGGAGCACGTTGTAGTCGTTCGTCAACGCCAGATAAATGCTCACACCGCGAGGGCGGTCGAAGTTTTCACCGGGTAGGAATTGACGAAACAAAGCGGGAACCTCCGCGGAGCTTAAGAAATCCAAACGCACGATGGTGCCCATTTTTTCTTGAGGAACCAGGGAGCTTGCAAGAGCAGACGGAGCTTCTTCGATTTCTCTTTCATAGTAAAACGGACGCTGCCAGAACTCTTCAGCCTGAGCGACAGAGTGGGCTGCGAGCAGAGAAGCAAGAGCGAGGACTGCCTTTTTGGAAAACATGGGACCGCCTTTATGTGTGGCATAGAGTTAAAGGACAAGAGAGAAAATCACAAGTGGCTCCAGCGCAATGGAGGTTTTTTCCAAAAGCCGTATAAACTTCAGTCAGTCTATTTTTGTGGAACATGGTGGAACGCCAACAAAGTCTCCTTTTGTTTTAGGGCACGCTCTCTTTGTGCAAGTCTGCAGATATCAAAGATGCAATTAACTCAATAAAGAAAGAAATCTTTAGAATAAGAGCCTCATTTACAAGGAGTGTTTATGAGATCTTTATTCGCCATCGCTATTTTCTTAGCAGCCACTATTCTCGTTATTTTTTCCCAGGCCCGAGCGGTGACTCATGAGCCGCCGTCCTGCGGGAACTGTGGCAATAGCAACCCTTACGAGAAATTCTGCGGCAAGCTTCGCAGTGACATCGCCTACATTTACGATGAAACAGCTCAAGGTCCGCAAAAATCTCAAGTCGAGTTGTGCCTGGAATTGCCAACAGGTGATGAGAACTGCGGTGTCACAACAGATCCTCTTTTGATGGCGTCCTTAAGTACGATCACATCTTTGCAGGCCGACACCGTGTGTATGAAGTTTGATAAATCCACAACACCTAAGAAAATCGTTTCCGTGCAGGGACGATAAAACGCAAAAAGGGCTCCTCTGAGAGCCCTTTTTCATTAAAAGATGAAGGATGTTTAGTTGTCGTTGTTTTGACGGAACTTGTGGCGGCGATAGTCTTCCAAAGTCAAAAATCCATAGGTTTTTTTACGATAGATCTCAACGGCCTCAGCCTCAATGTCTGTCAGGACGTCATCCATGAATTCGAGAGGAATATTGCCTGTCTGCATCAGTTGAATGGTGTAGATATGGACCACCTTGCGAATGAAGTCGGGGGTCTTTTCCTTCATATTGGAAGTTTCTTTAAGCTGGGTTTCGACGATTTTAATCAAAGTATCTGTATTCATCCCTTTTACTATCGGATTTAGTTTTACGAACCTGAGCATCACCCATAGAAATTTGGCCTAAGGGATGTCATACTTGACGCTATGAAAGCCCTGACCCAGCAAGAACTCCAGCATTTTGTCTCTTACTTTGCTCCAATATTGGACGGTGCGCAGTTGCAGGATGTCTTGGTCAATGATCGAGGTCTGGCTTTGGGTTTTCGCAAGGACATTCATTACTGGATGATCCTAGACCTTGTTCCCAACAACCCCATGATGCTGATCTTTGAAGAGGAATGCCCTTTTAAAAAAGGGCCAAAGACAAAACCTGTCAGCCTTTTTATGAACTCGCATGCGAAGAATCTTTATCTCACTTCCATGACGGTGTTGGAGGCATTCGGGCGTGTGGTCCGCTTGGTTCTCAAGAACTCGCAAATTGAATGTGAAATTGAAATCAGACTGATTCCCAAACAGTGCAATGTCATCGTGAAGGCCCATGGCAAACAAGTGTCTTGGGATCGTCCGTTGGAACTGACAGCAGCACCGGTAGTTGAAAATCCTCCCGCACCTCGCACTTTGGAAGAGATTCATGAAGAGTGGCTGAATGAGCAGTCTTCTGTCAAAAAGCCGTCGCTCGATCCGGTTGCGCAATGGGAAAAACAAAAGAGGAAGGACCTTGAAAAAAAGAACAAGGCGCTGGGTGAAATTCAAAAACAAATCGAAAGCGACAAACACGATCAGTGGTATGAGGCAGGGCAGTTTCTAAAAACTCATGGTTCTTTGGATGTGCCGGAGCACTTGCGGGCGTGCATTAATACAGCCGAGTCGTTAAGTTGGAATATCGAAAACTGTTTTAGCAAAGCCAAACAGCTTCTGGGCAAGAAGGAGGGCGCGCGCGAGCGCCTCATCGAACTTCAAGAAGAGATCGCGCGTTTAGAAAAATCCAAGTACCAAGAAAAACCGCAAAAGAATCAGCTCGTCGATTTGATGCAAAAGGCGGATGCGCGAGGGCGAAAGTTCCATCTGGAGTCGGGAGCTTTGGCTTATTGTGGCAAGTCCGCCGCGGACAACCTTGCGCTTCTTCGTCAGGCCAAAGCTTGGGACTATTGGCTTCACTTGCGCGATTATCCAGGAGCTCATGCGATCATTCATCGTCAGCGGGATCAGGTTATTTCTGCGAATGAAATTCAAGAAGTCGCCGAGTGGGTGGCCAAAGAGTCTTTGTCGTCAAAATCCCTTATGGTCGGGCAAAAAGTGGCCGTGGTGATCGTTGAATGTCGCTTCGTTCGTCCCATCAAGGGCGATAAATTGGGTCGCGTGACCTACCATTCGGAAAAGACCCTGAGTTTTACCTTGCGTCATTCTTAAGGAGCCTTGACTGACACCCTGGCGAGTCTAAAATTTCTTCATCAACCAGATGGAGATTCAACATGATTCAAGTCAGAGATCTCACCAAAGATTATGGTCCTCGACGTGCCATTAACAAACTCAACTTCTCTATTTCAAAAGGGGATGTGGTTGGCTTTCTTGGTCCCAATGGAGCGGGAAAATCCACGACCATGAAAATCATCACAGGCTTTATGGCTCCAAGCCACGGTTCAGCTTCGGTGGCAGGCTTTGATGTTTTCGAAAACCCTCTGGAAGTAAAAAAGCGCATTGGTTATTTGCCCGAGACACCTCCAGTGTATGGCGATATGTACGTGCGCGATTATCTTCGCTATGTGGCTGCCCTGAAGCAGTTGCCTAAAGAGAAGATCGAAAAGTCTGTGGACTTGGCGATTGAAAAAACCAATTTGGGTGAAGTGCAAAAGCGTTTGATTCAGCACTTGTCCAAAGGTTTCAAACAACGTGTGGGTATTGCTCAAGCGATCGTCTCAGATCCGGAAGTTTTGATTTTGGATGAACCGACGGTGGGACTTGATCCAAAACAAGTGGCGGAAATTCGCGATCTTATTAAAACTCTCAAAGGCCAGCACACGATCATTCTTTCCACGCACATTCTTCCTGAAGTGGAAGCGACTTGTGAAAAAGTCATCATCATCAACAAAGGTGAGATCGTTGCTGAAGACAGCATCCAAAATCTTTCAACGATGGAAAAGGGCCAACGCCGTTTGCACGTTCGTTTGCGCAAAGACGTCGATGACATGAAAACGGTTCTAAAACCAATCCAAGAAGTGACGGCAGTAAGCTTCGGTGCTTCCCACAAGGAATGGAACATTGACCTTACAGGCGGTGAAGAGATCGTCGAAAATATTTCGGCCCTGTTGGTTAATAAAGGTTTGGGTTTGGTGGAGTTGACTCCAGCAAAACGCGATCTTGAAGATGTCTTCTTAAAACTCACATACGGACAAGCACAAAAAGGCGGTGAAGCATGAGCGGCACTCTCGTCATTTTCAAAAAAGAACTTAAAGGCTTCTATCTGAACCCAACCTTCTGGGTGATTTGTTTTTTAGTGAGCGTGATCTTTAGCTGGGTTTATCCAATCCAATTGAACTTGTTCTCGCAGCTTTTGATGAACTACGTGATGCAACAAGGTGTTCCTTCGAATCAATTGAATATTCACTACGGAGTTTTCTTAAGACAGCTTTCGTATTTGAATCTTCTTTTGATCTTTGTGGTGCCAGCCCTCACGATGAAACTTTTCGCAGAAGAAAAGAAACTTCGCACTTTTGATCTGCTTTTGACTTCGCCAGTGACGTCTTTGCAGATTGTCCTGGGAAAATATTTTGCGGCTCTCGGAGCGGTTTTGGGCATCGTCATTTTGGCGCTTCTTTATCCCTTGGCCACATCGACTATTGCGACAGTGAACTGGGCGCCCCTTTTCATCGCGTTCTTTGGAATTTTCCTGGTGGGCGGTGTTTACACAGCGATGAATCTTTTTGCTTCGTCGCTGACAGAAAACAGTATCGCAGCTTACATCATCTCTGTGATGTTCAACCTGTCGATCTGGTTTATCGGGATCGGTGCGGAAGTCGTGGACGGCGAAAGAGCCCGTAAGATTTTCGAACACGTTTCACTAAGTTCGCATCTTTCGACATTGGTAGAAGGAACTCTTCGCACCAATGGATTGATTTTCTTCCTCAGCGTTATTGTATTGTTCTGTTTCCTTGCAGAGCGTGTCGTTGAATCCTCACGTTGGAGATAAGTATGAGTAAGTTAGGTAAAATTTCATTTTTATTTGCCGGTATTTCACTTGTGTCCATGTCCATCACTCGTTACCTCTTGGGTGAATGGGTGCCTTTTTGCTGGGTGGCTTTGGGCTTGGCGGTTTTTTTCTTAGGTTTGGGCCTGGCTAAGGATCGCGCGTTCTTTAAAGAGTTCTTCACGATGAAGACGACGAAAGAAGGAATGAGCATGGGAGTTTTGATCCTCCTCTTGCTGGCGGTTCTGACGATCGTGAACTACTTGGGTGTTAAGCACTACAAGACGTGGGATTTCTCAACAGCTCAGACGAACACTTTATCGGATCAGTCCGTGAAGTTGATCAAGGCTTTGGATTCGGACCTGAAGGTTCTGTTCTTTTATAAAAAGGGCGTTGAAGGCAACGAAGAGAATCGTCGTCTGTTCCGTGAACTGATCAAGAAGTATCAAGATCAAAGCCCGAAAGTGCAGTTGGACTTTGTTGAAGTCAATGAACGCCCTGATCTTGCCAAAGAGTATGGCGTGGATAAGGGGAGCGGTGTCGTGTTCTTGGATTACAAGGGCCGCCGCAATCGTATCGAACGCATTGACGAACAAGAATTCACAAGTGCTTTGGTGAAGGTGACTCGTGAACAAAATAAAACGATCTACTTCACAGTGGGTCATGGTGAAAAGAACTTGAACGACAACCGTGAAGGCTTGGGCTTGGGTTCTTTGAAGCTCATGCTTGAAAACAACCGCTACACGGTCAAAGAGTTGCCGTTGATTCAAAATGCGAAAATTCCTGAAGATGCCGATGTGATTGTGATCGCAGGTCCGATTCAAGGTTTCCAAGATTTTGAAATCGCGGCTCTTGAAAATTATCTTAAAAATGGCGGCAGTCTTTTCTTGGCTATTGAATCTCAGAACACAGCAGGTCTTGAGAAGCTTGTTAGCAAGTTGGGTGTGCAGTTTGAAAACAACTATGTGCTGAACGTTGTTGATACGGTGATGGGGCGCGGGATCAATCAAGGTCCGACGATGGGTGCGGTTTTCTCTGAATCTAACAAGATCACAAAAGGTTTTGGTCGCAGCGAAGTGACGTTGTTCCGATTCCCTCAAGGCCTTAAGAAAGCTCAAGTTCCGGAAGGCCTTGTTGTGGATGAGATTGTTAAAACCACTCCGAATGCGGTTGCTAATAACAGTATGCAAATTCGTGGTGAGGGTGTTGAGGGAACGTACGTCTTGATGGATGAAGTGACAGGTCGTTGGCCAGGCAGTGATGAAAAAGCCAAGGCGTTTGCTGCGATCATCGCTGGCGACGTGGATTTCATGACCAATCAAATGCTTTACCAAAACTTGAATCGTGATTTGGTTCTTAATTCCATCGCGGCTTTAGCCAAGGAAGAGAGTCTTATCAGCATTACGCCGAAGGAACCGCAAGCGACGCAAATGCTTATGACAGAAACCAAGTTTGCCGTTTTCTTGTTTGCATTCATCATTCCTCTGCCTATCCTGCTTTTGGGAACTAGTATTGGTCTTTGGTTAAGAAGGAGAAATGCCTAATGAAACTCAAAGGACGAACCATTCTTGTCTTGTGTTTACTTCTTTTCGGCGGTTACGCCTTCTATGACTTTCAACAAGACAAGAAAAAAGAAGAGAAGACCATGGAAGAAGTTCGTCTTTTGACAGTGAACTTCGAACAGGTCAATCACGTCGAAGTTCAAAAAGGTGCCAGCACCATTGTTCTGGATCGTACGGTGGATGGCTGGGAATTGACGGCTCCGATAAAAGATCTTGCTGATAGCTCGGTTGTTGATGATTTTGTAAAGAACACCGTTCCTGAAAGAGTCATTGAAGTGGCCAAAGAAGGGGAAGGTATTGATTGGGCGATGTACGGTTTGGATAAACCTCTTGCCACGATCATTTTTAAAACTTCAGCAAACACTCAGAATGTTTTTGAAGTTTCTGAAAAACGCAATTTTGAAGAAAACGTTTTTGCCAGAAGAGACAAAGAAAACAAAGTCCTTGTCGTGAATTCCGTTTGGCAAACACGCGCCAATAAAACGGTTTTGGATTTCAGAGACCGCCGTTTCCTGCGCAATAAAATTGCCAGTGTTGACGAGATCAAACTGAAGAATGCCAAAGGGCTTTTAGAAATTAAGCGCCTCGATGGTCAGTGGATTGTTTCAGCGAAGAAAGACATCAAGCTGGATCAAAACAAAGTTCGTGAGGTTCTTACGGCGATTGCGGATGCCCGGGCTTCTGAAATTCTGGAAGGCAATTCCAAGTCCGTAGGTCTTACGACTCTTTTCACCATGGATTTAACTTTGGCCGATAAAAAATGGAAAGCCGAAGTGGGACAAGCCAAAGATAAAATGATTTTTGCGAACGTCTCAGAACCCCAGTTCCAGTTGAAAATGGAAGCGGGAGCATTGGATAGATTTATTAATATGACGGTGGAAGATCTCAAAGAACAGCCTCCTCAAAAAGATCAGAAAGATAAAAAGTAATGCAAAAGATTGTTGTTAAGTCGCCCACGCGTGTGGATTTGGCAGGAGGCACTCTTGATTTATGGCCTCTTTATTTGTTTATTAACGGAGCTTCCACGGTCAACGTCGCCATCAGTATTTATACAACGGCAGAGCTGACCCCTCACGATGACACCACGATTGTTCTGGAATCCGCAGATCTAAAAATTAGAAAAGCTTATACAAACTTGGTCGATGCTTTATCGGACCCAGATCCCAAAATGATTTTGTTGCAAACGCAGCTTCGATATTGGATGCCGCAAAAAGGATTCACGCTCAGAACATTCTCTGACAGTCCCGTGGGCGGAGGTCTAGGTGGCAGCTCGAGTTTGACAATCAGTTTGATGAAAGCGTTCTCGCAATTTTGTGGTCGCCCGTTCAAAGACATTCATCACATGGTTCATGTGGCCCACAACATTGAGGCGGAAATTTTAAATACACCGACAGGGACTCAGGATTATTATCCAGCAGCTTCCGGTGGTCTTAACATTTTACGTTATGGTTATGATGGGGTTCAGCAGGAAGTGATGAGAGTGGAAAACACACCGCTCGCTGAAAAGTTTATGCTTGTCTATACTGGCAAAGCTCATCATTCAGGTTTGAATAACTTTGAAGTGATGAAAGACTCTGTCATTAAAGACGCGACCACTTTAAAAGCCCTTCGTGACCTCAAGGTTATTGCTATTGAAACGGAACATGCCATCCGTGCCGGAAACTGGAAAGATCTTGGCACACTTTTTAAACGTGAATTTGAGTCCCGTGTACGTTTAGCTCCTGAGTTTTCAAGTCCTGAGATTTACAAGCTTGCGGAAGTCTCTTTGCAGAATGGGGCTGAGGCTGTTAAAATTTGTGGAGCTGGAGGCGGTGGCTGTGTCTTGGTGTGGTGTCCTCCAGATAAACGCGAGGGAGTCGCAAACGCATGCCAAAAAGCCGGCTTTCAAGTGATGGACGCAAAACCCGTCGATCCGCTGTAAAGAAAACGACGAAGAAAACCGCAGTTCCTAAAAAAACTGCGGTGGAGTCGTCTCATGCCGGTGAAGTGCATCGTTTTATCGGAATCTCCTTAGGTGGCGGCAAAACAGATAAAGCTTGTGTCGCCGTTCTTGAATACTATCCCAAACATAAAAAAGTCTTTCTTTCGCGCTTGGTAGAAAAAATCAAAAGCGATGAGGTTCATTCCGCGGATTTTAAGATTCACGAGATCATTGAGCAGTATCACAACGATATTGATACCATCGCCTTTGATGTGCCTTTTCGTCCGCCCAATTGCCTGGTTTGCAAAAAAGGTTGCCCGGGCATTGAAGCTTGTAAAGAACCCCATGTTCTGTGGATGTGGGAATACACTCGCAAGCTGCATAAAAAGAAAAAGCCAAGAAAGCTTTTTACGCCTTACACGCAACGTTGTGTGGAGATGTATTTGTCGTCGGAACTTGAAGAACCGTTTATTTTACAACACGCCATGGGTGCCAACGTTGCTCCGCTATTGGCAAGGGCGATGTTCATTAAGCGCCGTTTGAATATTCCTTGTATCGAGGTTTTCCCGAAACTTTCTGTGTGGAGAGTCGGGCGTTCCCTTAATGTGATGAAAAGCCATCTGCGTTTTCATAAGCACTCCATTGGTGGCGATGAAAGTCGTCGCGAAGTTTTACAGGCTCTGAGCACTCACAACGTCGCTTTCGTCTATGATCAAGATGTGAAGTTGATGATCGAGAACAGCCATGCCTTTGAAGCTTTCATCTGCGCTTTGACGGCGTTTCTTCAATCTAAAGGTCAAACCGAATCTCGTCCTGAAGGCTTTCCCAAAAATGAAGACTGGGTGGAATTCCCCAAGTCTTCAATAAAATGGGACGGCTTTTAAGATTCTTTCGTCATTCGCTGAAGCAATCTTTCCCAAGCAGCTTTGTCTTTCGGTTCTGCCCAGTTTCTTCCGACCTTAAGAAGATCCGGATCTTGAGCATCTAAATTCAAAGCTTTCAGATAATCTTCATCGGCCACGAAGAAATCTTTTTGATAAGGAACCAGAATGCCGTTGCTTTCATCGCGAAAGGCCAAGGCCTCTGCGTAGGATTTAAACCATGGCAACGTCTGCGGTCCTCGCCCTCGGGGATTGATCAGGAGATCATTCACTTCGAGAGTGTGTTTGAGCTCACGCCAATTTTCAAAGCCACTGAGGTTGGCAATTTTATTAAGCGCATCTTTGAGTTGGATTTGTTCGCCATTTTTCGCTTTGGATTTTTGAAGAAGTTTGGCGCGAGTCTTTAACGACTCAATTCTTGATCTGGTCATGGAACACCCTTAGTTTTTCGACCATCTACCGCAGGAAAGTCATAAGAGTATTATGTATGTCTGTAAAAAAAATAGAAGTGAGATTCTCTTTGGCGGTAAAGGGCGGCTTCGAACAACCCTGAAACTAGACTCCCACACTTGTTGTTTTTTGTCAACAGGTCTAGGTTCTCTTTGCGTTCATGCCCTGACCATTTGCTGCACAATCAATTTTTGTTTTGCTTCCTGTCCCAAGACATTCCACAATTTTGCATAACTAACCAATCACACACGGAGGTTTTTGTGAATTTGGCTAAAATCGTAGTAGTAGCATTGTTGGTATCTGGTGTAGCACACGCTCAAAAGAAGGGTCTTTTGTCTCAAGTTTCTGGACAAGGTTATTCTTCTGCAGGTTGCGGTTTGGGTTCAGTAGTTATGGGTGCTGATGGCAATCAAGTTCTTGCTGCAACAACAAACGGTACTTCTGGTAACCAAACTTTTGGTATCTCTACTGGTACTTTGAATTGCCAACAAGATGGTATCTTCAAATCTGGTAAAGAAGTTCCTGCATTCATCGAAGTGAACAAAGTTGCTTTGGCTAACGACGCAGCTCGTGGACAAGGTGAAACTTTGGCAGGTCTTGCTAACTTGATGGGTTGTGACTCTCAAGCTATGGGTTCTACTTTGAAAAAGAACTACAACAAAATCTTCGTAGAAACTAACATGCAACCAGCAGCTATCGAAGCTAACATCAACCAAGTTGTTACAGCTAACAACGTTTGTGGTGCTTAGTATTTAGTTCTCCTTTGTGAGGAACCTTTAAAACGCAGTGGCAAAACCACTGCGTTTTTCTTTTGTTGAGGGCTCCTGCCCTCAACCCCTGACGGGGCTGTCGCGAAAAAATCCCCTCCTGGGATTTTTTTGTTGAGGGCTCCTGCCCTCGGTGTAAATCCTTGATTGTTCCCGTGAGAAACTCAAAGATGTTTCTATGCGTGCCTTACTACTTGGAATTATAGCGTTCAGTTCAGTTTCTTCATTTGCAGCCATCGGACTTGAGGGCGGAGCTTCTCAAGCCATTATGGTTGCGGAATCTCAAAAGCTTTCCCAGGATCGTCAGTGGCTGAAGCTTTTGCACTTTGAAAAAGATTTTTTCCAAATTCGCGAAAGTCAGATTGATAGTCCCAAGTTCTTCTTTGCTCCCAACGGAAAAAAAGATCCTCATGCGGAATTGAACGCGACGATCACGGCATTTTTTCAGGAAAAGGGTGAAGATCCTAATGAGCACGCGCAATGCCGCTTTCCTGCACGCTACAAGTGGCTCAAGGACAAACTGAAGGACACGAAAATCCATTGGCTGGATGTGCGCTGCGACCGTTTTGAGGCTTTTTATCAGGGCCTTAAAGGTGAATCAGTTTCTTTGGTTTTCTCGAGCTACTATTTGAATAATCCTTCCTCGGCATTTGGTCATACGTTTCTAAGAATCAACAAAGCTCCCTCTGCGAAAGATGGTCAACGTCACGAGCTTTTGGATTATGGTTTAAATTACGCCGCCGAAGCGAATACCAACAACGCATTCTTGTATGGCTTTAAAGGTCTCTTCGGAATGTTCCCAGGACAGTTCCGCTCAATTCCTTACTACTACAAAGTGCGCGAGTACAACAACGCCGAGTCGCGGGACTTGTGGGAGTATGAATTAAAATTAGGACCCGCAGCCGTTGATATGCTGATTGCCCATGTGTGGGAACTAGGACCCACGCAGATTGATTACTGGTATTTGACGGAGAACTGCTCTTATCACATGCTTTCGATTTTGGAAGCGGCAGACGCCTCGGTCGATATTCTTTCAAAACTAGATCAGTACGTGATTCCTGCCGACACAGTTCGTGTGATGTGGAATAAAACGGACCTTGTAAAAAGTTATAAATACCGTCCGTCCATTCGTCAGGTTTTCTTTGAGCGCCAAAAACTTTTAAACAAAGACGAGCACGAAGAGTTGGATGAACTTGTTGAGCAAATCGCCAAACAAGACGAAATCGTTTATTCAGAGTCGTTCAAAAAAAGAACTCCAGAATCTCAAGCAAAAATCTTAGACGCTTACATCGACTTCATTGATTTCCGATATTCCAAAGAGGTGCAAGAGGCGGGGCGAGAGTTCCAACTTAAAATGCGTGTTCTTGCCAAGCGCAGTGAGATCGCAGTGAATGCAGAAAAAATCGTGATAGACCCTCCACCGGAGGAACGCCCTCATTTGGCGCATCCCTCGGGGCGTTGGGGTGTTGGTTATCTGCGTGACACCGTCGGTGGTGATTATGCGCTTTTAACTCATCGTTTTGCTCTTCATGATCGTTTGGACCCGGCATGGGGTTATCCGTCTTATTCGCAAATCACATTTTTTGATTTGGGATTTTCCTATGGGTCTTCGTATTCAGATCAGGACGAGAAAAAAATTGAGTTAGAAAACTTCGCGGCCTTTGAGTTGATCTCGGCAAGTCCTTGGAGTTCTTTGATCCCTGAAAAATCTTGGCGTTTCAAACTGGGTGTTGAGCGTACGCGCAACGAAAACTTTTTGCCAACTCACGAAGGAATTGTCCGTCTGGGGTACGGTTGGACATTTGAAAAAGGTCCTTTTGATGTAAGCACACAGCTCCAAGGTGAGGTTCACTATGGTCCTACTTTGTATGACAACAAAGTGTGGGCAGGGGCGGGACCTCTTGTCGAAGTTCATTATCGTGTTAACGCAGAATGGTTGTGGCAGGGCAGCGTCCTTTATCGTCGCGACTCAGCATGGGATCAGAAAGACTATTTTCGTAGCCAAATCGAGACCCAATGGAGTTTTTCAAAGACGTGGGGCGTGAGAGCGCTGTATCGCAACGAGAGATTTCTTGAGGAAGCGGCCCTGCAGTTGTTTAATTATTACTAGTACGCTGTAACATTAATTTTATCTACGTTGCTTCGTCGTCGCCGTACAATGTACGGCTTCCTCCTCGCGCCTTGCTAAAATTAATGTTACAGCGTACGAGTTCCTTTTTTCAAGGAGTCTAGTGATGTCACAGACGACAGATTTCCCTTATCTTCACGGTTTTTCAAAAGACGAACAAGACCGTCTTCGTAAGCAGGCGCGTTTTGGCGAGTACACGGTTTATCAAAATATCAATTTGTCTTCAGTCAAAGACTTGCTTGAAGTCGGTTGTGGTGTAGGTGCACAAAGTGAAATTATTTTGCGTCGTTTTCCGGATTTAAAATTAACGGGCATTGATCGCAGTACAAAACAATTGCAAGCCGCAAAACAACGTCTGTCCGGCTTGCCTGGAGCCGAGAAACGTTTCGAACTCAAAGAGATGGATGCGACCGCGATGGAGTTTTCAGCAAACTCTTTTGATGGCGCTTTCCTATGTTGGATTCTGGAGCACGTGCCAGATCCGATTCGTGTGCTTTCTGAAGTTCGTCGTGTCTTGCGCCCTGGTTCTGTGGTTTACGTGACGGAAGTGATGAATGCCTCTTTCTTCCTTGATCCGTACTCTCCGAATGTGTGGAAGTATTGGATGGCCTTTAACGAATATCAACTGGAACAAAATGGTGATCCGTTTGTGGGCGCGAAACTTGGAAACTTCCTTTTGCAATTGGGTTATCGCGATATTCAAACTGAAGTGAAGACATGGTTTTTGGACAATCGCTCTCCACAAGCGCGCAAAGATTGTATCGAGTATTGGACGGAATTGCTTTTAAGTGCCAGCGATCAATTGATTGCGGCAAAATGCGTCTCGGAAGATATCGTGCAGGGAATGAAAGAAGAAATGGCCAAGGTCGCTAACGATCCCAACGCCGTTTTCTATTATTCCTTCGTGCAGGCGCGAGCTCACACTTAGATTTCGTCTTTTCTGAGCCAGCCTTTTTTCGCAATCCAGTAGGTGATGCTGAGTACAACCAAAACCATCACCCCTAAGGTCATATAGTACCCATAGGGAGATTTCAGCTCGGGCATGTATTCGAAGTTCATGCCGTAAATACCGGCGATGAAATTCAAAGGTAAAAAGAAAATCGAGAACACGGTTAAAACGCGCATGACTTCATTGGTGCGGTAAGAAGCCTCATTGGTTTTTTGCGACATCAACGACAGATGCAAATTCAAAAGACCCGTGATCTCCTCTTGCATGTCATCGGCATAAAAAATGTGTTTGTCCAAAGGCTCACGGACTTGCGAAAGATCGCGCAACGACAATTCCACTTCCGTCGGAATTTTCGTGATGATGTCCGAAGTGAACTTAAAGACTTTACGATAAGAAGAAACTTTTCTTTTTATCATATAGCCTTCGCGCAGAATGCTTCGACGTTTTAAAGTGAAAACGCGTTGTTCAATTACGTCGGTTCTGGCGTCGAGTTCGTCCAGGGGCGCATCAAAGCTGCGCAACGTTTGCAGAAACAAGCCTTTTACAAATGAAACTTGCGACATTTTCTCAAACTGAGCTTTGTCCCTTTTGTCCGTGGTGCAAGGAAGAGGCACGCGATGAATAGTAAGAACAAAGTCCTTCCCGACAAAGAAAATCAGCTTCGTTGTCAGTTCTTGCATCGTTCCCGCTTTAGGTTTTGCTTGGGGATCTTGATGGCGAAGGATGACAAAGAGAACTTTTTCTAAAAATTCACACTTGGGAAGATGTTCTGGATCAAGGCACGTCGAGAGTGCTTGCAAAGGAATCGGAAATTCCTCAGCGAGTTTTAAAAGATCCTCTTGCGAAGGAGCTTCGCAGTCGATCCACTTAAAATCTTGCCATTGATGCTCAAACCGTTTCATGATCCCAGTATGACAAAGTTTTTGAAGGTACGCCGTACCTTTTTGAAATGCATTGCGTTGTTGGCTTTGACGGGGTGTCAGTCCTTTTTCTATTTCCCGTTGAAAGACAGACTTTTCGATCCCGCAAAAATAAAAATGCAGCCGGAGGATATTTTTTTAGAGACCCAAAGTGGCAACAAAATTCACGGCTGGTATTTTGCGGCGACAACGCAAGAGAAGAGCAAAGGAACTCTTCTTTTCTTTCACGGCAACGCTGAAAATTTGACGTCACATTTTCTGATGTTTCATTGGCTGCCAGGTCAGGGTTACAACTACTTTATTTTCGATTATCCCGGTTACGGACTCTCGACAGGGAAGCCCACGGCTGAGGGCACCGTGGAAGCAGGGATCGCCGCCGCAGAATGGTTGCACTTAAAAAAAGACAATCGTCCTTTGATTATTTATGGTCATAGTTTGGGTGGAGCTGTGGCTTTGCGAACAGCGGAAGAAATCAAAACCAAGATTCCCATTCGCAATATTGTGATTGAAGCGAGTTTTTCTTCATACAAACGCATGGCGCGAAATGTTCTCAGCCGTCAATGGTGGACCTGGGCCTTTCAACCGATCACGTATCTTGTGATCAGTGATGAGTATGCTCCAAAATCGATTGAAGAACTCTCGCCCATCCCGTTGCTTTTTATTCATGGCAACGAGGATAAGGCGGTGGAGCTTAAAAACACCGAGCACATGTTTGCGGAGGCGAAAAGCCCTAAAGAGATTTGGGTCATTCCCGGTGGGCATCACGGAGATCTCTATGAAGTTCGCAACGGCGAGCTGCGGGAACAATTCTTGTCGTACCTATCTAAAACTTCGACAGCCACCCGCTAGTCAAAGCGCTTTTATTGCAGATTAGAAAGCACAGTTTCTGCAAGAGGAGGCTCAGGATGAAGAGCTTCCTTAGAACCCTTAGTATTATAATTTCTTTCACAATCCTCGGTGCTTGTGCGCCGGACTCTCGTGATGAGGGTTCTGTTGCCAAAACAACTTACGAACCCGCAAAACCTGTGATCGTGAATGAAGAGGGTTATCGTATTGCCCGTGGTGCTACTCGTGTTCAAGACATGAGTGTGAACTTTGATCCGCAAACAAAATCTATGAGCCTGCGTGGAAAGATTGAGTTTCTTTCTACCAAGGGCGGTGCTGTCGACAGTCGTCCTATCGATCTTTCAGGTGTTCTTAGCTCTGACGGTTTTATCAATCTACAAAATCATCGCAGAGATCACCCGCGCACAGATACTGTGCAAGTAGCTGCCAAAGCCACCTGCTTAAGTGAGCAAGGCACTTGTCACTCTTCGTTTATCGATATCTATATTTATTCGGAAGGCGTGGTCTATCATCACCAGATCGAATCGCACCAAGAGTTAAAAGACGAAGAAAAAAAGCCAGACTCTGATAAAAAAGAAGAAACTCCTGCAGAGGAAGAAGACGACCTTGAATCCGAAGGTGGCGCCGATGAAGTGGAAGGCGAGCCGGGGCAATACGTCGGAAGTATCAAAGAAGATATTGAGACTCTTTTAGAAGTTGCACCCCAAGAAGAACCAAAAAAAGAAGAGCCGAAGAAGGAAGATCCAAAGCAGGAGCCTAAAACGGAAACTCCTCCTAAAAAGGATGAACCTAAAAAGGATGAACCTAAAAAGGACGAGCCGAAAAAAGAGGAACCCAAAAAAGAAGAGCCTAAGCGTGAGGAACCCAAGCGCGAAGAGCCCAAAAAGGAAGAACCTAAAAAAGAAGAACCAAAGTCAGAGACTCCTGCGAAACCTCAAATCCAAAAGGTGAGTCAGGCAATTGGTCCTGTGAATGGCGGCCGTCTTGAGAATGCGGCGAATATGTTGAAGTATGAGCAAAACAATCAACCGGCGGGATTCCACATCATCCGTCCGGCGCGTTTAACTCATTTTGCAACAAATGAGCTGGCTTACATCATTTCGCAAATGGGCAAACTCACAAAACAAGATATGCCGGGCTATCAATTGTCTGTAGGCGACCTTTCTCGTGAGAAAGGTGGGAAGCTCGGATCTCATAAATCCCATCAGAATGGTTTGGATGCGGACGTGGCTTACTATTTTAATAACAAATCTTTCCAAGGTTTCTTTGCTTCTGCCATTGCGGTTGATAAACCCCACGCCAATTGGATGCTAGAGCAGCAATGGAAGCTTTATAAAAATGTGGTTCAAACTCAGCTTATTGACCGAATCTTTATCCATAAGGTCCTCAAAAAATCTTTGTGTGAATTGGCCATTAAGAATGGAGAATTGCACAAAGGGAAAAACGAAGGTCTTGCTTACGAGACGCTTCGACGTTTGATCCCGGATGTCGATCATTATAATCACTTCCATCTTCGTGTGAAGTGTTCCAGCGCCCAGGTTCGTTGCCGCCAAATGGCAGAGCCCGCTCCAGGGTCGGGTTGTTTTTGACGAATCCTCTGAAGGCTGACACACTCTAGTGTATGGCTGATTGGCGCGATCGCAGTGAAATGAATGGTGATGTGGTTTTCTTCCGCTATGTTTCTGAAGGCATGGAGAAAAGTCACGACGAAGTCTTTATCTGGGACATCGATAAAACGTATTTGGATACGACCATTGATTCTTTAAGCGGTTTGATGACCACGGTTCTTGAGCGCGCCCTCAATAAAAAAAATATTCCAGGCACCAACACCTTGATGCAGTCCTTGTCGGAGTACCGCAAGCAGCAAAAAGGTTACATGTATTTCCCGATTTATTTTATCTCGGCGTCTCCGCCACAAATGGAAGAAAGAATTTCAGAAAAATTCGCGCTGGATAACATTCGTCCCTTTGGTTGTTTCTATAAAGATAATTTGGCGAACTTACGTCCCGGCCGTTTCTGGCGTTTGACGAAGCAAGTGGGATATAAGTTGCAAGCTTTATTGCAGCTCCGCACTCGCTTGGGCGATAACGTTCGGCAGATCTGCTGGGGAGATGACAGCGAAACAGACGCGATCATCTACAACTTGTATTCTGATATCTGTTCACGTCGTTTGGGCGCTCACGATATTCGCACGACACTTGAAAAGTTGAATGTCACAGGCGAGCAAGTCAATACCATCCTGGAACTTCAAGCGAATATTCCTGAGAATGATCCGGTTGAAAAAATCTATATCAATCTCGCAACCGACACGGATCCCGATTATTATTTGAAATTCGGGCGTAGAACTTTAGCGACGTACAACACGTTCCAAGTGGCTCTGGATCTTTTCCAAGATCATCGCTTGGGACTCGAAGGCATCTACGCCGTGATTCAGGACATGGTTTATAACTACGGTTACACTCCCGAAGAATTGATGAAGAGCTTTGATGAATTCATCCGTCGTGGTGTCTTGGGTGAAAGAGCTTTCATTGACGTCAAAGCTTTCTTTATCGAAAAAGGACTTTTGCATCCTTCCTATGAACCCTCCATGCCGCCACTGAAAGAAAAAACAGTGGAAGACGGAAGAGTCTTTGAAATGGAAGGCGTTCACGAACCGTGGATTCCAGACCGCATCGACTACCTCCACGACTACCGCTAACAGGCTGTTGAAAAAGGCCCATCCGACTGCGTTGTCGGGTCTTATCTTTCACTCCGACGTACTTAAAGTACGCCTCCGTTGCAGATAAGCCCCTCCGCGTGGGCTGCGCCACAAAAATGCCAAAGCATTTTTGTGCGGCTGAACCTTTTTGAACAGCCTTTAACCTTCTAAGCGGCCTTGATGGTGATGCGTTTTCCGCATCCCATGATGACCTTGAAAAATAGTTCCAGAGAAATTCCAGCTAAGGCTCCATTTTTAATGGCGGAAACTTTGGAGCGGGCGACTCCTGAGCGTTCAACGATTTCATTTACTGATAAACCCGAATTTTCGATGGATTTAACGGCTAAGGAAGAAAGTTCCGTTTTATAAATCATAAGTGCTTGGTCGATATGAGAAGTAATGTCGAGAGCCTGCGCAAGTTCCTTCGAAGAACGAATAGCTTTTATATTTTGTTTCTTAGTTGTCTTCTTCATTTTCGAGATCCCTTAGGAAATTCGCTTATGTCCCATTTTTGGGACATTGTCAAATAAAAACGAGTGAGAAGAAGATCTATGCAATTTAAACCCCTCATAGGGGCTAAAAGTAAATGGTGTGGAGTCCGGTCTGAAAAATCACCGGACAATATGTTTTTTGAAACTATTCAAAGCGAAGGGGGAAGACCGTAGAAATAGGGTCGCCGCCGAAGGATTTGAATTCGACTCTTTTTGTGGCATCAATCAGACATTTTTTAAATGTGGCATCGTTGATACTGGAAGAAGCGATTTCAGCTTGCGTGATTTTTCCAGTGCGTTCAATCGTGAAGCTGATCGAAGCTTGGCCCACAACGCCTGGAGTTTTTTGCAGAAGTTGTGTATAGCACTTAAAGAACGAACCGCGATGAGTTTTCAAAGTGTCTTGAATAAACTCTGACGTCAGACCTTCGGAAAGATTTGCCGGGGGAGGTGTTGTCCCCTCTGTCGGTGCTAAGTCCGGAAGAGTTTCCGCGGGCGCTTGTTTTTTATAATTCATCTCGTAGTCCGTGGCACTCCATCTCACGCCATCGCGAGAGATAAAGACGCTGCCTTCGCGCCCGAAGTTTTCCACTTGCAGGTCGCCGCGTTTGATAATCAAAACAATGCGATCGTTCTCTTCGTCTAACGTGATCAAAGAATTTTCTTGAATGCGAATGCGGTAAGCAGAATCAAATTCCATCGTGGCGTCGCCGTCGACACTGGTTTCAACGGAATCCAGAGCAAACAAAGTGGCCCGGCGAGTGAGAGTTTCTTTTTGTGTGAGGTTGTTACGCAGAACAAAGACTTTGCCCAAATTCAATTCGAGACGAGCCAAGGGGCGGGCGCCTGGTTTTTGTTTTTCAGTTTGTGTTGCGATGAAAAGAGAAAGGGCTACGCTAAAAATGCCCACGACTATCAGAGATGAGATCAACCAGTTGTTCTTCGCCATAGGAAAACTATAGCGAAGAACCGAGCGAAGATGTACTAAAATTACTTAGTAGCAGGAGTCGCTGTTGCTGCAGGAGAAGCCGCTGGGGTTGCTGCTTCAGTAGGAGCTGCTGTTGCCGCTGCTGCAGTTGCATCAGCCGCAGGAGTTGTTGCTGGAGCTGTCGCCGGAGCCGTTGGCAAAGGCAAAGTATCAACAACTGATTTTGTTTTAGAAGAAGTCATAACTGACAAAGTCAGACAGCTTACTGCGAAGATGATGGCTGCCCACACAGTCATTTTACCAGCCAAAGATTGCGCGCCTGTAGCACCCAACAAAGAGTTAGAACCGCTAGATCCGCCCATGCCCAATGCGCCATCGCTTTTAGAGTCTTGGATCAATACAAGTACGATCAAAACAAGAGCAACGATGATATGCAGAATTCCGATGAAAGTTGTCATTTTCTAATATCTCCCAAAGACCCCTGAATATAGGGACAAACAGGGGGCTTCGTCCATCCCAAAGTGCCTGAATTCTCTATGATTGACGCAATATGTTGAAAGCTGGCCTTTTCAAACACAAAACCGCCTATAAACTAAAGAACTATGAAACTACATGCTCTTATACTCACCAGCGCTCTTTGCCTGACTCTCACAGCCTGCACTTCGGATGAAGGAATGCTTAAAAAACAAGCAATAGAGGTCGGAACAGCCAAGTTCAATGAGATCATCCAAAAAGAAGGCGAGGAAAGTTTAGGAAACTCGGAATGGCTTCGTCAGGCCTACGGAGAGTTTATTCACAATCGTTCTGAAGTCGAAGTGGAAGAGGTGAAGTTTCAAGGAGAAAAACTCGCGACAGTTTCTGTGGTCGTGACGACGTATCCGACAAAACTGCGTCGCACCCTTTTGGGAATCGCTTCCAAAGTCGATGCTTCAAAAAGTCGTCGTTTTAATTTTAGTGAGGCTGTCAGTTTAGTGGCGCAACAAACAGGCCAAAAATCAGAGCCTGAAAAACAACCTTTAACGGTTCTTAAGTTTTCCAAAAGCTCTGACAAGTGGATTTTAGATAACCCCTAAAACATCATTCCAAATTGAAGTTTTAAGACAGTGATGCGCGGAAGATAAGAGGCAATCGTGAGTGCCGTATCGACGTCGTCTTTGTAATCTTCACTCGTTGCATAGTTAAGATAGTCATCGTCTTTCTTAGAAAGATAAACAGGCTGCGACCATGACACCCAATCGACGCCGAACGTGATGTTCTTTTTAATGGTCCAGCGATTGCCAATGCCCAAATTAAATCCCCAAGCTTCAAGTCCCACAACCTCCGCTGAAGGATAGTGGCCGCTCATGTTGTTGATGAAGTCGTCACCCAAATGAACGTCGAGAGAAAAGAAACTCACGCCATAGTGAACATTCAAACTGTTGCTGCCAAAGAAACTGCGCTTCGTCAGAGAAATTCTTTGTTCTGTGATACTGCCAAGATCGGCAATGAAAACAGGGACAGAAAAACTGCCACGCAAGTATTCCAACTCCCAAGATTTATCGGCATCCAGATTTAATCCCAAGGTTGCGCCAATTTTTCCAGGAATGACTAAATCCAGAGGGGCGTAATTAAGATACGCAAAGTATTTCGTTTCCTCACGACGTTGTCTTGATTGACTCAAACTGGCCCAAGATTCTTTGGCAAGATCTTCGATTTCTTTTAAAGGCTTTTTCTCAGTTTCCTCTTGGGGATGAGGTGTTGTCGGAGCGCTGTCCTCGGCGAGAACATTGAGTGAAGAAAAGCTAACGATGAAACTCAAGCAAAGTAATTTAAGTGTATGCATACACTTTTCTAACTGGAGTTTCAAAGAGGAGGCAACATGAATTTTATTCTGCCGGGCAAATAAGAGCCTTTTCTTTCGAGCTGATTTTGTATTCAGCATAAGGCTTAAAATCTCGAAGTCTTTTGCGCAGTCGCGTGTAACCGTGAGAATTTCCATCCGTGTTTTTACGCCAATAAGCTTCCGCACGGGAGTTGTTCCATCCGCAAAATTGTTTTAACGCCATTGCGGCTATCAAACCGGAAGAGTGCCAGCCATTCCAACAGTGAGTGTAGACAGGACCATCCAGACGCCCTTTGATGCGCAAGTAAATCAGATTGAGAATTTTCTTATTCTCTCCGGCTGCGGCGTATTGTTTATACTTTAATGATTTCTCATCCAGAGTATTGCGACAGCTCACGGCCCGCGGAGCCTTCCAGTAATTTTCTGAATACAAATAAATCGCCGTGGAAAAATCATTCTTGCACAAATTTTTTAAGCCTTCCGTGGGGAGAGGATTTATATTGGAGCGGCGTTTGTGGAAGTATCTGTTATTAGCGCCACCTCGATACATCACTCCGTGCAAGACGACACGAACGTTGCGTGTGCCATAGAGCGAACGAGGACCTCGACCGCGATTGTCGATGATTTTGCTATGGGTGTCTGTGACCTTAAAGCGCTCTTTGTATTTGGCAACTTCCTCTTGTAAATCGAAATGGGATGGAGTTTCTGCAAAAGCTTCGAGTTCGTCCTCCGATGTGTCCGTCTGCGAAGAAGTGTCGAGAAGATCTTGTTCTTGCAAGTCAGGATCTTCTGGCGCACAGGCCATCAATTGCACTGCCACATAAGACGCGAAAAATATTTTGATAAATGATTGATGTGTTTCCATGGCCCTGATCGTGACCGCATCGGGTTTTATTGTCCAATCGACCCCAGCCGAACATTTTAAAAACTACGAGAATATAATGCCCTCTATGGCAGAACTCACAGCGAACCCTGTTCCCAAGGACTGTCTCAGTGTCAAATTCTTATACATGTTTTATTCGTAATATCATGCACTTAGGCCTCGGATTGGCAGGTCTTCTCTTTGCAGTTTTGAGCTTTCATATGAAAAATACGTTGCGCTTGCTGTTGCTGACATTCGTGGTTTTAAGTCCCTTGACGTGGTCTTGGGCGGATGAGCGTCCGGCCGCTGAGATGGAAGTCGTTGAAAGCGTTTTAGATAAAGCGCAAGTGGCTCAGAAGGAGCACACACAAATCCGTCTCTCTGACGGTCGTGTTTTTGAATTTGATACCATGCCTGATCGCGAAGCCATGAAAGCGGCTTTGGGATTAAAACTTCCTGAAAAAGTAAAAGAACAAATTCTCGCTCGCGGTGGCTCTATTGAAGAAGCAGATCCGTTGGCTCCGTATGAAAGTCTTCCGGAAGATCGCAAAGTGAAATTCCAAGAAATGCGTTTGTTATTTCTTTCAAGTGCTGCGCGTATTTTGAATTCAACAAAGTTTGTTTTCGGCGCGGGAAGTCTTGTGGGCGATGGTTTGAGTTTCGTAAAAATCAAAGTGAAAAAAGCTTTTGGCAAAGAAACTGAGACTCAAGCTTCGGTGCAAAGAACTTTCAACGAGCGCAGTCATCAAGCCGTTCAAGCGGTTTTAAAAGGTATCGACTATAAGCTTTGGTCCCAAGCTCCGTTGGTGATTGATTCCAATGAATTTGGCGTGAGTGTTTCGGCCGGATTGCTTGCTGAAACCGGAATTCTTCGTAAGGGTGGCGGCGGTGCTGAGGAAGTCGGCATTAGCTTGGCGTTCAATAAACAATCCCGCGCCTTTGTCTTTGAAATTTTCCATAACTCAGAGAATTTTGATAATACCAAAGCCGCTATCACTGTTTTAGGTCTTGTGGGTAAAGCGGGGATTACTTTGGGTCGCAGAAATGGCGCGGAAACTCTGAAAGGGGGCTCATTTTATCCTCCGGCAGTGCCTGGATTCAGTGCGGCTTCCCCGGATTATTTTGCTGCGGGCTTAAGCTCCAGTTTAGGCCTTCCTCCGCCTCCTTTGGCGGATCTATTGACCTTCACCAATCGTTTTGAGCGCAATGCTCTGATCCGTGTCACCGTTTCCCCGGTGGTCAAGGGTTTTGTGAGGGTACAAATCGGCGATGTCAGAGGCTCAATGCGCCTTGTTGCGATGCGATTTGTTGACGTCTATCGCGCAATATCTGACAAAGTCCTAAAGATGGGCAGACGCTCTTGCGGACCCGTTTTTAACTAGCGCATTCGAAATCTTAGCTTAAAAGTGGGCGGAATGAAGTTTTTGGTTTTTGAGGGCCTTGATGGCTCGGGGAAGAGTTCTTTGATGATGGCTTTGGAGCGTGAGCTTCAGAAGCGTCAGATTTCTTTTCATCGTACTCGTGAACCTGGTGGAACTCCGCTGGGAGATGAGATTCGCAATATGATTCTGCGTACGGAAGGGCCGTCTCCGTTGGCTCGGGCGGAGTTGTTGTTATATGAAGCCAGCCGTGCTCAACATGTCGAGCAGGTGATTCGTCCAAAATTAGATCAAGGTGTTTGGGTTTTGTGTGATCGTTTTGCTGCAAGCTCTGTGGCCTTTCAAGGTGGCGGGCGTGATATCTCTGAAAAAGATGTGGTGATGCTCAATACTTTTGCGACAGGTGGATTGAAAGCGGATCTGACGATCTTGCTGGATCTTTCCGTCGAAGAGTCTCGCCGTCGTCGTCAGGGGCGTGGCGCACAAAATGGTGAAAGCGAAGATCGCATTGAATCAGAAGCAGATTCTTTCCATGAAAAAGTTCGTCAATCTTTCTTAAAGCAAGCTCGCGAAGACGCGGGGGCTTGGCTTGTTCTTAATGCGCAAGAAACTCCGGAAGTTTTATTTCAACAACTTCTCAAAGCTTTGGCTGAGAAAAATATTTTAAAGTAGGTTGTTGATATGGCCCGTATGCTGGATTTTGTTTTAGGACATCAGGAGACCATCAAAAAGATGGTGGAGTCCTTTGAACAGGGAAAGCCTGGGCAGACGTATCTTTTTGTTGGACCAACTGGCATCGGGAAAAAACTGACGGCAATGGGTTTGGCGCAAGCTCTGCTCTGCCCCCAAAGTCCTCGCGGTTGCGGGAAGTGTCCTTCTTGTTTTCGTATTTCTCAAGGAGCCCATGAAGGTTTGAAAGTCGTTGAGCCTGCGGGCGCACAAATCAAGATGGAACAAGCCCGTGAGGTCATTGAGTTCTTAAGTCTCAAGAGTTTGACGGGCAATCGCGTGGTGATCATTGATCAAGCACAAAGCCTGAATCCTCAAGCCGCCAATTCACTTTTAAAAACTCTGGAAGAGCCACCTCCGGGAACGTTCTTCTTTTTGATTGCTCCGAGTGTGGCAGGTTTGATGGCGACGATTCGCTCCCGCTCCCGCATTGTGCAGTTTAAACCTCTGACGGCAGAGGATCTTGCGCGCAAAACGAAAGCGGCGACGTGGGCTTTGCGTGCCGCCGGTGGAAGTTTTGAAAAACTCGCGCAACTGCAAGATGGTCCTGAGCAAGAGCTTCGTCAGAAGTCCATTGATATTCTCAATCTGTTTTTAGAAGACTGCGATTTTCTTTTGAATGAAATCTGGAGAACCGAATTCAAAGACCGCTCGCAAGGTCAGCGTCTGCTTTCCTACTGGGTGAGTTTTATGAAGGACGCGATTTACCTTCAAGAAGGTGTGAAAACCCAGATCGTTAATTTGGATCAAGCGCCGCTTATTAAGGCTTTGGCAGAATACAGTCGTGAGTTTCTTTTGAATTTGATTCAGAAGTCCTTGCGCGCGGAACAAGCTTTGGGCGCCAATAGAGACCCTCAATTGGTCGTTGAAGAACTCTATATTACGTCTCGTCCTTAAAAAAGGTACCAGGTCCTCTTGTCCTAGGGTAAAATGGGCCCTATGGAATGGATTGATATTCACGCACATTTAAATATGCTCGAAGAAGGTGTTGAAGCTGCCATCGCCAATGCAAAAGCGGTGGGAGTGAAAAAGATCATCACGATTGGCACAGAGCCTGGCGATCATCCCATCGTTCTTGAAATCGCGCGCAAATATTATCCTGATGTGTACTGCACATTGGGAGTTCATCCTCACGACGGGAAAATCTATACTGAAGCTGCCGGAAAATTTATTGAAGATCATGTGAGCGAACCTTGTGTCGTTGCTGTGGGCGAGATCGGTCTTGATTATTATTACGACCAATCACCGCGCAAGGAACAGCAAGACGCGTTCCGTGCGCAGCTTGAAATTGCCAAACGTACAAAAATGCCGGTGGAAATTCACACGCGTGATGCGGAAGAAGACACCATTGAAATTTTAAAAGAATTCAAAGGCCAGGTGAATGGTCTGATTCACTGCTTTACGGGAACAGAGTGGTTGGCCCGTGAGGCGTTGGATGTCGGATTTAATATTTCCATCAGCGGTGTTGTGACATTTAAAAATGCCGATAGCTTACGTAGCACAGTGAAGATGTTGCCTTTGGATCGCATCCACGTAGAAACAGATTCTCCATTCTTAGCGCCAATCCCAATGAGGGGCAAAAAGAACACGCCCGCTTACGTCGTGCATACGGCGAAGTTCGTGGCAGAGCTGAAGGGAATCAGTGAAGAACAGCTCTGCGAACAAACTCGTATCAATGCTTTAAAAATGTTTCCGAAGATCAAGTGGTAACTCAAAGATCTTAGTTCACAAAAAAACTTGCGCGTTTTTTCTGAATCCAATCAGCAAAGGGAGCCACTTTCGTTGCTTGGCCAATGCCCTTGCAGCTTGAATGTCCATTCGGAAGTTTTGGGCCATAGACGGCGGAATTCACTCCTAGGATTTTAAGCACTCCGTTTTCATGATAAAACTGCGGACCTCCCGAGTCGCCATTGCAAATAAAGACCGGAACGTCCATCGTGGTCCAATAACGATCAGGATGACGATTGTAGAAGGAGTCAATTTTCATAACCCCGCGATGAAGTTGGCCAAGGTAAGCCATCGGGTCTTCCCCTTTACGTCCCGTGTAGTCGCGAGATCTTCCGTAACCATAGACATACACTGTTGCATCCGAGTGATTTGCTTCCACATCCGTGTCGTAGGCCACGGGCTGGTATCCTTTCGGAAGAGAACCCGCGAAAGAACCCACCGCAATGTCGTGGTCATATTCTTTTTTGGTGCTGTTGTAAGAAGTGTGAACTGCCCACTTCTGACCTTTGCGTTTGACAGTGTTTAGAAAAGCAGAAAATTTATCTGTGAAAACGATGTTAAATCCTGCCAAACCAGGAAGATGTTCTTTATCAAAGCAGTGACCTGCCGTCAGAACCGTGTTTGTGCCGATCAATGTGCCCGTGCAAAAAGCCATAGTGCTTCCACTTGAATTGGTGAGTTCTACGACGACGACACTGCGTGCGGCATCACTCACTCTTTCGTGAATTTCTTCTCCGCCAATAATCGAATCGGAATCCAAAACGATCGGGGCGTGATGGGAGCGAATGTCAGGGGAGCAAGCGGCGAGAGTGAGAAGCAAGCCAGGCAACAAAGCCATGTACGATTTCATGAGATGTCTCCTTGTGAATGACAAATTGAATACCGCAAGAAAAGTTCGCGATGCAGGTGACGTTTCTGAAAGCTGCAAGATGACAGCCGCACGTTTCAAATTCTGAAATATTTTAAAACATCGGCAGGTTTAAAATGCTCCCAATTCAAGGGACCTCATAGGTCCCTGTTTTTCCTCAGGAAAAGCCCCGAAAAAGGGCCGCTGTCTAAACTTGAGACAGATGATCAACCCTTAAAGTGCAATAGTTCGCTTTTGGAACAAACCGGAACAGGCACGAAGTTTGGAATAAGCCTCACGGAATGAAATTTTAAGGAGCTTTTATGAAACGTCGTCTGATTGCGAGTGTCCTCGCGGCTTTGAGTTTTGCGCAAAATTCTGCGTATGCGGATTTGACTGATCTTCCGAACCCGGGAGACTTTCAAGGCGCCACGGAACAGTTGCCTACAGTGCCCAGCACAAATACCTCCGGGGAACAAAGACCTGAAGTTCAGCAAACTCAGTTTGCGGGTTCTGTTGCCATCAATGCAATGTCGAGAAAATCAGGCGGTACATTATATAAAGTCGAGTTGAAACAGGCTCTTTCCTTGGTTCGTCTTGATGTGCGTGTCATAAAAAACCAACTTAAAATTCTCCAAACCACTCTTGTCACAGACGGCGGTCAAAAAGTGGATGTGCGCCAGCTGAAAAACACAGGCGTGATCGGCACAGACTCGGTGACTTCTTCTGAAAACCTCAATCAAAGTGATCGTGTTGTTTCCATTGAAATACTTGCGGAATCTTTTGGCGGCGAAGCTGATATTATGGTGACAGCCGTTGCCGATCGCGAAGTTCCAAAAATGACGGTGAAAGTAGACCGTCCGGTAGCACCACCAGCTCCGGTGACGCCGCAACGTCCTCGTCCTTACAATCCACCAGCACCTCCTCCTCCAGTTTATCAAGAATCAAAACAGATCCGTGTTGGCGACAGAGTTATTTATAGCGATTCGTACTTCGGAAAAGTTCTGGAGATCTTCCAAGCGGGAAAAGCCCGCGTGGCGTTGGACGGTTATTCAACTCCTCAGCTTGTTGAAATTTCTTCTTTGGGCAAAAGTGTAAACTGCGATAGCGGTTTCTGTGTGGGCGATAGCGTTCTTTATAGTGAGAATACCGGAGTTGTTAAAGAGATCTTTGCCAATGGAAAAGCTCGTGTGGCTTTGAACGGTTATTCAAGCGTTTATGTTCTTTCAACAAAAGAGCTCGCGAAAGAAACTCAGTGCATTGGGAATGTTTGTGTTGGCGATAGAATTCAGTATGCAGGTGCGAATCCTGGTGTTGTCAAACGCACGTTTGCTAATGGCAAAGTTCAAGTTGCTTTGGATTCATACTCGAGCCTTTATTTGGTAAGCCATACAGAATTGGCGAAAGCTGCAAACTGCGCAGGCGATCGTAGAATCTGCGTTGGTGATAGCATTCTTTATTCTGAAAATGCAGGAACTGTGAAGCAGGTTTATTCCAATGGCACGGCTGTGGTCGCTCTTCATGGATATTCCTCTCTTTATACTGTCAGCGTAAAAGAACTTTCTAAAGAAGTAAGATGCGATGATCGTGGTATTTGTGGCGGAGATCGCGTTCTGTATTCAAGCAACGTGGGCACGGTGATTTCTATCTATTCAAACGGAAAAGCAAAAATCTCTCTTGATGGATACTCGAGTACCTACGTGGTTTCTACGCGAGAACTGGGTAAGGGCGTTCGTTGCTCCGGTTCTATCTGCGTTGGAAATCGAGTGATCTATGGCAGCAATACGGGAACGGTGAAGGAAGTATTCTCTAACGGCACAGCTAAAGTTGCTTTGGACGGGTACTCTTCTGTTTACGTTATCTCCGTACGTGAGTTGTCAAGATAAGGCGAGGTTGAAAATGAAAAGATCTATTATCACAACATTCATGGCCGCTCTCACTTTAATGCAGACCGCACACGCGCAGTCGATCTCGGATCTTCCGGACTTTGGCGATATCGATGGTACGACTCAACAGGTGCCAGCTGTGCCTCCGCAAACGACAACCACGACAGTGCAAGCTCAGTATGCGGGCTCCGTGAGTATTTCTGGCATGTCGAGAAAATCCGGTGGCACTTTGTACAAAGTAGATCTTCAACAGCCCCTCTCGTTGTTGCGTTTGGATTTACGCGTCACTTACAGTCAGCTTAGAATTCATCAAGCCACTATTGTGACAGAAGGCGGTCAAAGAATTGACGTGCGTGAATATCGTAATACAGCAGTTCTTGCGACGGGCTCAGTGAATTCTTCAGAAAATTTGAATCTTAGTGAGCGTGTGATTTCCATCGAAATTTTGGCAGAGTCCTATTCTGCGGAAGCCGACGTCATGCTGACGGCGATTTCAGATCGTGGTGTTCCTAAACTTGTTTTAAGAGTCGAAAGACCTCAGGGGCCGGTCGTTCCAAATCGTCCTGATGTTCCTGTTCGCCCGGGTCAAGATGTTAGAATCTCTGCAGGAGACGTGGTTCTTTCGGGCCCTCTCAATCAAGACAAGTACTACTCGGGTCGTGTGCTTGAAGTTTATGGCAATGGTAAAGCTCTGGTGCGTGACGATGATGACGGAAAAACGTATGTACGTGACTTATCGTTGATCGGTAAACGTATTAGCTGTGAATCTTCAAAGGGTATTTGTGAAAGAGCGAACGTCTTGTCAGGTCCGTTCACAGACAACAAATACTACTATGGCACCGTGACTGAAGTTTTCTCTAATGGAAAGATCCGCGTTCGCGACCACGACGATGGCAGGATATACGTGCGCGGACCTAAGGAAGTGCATGTTTCGCTTCGTTGTGATTCTGCGGGAAATTGTGCGGGTGACCGAGTGTTGTCGGGGCCGTTTACTAATAACAAGTACTACGTTGGAAAAATCGAAGGCGTTTATTCAAACGGGCTTCTGAGCGTGAGAGATGATGACGACGGAAAATCATACCTTCGCCAAGCAAATGTCGTAATGAAAAGCGTTCGTTGCGATGAAAGATCTCGCCTTTGTGTGAAGGATGAAGTTTTGTCGGGCCCTTACCAAGACAAATACTACTCGGGCGTTGTTGAAGGCATTTACTCCAACGGTTTGATTTATGTGCGCGATTCTGACGATGGCAAACTTTATACTCGTAAAGCGGGCGAAGTTGCAAAAAGCGTTCGTTGTGAAGGAACGAAAGGCATCTGTGTGAACGACAGAGTTGTATCAGGTCCGTTCACTAATGGTGCTTACTACGCGGGCCGCGTAGTGGGTGTATACTCTTCGGGCATCATTCGCGTTCAAGACGACGATGACGGAAAAGTTTATGCTCGTAAAGCTCAGCAGATTACTAAAACCAGAAATTAATAAAATTAAGACAAATTAACTCGGAGATTATTATGAAAAAACAATGGGTCTTGGGAGCTCTTGTCGCGACGACAATCATGCAAGCTGCAACGCCAGCTTATGCGGATAAAGAAACTGTCGGCAACATCATTGGTGGTGTTATCGGTGGTGTGATTGGTTCACAAATCGGTAAAGGCAACGGCAATACAGCCGCTATCATTATCGGCACCATTGCTGGAACTATGATCGGTGGCCAAGTCGGTCGCGACATGGACGAAGCCGATCGTCGTGCATTGGCAGAAGCACAACAAAGAGCTCTTCGTGATCAATTGGGTCGTCGTAACGACTGGGACGGTCGTTCTTACGGTTCAAGAACGGGCGCCCGCGGAAGTTTCACGTCTGTACGTGAAGGTTACAACAATCGCACGGGCGAATATTGCCGTGAATACACAAGCGTGATCTACGTGAACAACCGCACAGAGGAAACTCGTGGCGTGGCGTGTTCTCGTCGTGATGGTTCTTGGTACGAAGTGCAAACCACAGAAGTTCGTTTCGGCAATGGCAATGCAGGTCATGGTGGTGGTCACATCACTCCAGGACCTCGCCCTCAGCCAACTCTTCCTCCTCCTCCGGCTCCAGTGCAAACTTTGCGTGAAGGCACTGTTGCCATCAACACGGTCACTCGTCAAACAGGCGGGCAGTGGTATCGCGTTCTTGTCACTGAACCATTGAGTTTGGATCGCGTGGAAGTGGCTGCTTTGGCCGTTCGCGTGAAAATTCATGAAGGAAGTGTTGTCACTCAACGTGGTCAACGTATTTCTATTCGTGAGTTCCAAAACACTCCCGTTTTTGATTCAGGTTCAAGAGCAGTTTCTGAAAACTTGAATATCCGTGAAAGAATCGTAGCGATTGATCTTCGTATGGAATCTTACGGTGGTTATGCGGCTGTCGAAGTCAAAGCACTTTCTAATGAAGGTCGTCCGCGTTTGGCTCTTGAAAACAATGAGCCAGTAAGACCGACTCCGCAACCTCCTGTTTATGACAACAGAAACTTGAAGGGTTATTGCTCTGATGAAAATCACCAGCAATTTTATGCTGCGAAAAACTTCGCGTATTCAGGTGATGGTTTGAATTTGACAGATTCTGGAGCGACTCAATGGGCTCTTCAATACAATCAGTCACACCGCTGCAATACGATTCAAGAATACCAATCTCGTTACCAAGCTATCTATAACGTGGCTTACGCGAGTGATGGTTTGAATCTGACTTCTGCTGGCGCAAGAGACTACGCTCTTCAATACGTTGAAAATATGACGGCGTCGGAAGCTCGTGAAATGGCTTCGACTTTAAGAGCGGCGCAAAACTTTGCATATTCAAGTGATGGTTTGAATATGACGTCTGCGGGTGCGACTTCATTTGCACGTAACTGGGTTGAAAGTCGTTGTGAAGGACCAAACCATATCTCTATGTTGGCAAGCCGCTTTAGAAACGAATACGACTTCGCGTATTCTTCAAATGGTTTGAATATGACTTCGTCAGGGGCTGTAAATTATGCAGCTAACAAAATCGCTCCTCTGACTCGTTGTGGTCATTTGTTGCGTAGATAACGTGCTCTAAAAGGGGGCTTCGGTCCCCTTTTGACACTAAAAACACTGGCACAGAACTTGGATTAAGAGACATCGGATTTATTTAGACTTTAAATTAAGGAGTCTCCATGAAAAAGAACCTCATTCTTGGATCAGTAATTGTCGCTTCACTTGTACAATATACAAGCCCTGCGTTTGCCAATAAGGAAACTATCGGAAACATCATTGGTGGTGTTATCGGTGGTGTGATTGGATCTCAAATCGGTAAAGGAAATGGCAATACAGCTGCGATCATTATCGGTACTATTGCTGGAACAATGATCGGCGGTAAAGTCGGTCAAGATATGGACGAAGCAGACCGTCGTGCCTTCCAAGAAGCGCAAGACCGTGCTCTTCGCAATCGTTTAGGGGATCGTTGTGACTGGGATGGCCGTAATTACGGCTCTCGCACAGGTTCTCGTGGTAGCTTCACATCCACTCGTGAAGGTTACAACAGCCGCACGGGCGAATATTGCCGTGAATACACAAGCGTGATCTATACTCGTCACAACACCGAAGAGACTCGCGGTATAGCTTGTACTCGTCGTGATGGATCTTGGTATGAAGTTCGTGAAACGGAAGTTCGCTTCAATGGTGGTTACGGCGGCGGCCGTCAAGAGCCTTCAAGACCTCCTCGTTACCCTGAGGTGCCTCCACGTCCAAATCTTCCGCCTCCTCCTCCAGCTCAATCTCGTTATGAGGGAACTGCGAACATCAGCCAAATCACTCGTCGCAGTGGTGGTGAATGGATCCGTATTAACGTGAATAACGCCGTTTCTTTGGAGCGCCTCGAAGTGCGTGCTTTGTCTGCGGGTGTTAAAATCCACGAAGCCATCGTGCACACGGGTTCCGGCGACCAAATCCGCGTTCGCGAATTGAGCCCGACTCCGACTTTCTATGCAGGTGATACAGCCGTATCTGAAAACCTGAACTTGGGTCGTGAGCGTGTTCAAGCTATCGACATCCGCGCCGAGTCTATGGGCGGGAATGCGGACGTGCTTGTAAGAGCGATTTCTAATAGCGGTTATCCTTCTTTGGGCGTTTCTCGCTACTAAGAGCGCGGACCCCTGAAATTTTAAGATAATTTCATAAAAAGCCAGTCTAATGACTTATAGTGTCTAGACTGGCTTTTTCGTCTGCAAAGGCCGATATTGAGTGGGTTTAAAAAGGAGCTCTCTCATGTCTAAATTGCGCGTTGGTATCAACGGTTTTGGTCGTATTGGTCGTGTTCTTTTCCGTGCGGGTTTTGAAAAACTCGATATCGTCGGAATCAATTCTTTGGACAGCATCGAAGGCGATGCACACTTGCTTAAATACGATTCTGCGCACGGCGTGTTCAATGCCGATGTTTCTACAGAAGGTCACAATCTTATCGTGAACGGTAAAAAGATTGCGGTTTCTAAAACTCGCAATCCTGCGGAAGTTCCTTGGAAGGACTTGGGCGTAGATCTTGTTCTTGAGTGCACAGGCGCATTCAAAGACAAATCAGAATTCATGCAACATATCAACGCGGGTGCAAAGCGCGTTTTGGTTTCAGGCCCTGCTGAAAAAGGTGCTGACATCACAATGGTGTACGGAATCAACCACGAAGCTTACGATCCGTCGAAGCACCAAGTTGTTTCTAATGCCTCTTGCACGACAAACTGCTTGGCGCCTCTTGCAAAAGTATTGAATGAGACATTCGGTGTTGAGAGCGGAACGATGATGACAGTTCACTCTTACACCAACGATCAAAAAATCTTGGATGCTCCTCACAAAGATTTGCGCCGTGCACGTGCAGCGGCTGTGAGCATGATCCCAACAACAACAGGGGCTGCGAAAAACGTAGGACTTGTGTTGCCAGAGTTGAAAGGCAAGATCGACGGTATCTCTATTCGCGTTCCAACTCCAAACGTGTCTTTAGTAGACTTCACTTTCCAAGCGAAAAAAGATGTGACGAAAGAAGCTGTGAATGAAGCTTTGATCGCTGCTTCTAAAGGCGCTTTGAAAGGTGTTTTGGCTGTCGAACACAACGAACTTGTGAGTGTGGACTTCAACGGCAGCCCTTACTCTTCTATCGTGGACCTGGCTTCGACAATGGTTGTGGGGCCTCGCATGGTGAAAGTTCTTTCTTGGTACGACAACGAAACGGGCTTCTCAAACCGCATGGTGGACGTCGCTCTTCACATGGCGAAAAAAGGTCTGTAGTCCATGGCAGCAGGTCTAAAAGGTATTAAGACAGTTCGTGATTTTGAACTTGAAGGCAAAGTGGTTTTCTTGCGCCTTGATTTGAACGTTCCAATGGAGAACGGTAAGATCACGGACGAAAACCGTATCACAGCATCTTTGCCGACAATCCAGTATTGCATGGAGAAAGGTGCGAAGATCGTTATGGCTTCGCACTTGGGACGTCCTAAAACAAAAGAAGACAAAGAGTTTTCTTTGGAGCCTGTGGCAAAACGTCTGCAAGAACTTTTGAATGCAGAAGTGATCTTGGTGGAAGATCCAGATTCAGATGCACCAAAACACTTGCTGCAATCTTTGAAAAAAAACCAACTGATCCTTCTTGAGAACGTGCGCTTTGAAGAAGGGGAGACGAAAGACTCTGTGGAGTTCGCGCAAAAAATCGCAAACTACACAGACATCTACATCAACGATGCGTTCGGCGCTTCGCACCGTGCTCACGCGACAATCCACGCTTTGCCTTCAGTGATGAAAGACAAGGGCATTGGTTTCTTGATCGAAAAAGAAATCACGATGCTGGATTCTCTTTTGCAAAATCCAAAACGTCCTTACTTGGCTGTGATGGGTGGAGCGAAAGTGTCTGACAAGATCGCCGTGATTGAAAGACTGATGGATGTCGTTGACGGATTCATCGTCGGTGGCGCGATGGCTTACACTTTCCAAAAAGCTCAAGGACTTCCAGTTGGAAAATCTTTGGTGGAAAATGACAAGTTGAAATACGCCAAAGAAATGATCGAGCGTATTGAAGCTCGTAATAAAACAATTCTTCTTCCAGTGGATCACGTAGCGACAAAAGGCATCACGGATACAGCCAATGCTCATGTCACTAAAGACGTGGTGATTGCTGAAGACGAATTGGGCGTGGATATCGGTCCTAAAACAATTCAAAATTTCTCGACAGCTTTGCGTGAAGCAGGAACTATTTTCTGGAACGGTCCTATGGGCATTTTCGAAAATCCAGCTTTTGCAAAAGGAACTTTCGGTATCGCACAAGCGATTGCTGACAGTAATGCCGTGAAGATCGTGGGTGGCGGTGACTCCGCAGCGGCAGCAGAAGCTTCAGGCTTTGCTTCTAAGATGACTCACATCTCAACAGGTGGTGGCGCTTCTTTGGAATATCTCCAAGGAGACAAACTTCCAGGCCTAGAAATCCTCCGTTCAAAACGATAAACCAAAACTCATCCCCTGACGAGCACGATGCTCGTCAGGAAGGCCTCTCAGGACGGACAGATTCTCAATTTACCGAGAGCAGCTGAACAAGAGACGCTCCACAAAACCCAACTTCAAGGAAACGAACAGATGAAAAAGATTTTTGCAGCGAACTGGAAACTCTTTAAAACCCCCAAAGAAACGCGTGAGTTCTTTGCGCAGTTCAAAGAAGTAGCAAACAAAGCAACGGGCGAATTGGTCTTTTTCCCATCGGCGATTTCTTTAGAAGCGGCAAGCACAGCCGTGGCAGGAACTTCGATCAAGTGGGGTGCGCAAAACTGCTATCACCAAGCTTCGGGTGCCTTCACGGGTGAAAACTCTGCGCAAGTGGTGAAAGAACTCGGCGGCAGTTACATCCTGATCGGGCACAGCGAGCGTCGCAAAATTTTCGGTGAAACTGATTCATTGATCGCAGACAAAGTGGCTTTCACTCAAGGCCTGGGTTTAACTCCAATGCTTTGTATTGGTGAAACTTTGGAAGAGCGTGAAGCCTCTCACACGTTCCGTGTTCTTGAAACGCAACTTCATTTGGGATTGGCAAAAGCAGACAAGGCAAAACCTGTTGTGATTGCTTACGAACCTGTATGGGCCATTGGAACGGGGAAAGTGGCGACGCCGGAACAAGTGGCAGAAACTCACACCGATGTTTTCAGCATCTTGCAAAAATTAGGTTTTGAGCAAAGTCCGATTCTTTACGGTGGAAGTGTTAAACCCGACAACGCAGCCGGGCTTATCAAACAACCTCATGTGAATGGATTCTTGGTTGGCGGAGCTTCACTGGAAGTGAAGTCCTTTAGCGAAATCGCTTCGGTTTAACCGTTGCCTTCAGATTCTTCGCGGGCGGCATTTTTCAACGACTCGCGAAGTTCTTTGGCGTCTTTCTTCGGCAAAGATTTGATTGCTTCTTCGACAGCCTTTTTCTCTTTTTTATAAAGTGGCAAAAGCATTTCAGAAGCCGACTCCGAAGGGTCATTTTCAAAAGTCAAAACAGCAACACGAACAAGTTCTTTTAGAATCTTGGGATTTGATTTTTCTTTTCCAGAAACAAGCAAGTCCACAGTGTCTTCAATGGTTTTAATCATCTCAAGATTTTTTGCACTCACAGCGTCTTCATTTTTGGTCGCAGAGACCTCTACATCTTTGGCAGAGTAGGATTGAAGTTTTTCTAGCGACTGTTGCACAGTTGCGTGGGCAGAGAGTGCCAACAATACAGTGAGAGCTAAGGCCGAGAAAGTCAGTTTTCTCATGGGTTCTCCTTAATCATCACACCGATCAATTCACGGTTTGGAATGGGTTGTTTGTCAGTACGGAAGAAGTCACTGACATAACCGCCTTTAGAACCCCAATCAGTTTTGATCTCCGCATGTCCCGCGTGATTTCTGTCACGGGTATTGCGATAGACAAGAACCGCACCTTTAGGAGCATCTTTGGGACTCTTGATCAGATTTTTGTAGCGAGGATCTTCCATCATGTTGATGAAGCCACGGCGTTTAAGATCGCCGACGGCATAACGAGCTTTGGAGCCTGGAAGATAGTCATTCACCAAGTCACCACCCAAAAGGGCGCGCTTTACGTAACGATAACAAAGTCTCTTTGAACGACGTTCTTTGTTGCGCATTCCGTATTTGATAGTGTCTTGCACGTCTTTGCTCAAAGAATAACGAGCCACACCTGGGAACTTGGCCCATTTTGCATCCGGAATATTAGGGTTGGCGGCTTTTTCAGTTTCTTTTTTAACCTCGCGAATGTCGGACTGATTTTTCTCGGCAACACCAGGTTGAGTGGTCGAACACGTCGGACAGAAATCGCCTTCCGTCTTTTTTGGATCATCGGATTTTGCTAAATTAGGGTCGTCTGATTTTTCAGGTTTTTGCTCACGCAAAACTTCTTCTTTTGTCGGAAGATGCGCGTCGGCAGTACCTTCAGATGGAATACCCCCACCGTCGCGTTTAGCGCGTGAGGTGAGAGCGACTTCGGGATCTTGCACTTCGGATCCCTCTTTATCCTTAAATGTCAGCCACGGATCTTTTTGTGAGAAGTAAATCCATGTTTCGTCGCCAGCTTTAGGAAGATTGGTTCCTTTGTTTTTGCCGTCAGCAACTTTAGTAAGACGCACTCTAATTCCGTAAGAACCTGTGCGGCTCAATTTACGGGTTTCCAATACAGTTCCTTCAGAACCTTCCGGAATAAGATATTGGATGTTGCGGGCTTTTTTACGGAAATCAAGTGAAGAGCGACCGTTAAGATCTCCCGTCAAGATGAGCTCTTGCAGTTCATCGGGTCCTTGCGCGATAGCGGCAGTCACCGTCAACATCAGAGCAAATAAAATGCGAGTGAAACGATTCAACAAATTCAAATTGATACTCCTGAGCCTCTCTTCGGCGTTCTATTCCGAAGTAAGAGGCTAGGAGTCGAGAAATGGACAAAGGTCTAGAACAAAGCGTTCTTAGGCGTACGTGGGAACGGTATAACGTCACGAATATTTGTCATACCTGTGAGATACATCATCATGCGCTCAAATCCCAAACCGAAACCGGCGTGGGGGAAGCTGCCATAACGGCGCAAGTCCAAGTAGAACGCGTAATCCGCGGGGTGCAGGCCCACTTCGCTCATGCGCTTTTCTAACAATTCCAAATTGTCTTCACGCTGAGATCCGCCGATGATTTCGCCGATGCCAGGAGCTAACAAGTCCATCGCACGCACTGTTTTATTGTCGGCGTTGAGCTTCATATAGAAAGCTTTGATGTCTTTTGGATAGTCCGTCACGAACACCGGTTTTTTGAAGTGTTCTTCGGCCAAAAATCTTTCATGTTCGGATTGCATGTCGATGCCCCATTTGACTGGGTATTCGAATTTCTTACCGGACTTTTCTAAGATCTCAATGGCTTCCGTATAAGTCACACGACCAAACTCGCTGTTAAGGACGTTGTTCAATTTATCGAACAAACCTTTTTCCACGAATTGGTTGAAGAACTCCATCTCTTCCGGACATTGTTCCATCACGTAGCGGATGATGTATTTGATCATCGCTTCACCGAGTTCCATATTCGCTGATAAATCAGCAAATGCGATCTCAGGTTCGATCATCCAAAACTCTGCGGCGTGACGAGATGTGTTTGAGTTCTCTGCACGGAACGTCGGACCGAAAGTGTAGATGTTGCGGAAAGCGGCACAGAAAGTTTCCCCATTGAGCTGGCCGCTCACAGTGAGGTTTGTTTCTTTTCCGAAGAAGTCTTGGCTGTTATCAATAGTGCCGTCTTCTTTGCGTGGAGGCTTATCCAACTTCAAAGTTGTTACACGGAACATTTCTCCAGCACCTTCGGCATCAGAGCCTGTGATGATCGGAGTTTGTACGTACACGAAACCTTGATCTTGGAAGAACTTGTGAATCGCATAAGCTAAAACCGAACGCACGCGGAAAACCGCAGAGAACGTGTTTGTGCGAGGACGCAAGTGAGCAATCTCGCGCAAGAACTCAAAGCTATGTCTTTTGTTTTGGAGCGGATACTCAGGGTCCGCTTTTTGATAGACTTCAACTTTGGAAGCCACAACTTCAAAAGTTTGTCCCGCACCTTGAGACTTCACGACTTTACCGATCACGTGAATGGAACTCGTGATGGAAAGTTTTGCGACCTCTTCAAAGTTCGCTAGATTTGTATCAAAAACGACCTGTACACCTTTAAAGAAAGTTCCGTCATTAAGCTCGATGAAGCCGAAATTTTTTTGATCGCGGATTTTGCGAACCCAGCCAGAGAGTTTAACTTCTTTATCCAGATATTTTTCAGTGTCTCTAAAGAGAGATTTTACTAACGTCGTTTCCATGAACACCCTTTCACAGTCCAATTAAAATAGCCTTCTTTCGCGCAGTTGTCTAACCTGCTTCGAAAATAGACCCTCACAATCTGACGAATGGAACTCACGTCAGCCTGAAACAATTTGCGGTTAACGCGAAAAGTCATTAGTCAGATTGTGGCCTAAAATCAACAGGTTAAATTGAGACGTCCTCTTGCTGAGGTTCGAGGATGAGCCTAAACTTGAGGAAAGTCGTAAAGGAGTACGTATGTCGACCAGGACCCATTTTCGCCTTTGTCATCAGTGTGGAAATGTAAATACAGCTGAGGACCAGCTTGTGACGACCTGTGAATGTTGTGGAAAGCATCTTGCGCCCTTCTATTTTTTCGACGAGAGTAGGGCCATGGGTTTAAACCACTCGAATCTTTACTCCAGTGTGAAAGAGAGCACCGAAACGCTTCTTCCTCACAAGGAGTATCCCCCTGTTTGGGGGTTAACGGCGTATTGGGAGTCGTAGTTCACCATGAAAGTTACTTTCGCAGATATTCAAAAGGCCCGCGAGCTTATTAAAGATGTTATTTGCACCACCGAGATGAGCCACTCCATCAGCGCGAGTAAACTTGTCAACAGTGAAGTCTATTTCAAATTCGAAAACACTCAGCGCACGGGAAGTTTTAAATTCCGTGGCGCTTACAATAAAATTGCCAATCTGACTCCCGAAGAAAAAGCTCGCGGTGTTGTCGCGAGTTCTGCCGGAAATCACGCGCAAGGTGTGGCCCTCTCTGCAAGTCTCGCAGGAGTTAAAGCGACCATCGTGATGCCAGAGAATGCTTCGATCAGCAAAGCCTCCGCGACACGTGCTTACGGTGCCAATGTGGTGTTGAAAGGTGAGATTTATGATGAAGCCTATGAGCATGCGCAAAAACTCGAAAGAGAAAATGGTTACACCTTCGTGCATCCTTACCAAGATCCGTTTGTGATCGCGGGGCAGGGAACGATTGGGATTGAGATTCTCGAAAAAGTTCCTGACCTTGATACGGTGATTGTGCCGATCGGTGGCGGCGGATTGATCAGCGGAATTGCGCTCGCGGTAAAATCCATCAACCCTAAAGTGCGTGTCATCGGTGTACAAAGTGACCGCTCGCCAGGCATGATGCATCTTTTTAAAAAAGAGCCCCTCACTCACGTGAAGAGAGTGGCGACTATTGCTGACGGTATTGCGATTAAAAATCCGTCGCAAGTGATGTGCGATAATTTCATTTCTAAATACGTTGATGAAGTCGTGACGGTGAGTGATGACGAAATCGCGGAAGCCATCGTGTTCCTGATGGAAAGAGCGAAAACCGTGGCGGAAGGTTCTGGGGCGGCGGCGATGGCAGCCACAATGTCAGGCTCTTTGAGCTTGGGAAAAAAATGTTGCGTGATCATCAGTGGTGGCAACATTGATTTGAATATCGTTTCTAAAATCATTGATCGTGGTCAGATCTTGCGCGGCCGTCTGTGTGAGCTTTCGGTGATCGTTGACGATTTGCCGGGGAACCTCAGCAAACTCACGCAGGCCATTGCCAGCCAAAAAGCCAATATCTTGGAAGTGCATCACGACCGTGTTTCTAAAGGTCTGTCATTGCGAGAAACCCGCATTGATTTCGTTTTAGAAACTTCCAGTATTGATCACGTTGACAAGATCAAGAGAGCCCTTGAAGAGACGGGGGCTAAGATTATTCAAAGCTCCTAAAGAGATCGTCGCCGGTTGATCCCAATCCGCCATCTTGTATTTTTCTAGAATGCGTCGCAGTTCTCCGCTGCGACGAAGATCGTCGATGCCCTTGCTTAACATCTCTGCATAGAGTTTCGATCTTGGATTGTTGGGTGAAAAGCCTGCAAACAAAAACGGATCATGAGTATCAACCCAACCTACGGCTTTCAAAGTGTCTGCGGGTAAATTCATCTCGGCCAAACTGAACTGCAGAGTCACCGGATTTTCAATGAAACCATCAATGCGACCGTTCTGAATTGCTTTTATCATCTGATTTAAAGGTCGCTCTCCTGAGAAGGGAACAAAAGTCTTATGACGGTTTTGGATAAGAGTGTCGATGCTATCACCGTAAGCGTAACCGTTGATCACGCCTATGCGTTTATTTTGTAACGAGTGGCGCCCCTGGTAAAACCAAGACGAGTGTTTCGTGGTAAAGTAGGCGTTTCTTATTATGCCCAAAGATTTTTGCGGAAAGATGAAATCAGGCGCATCTACTTGGCTGCATCCCAGAAGGGCCTGGGCTTGGTTGCTGCGAGTTTCTTTGATGGCGCGAACCCAGTTGTCTAATTTAAACTCTACTTTGTGTCCTTGTTTCTCAAACACTTGGCGAACAATTTCCACCATATAGCCTGGGCGAGATGAGTTGGCATTGCATACGTAAGGACACCAGAAGTCCGAACGAAAAGTGATTGTGTCCGCGTGAACTTGTATGGATAGAAACAATATAAGAATAGCGAAGACGTGTTTCATAAGGCCCCTCCTCCTTACTTACTTCCATGCAATACTGTGCCTAAAGACAAGTTGCACGGAGAAAAGGGGGCCTTGCAGAGATGTAACCTAGATTGCTAGAACTGAAGCTTACGCTCGAAGTGGCAGGTGTAACCACCGGGATTTTTTTCAAGATAATCCTGATGATATTCTTCAGCTTTCCAGAATTCTCCGGCAGGAACAATTTGCGTAACCACGGGGGATTTCCAAGCGCCGGATTTATCAACACGAATCTTTACACGTTCGGCGTCTTCCTTTTGACTTACATTCGTATAAAAGACAGCGCTGCGATATTGAGTACCGATGTCGTTACCTTGGCGATTGGTTGTTGTCGGATCATGAATTTTAAAAAAGAAAAGAAGAAGGTCTTCGAATTTCAATTTCTTCGGATCAAACACAATTTTCACCGTCTCGGCGTGATTGGTCGTTCCTGTTTTGACGATATTGTAGTTGGCGTTTTTGGTTTCGCCACCCATGTAACCAACTTGCGTTTCAACGACTCCCGGAAGTTTGCGCAAAAGATCTTCCATTCCCCAAAAACAACCACCCGCTAAGTAAGCAACATCTGTTGAATCCACAGAACTTCCTTTCTTCAAAGGCTTCGCCTCTGCAAAGAAACCAAGAGCCACCAATAATGTCATAATGAAAGAAAAGTATTTCATAAGACAATGATAACACCTTTTTTCGAAGGTACGGACTTACTTTTGGTAGCGCAATTGCGTCACGTACCTTTGTCTTAAGACTCTTTTCCAAAGCCTCCGCCAGAGCCAGAACACAATGTGACTATGTCTCCTTTGGCGAACTTTTGTTGTCCCAAAACAGGAAGAGCTTTGTGGGTTCCTTCATGCTCAACGGAGACTTCGCAAGTGTCCCCATGAGTGCAGTTTTTTGAAATGCGCGGGCGGTGCAAAGTTAAATCCGTCATCCAAGCCCCTTGAATTTCTTCACGGGCTTCCAATTTTACAATCAATCCGCGACCGCCGTTGAACTTGCCTTTGCCTCCAGCGGAGTGGCGTTGATCGACACGGTGAACCTTCACCGGGAAATCGCGTTCAAGCTGTTCAATTGAAAATGAAGATAAATGGGCGGCATCGCCCTCGTGTTGTGGAGTCGCGCCAGTGCCACCCGGTAAAGTAAGCAGGACGTGCTTATCTTGATGATGCAAATCAAAATTCAAAGCGCAATAGCTGGAAAGTGCTTTTTCACTTTTTTGATGAATCTGAGAAAGAGCCAACTCCAAAGCCGTCTGTAAAGCGGCCACACCACAAGTCATCCCTTTGTAGGTTGGTGCCGGATATTTTCCGATCAACCAGCAGCCCGCAGGTTTTGTGATCTGTAAAACAGAGAAAGAACCCGAGTTCGCTAATTGTTCAAAACCATAGTAACGGCTGAGAGTATAAAAGCAAACCCCGTAAGTTGCAGATTCCGTCAATGAAACAGTTTTCGCCGCACTCGTGCCGCTAAAATCCAAAGAGATTTTACCGTCATGGATTTCCATGTTCAAACGCAGAAGTTCTCCGCTATCCAGCACGATATCGACACGGGTTTCACCGGAGGCGCGTTCACTGATTTTTTGTACGGAAGATTTGCGGCAAAGATCAATGTAGTCTTCAATCAATTCGCCCGTGATCGTGAAGCCTGTGTACTCGATGGCTTCGTGAAGTTTTGCTGCCTTCAAAGTCATATCTGCGCATTGTTCCTTCAACCAAGACACAAAGTGAGAAGGGCAGGCAGGATGGGCCTGCATCGCCGACAAAATCATTTCATTGAGTTGATTTTTCTGACGAAGAGGTGTTGGAGGAATGCGCAAGCCTTCTTCTTCCACGGATTTTGCGATTTTCACGGAAGGGCCCAAAGAACGGCGGGACACCCACAAAAGGTCTTCAGAAACCGCCATCACAAAAGTCATGTCACAAAGAAGACTGCCACCGCTGTAAGGATCATTGAGCAAAGCAATGTCGCCCTCTTGCAGATTTAAATATTTGCTTGCCGTGGAAGCCGCCGTTGTCAATGTGCCGTAACTCACTGGATTAGAACCACGTACCGCCAGGACATCACCTTCGATGGTCATCAGTGCTGATTCCCCTTGAAGGAAGTCATTGAGCAAGGCGTGAAAAAGTTCGTTTTGATAGCTCATAGAGTCTCCTGCAAAGCTTTAAAACCACACAAAGCTGTTGCTTGAGATTCGCTGAATTCATCGGCGTGCAATGTGGTATGAGGATCTTTTTTGAAGGCATTGGCAAAAACAGACGCCAAAGGACCGGTCACGATCATTTTTTTATTCTGACGTTGCAAGTAAGCTTCCATCGCCAATCTTTGCATTGAAAGACTTTGCATGTCTTTCGTAAGGTGGCCTAAGTCGCTGTCGCGAGTCTGACTGATTTTGGAAAGCGCGAAAAGAGTGTTTTTAAAACGCTGAATACCTTGCACTGAAAAACGATCTTCCAGGCCTTGCAGTTTTGTGAGTTTTGAATTCTCCGCCCACAAATCCAACAAACTTGGTTTTTGCCCACGACCTAAAAACATCGGACCGGGCTCCCAGCCTTCTTGATGAGTCGCAAAGTCAAAGTGACCGAAGACATTTAAAGACACACCCAATGTAGGCTGAATGCCCAGTTCTTTTGTTTGCAAATGAGGAACTTCCACAGAACCCCAAGCGCTTTCCCAGGACGTGCTCCACTCGGCTCCAGAAATAAGAAGAAAGTTTTCAAGACCGAGATAAAGAACATCCGCTTGTTCCTGCGCACCTAATTGCAATCCCAAAGCGGTGGAGGCGGAAAACAAGCTGCTAATTTGCTGAGACTTATCGTCAGAGAAAATTTTCCCTGTGGAGGAAAGGAAGTGAATATCTTTTTCGGCCACCACACCATCAAGGGCTTTTAAAATCTCGGTCTTGCGATCTGCAAAAACCCCGGAGATCGTCGCATTCAGAGCATTCCTATTCCAGCGTGAAACTTCATGGGGATTATCGGTTTTTTCTGGAACAAAGATTTCCAGTCCCTTGGCAGTGAGGAATTCATGAGCTTGATCAAGGTGTGCCGAATTTGCAGCAGAGTGCAAAAAATGCAAACAGACTTTTTTACAATCCATCATCTGCAATTTTGCGGCGATGGCCTCAAGGTCTTCCAGTTTTAAAGGTGTTTCGATGTCGCCATTGGCAAGAACGCGCTCATGGACTGAAAACAGAAGGTCTTTATTTGTCAGAGTTTCGGTTTTACCGCACACCTCGAGCCAGTGTTCGAAGCCTTCCGTGGTGACATGAGCCACAGCTCCGCTGAGATTGTAGTTTAAAAGCTTCTTAGGCAAACGCAGGCTGACAAAGGCTAATTCAGGCTTTTTATCAGAGTTTTCTGTCACAAATTGCAGAAGGGACTGCTTAAGGTTTTCACGAGAGAGATAGACTCTCTTCTGGGCAAGGGGTTTTGAATCCGACAGGAGTGAAAATTCGGCGAAAGACTCTCCGACACTCACACCCAACAAGAAGCTCTTTTGCATTTTTAAACGCTCTCTATATTGAAATTGCTCTGGAATATGTTAAAGCTAGACGAACAGGTATAACAAAATAATCTCTCTAAGCAAAGGATTCTAAAGTGAAGATTTCTCCCGAAATTCTGAACCTGGTTCCCTACAAACCTGGCAAACCGATTTCAGAAACTCAGCGCGAGTACGGATTGACGACGGTCTACAAACTTGCAAGTAATGAAAATCCTTTAGGTCCTAGCCCAAAAGCGATGGAAGCCGTGAAGCGTGCTTTGGATCACCAAAATCTTTATCCTGATCCTTCGCACTATGAACTCTTACAAACTCTGTCGAAAGAATGGGGCTTCCCGACAAAACAACTTGCTATTGGTAATGGCAGTGACGAGTTGATTGATTTGTTGACTCGCATTTATTGTGAGCCGGGCGATGGTGTTTTGACATCGGTGGCGGCGTTTAATGCCTATGAAGTCAGCGCTCCGGCGAATCGTGCCGTGATTCACAAAATCCCTATGAAAGAGGGTTATCGCTTTGATTTGCCTGCTATTGCGGATTATTTCTTGGCTCATCCAGAAAAGAAAATCCGTTTGGTTTTTGTGTCGAATCCGAACAATCCCACGGGTACTTTTGCTCCGAAAGCAGAGGTCGAAGCCTTCCTTGAAAAGCTCGGCAACCGTGACGATGTGATGGTTATTTTCGATGAAGCTTACAATGAATTTGTCAGAGATCCCGAGTACGCTTCTGCGCAAAAGTACATCACGAAATACAAGAATTTGATCGTTCTTCGCACGTTCTCGAAAATCTACGGCCTGGCGGGTTTCCGCTTGGGGGCGATGATTGCGCCTTCTGAGGTGGTTGAGGTCTTTAACCGGGTGCGCAAACCTTTTAATGTCAACGATTTAGCGCAAGTCGCTGCAAATGCGGCTCTGCAAGATAAAGAATTTATTGAGCGTTCGCAGCAGACCTGCTGGAAAGGGCTTGATTACTTCTATAAGAAGTTAGAAGAATTAGGCCTGCCTTACATTCCATCTCAAGGGAACTTTGTCATGTTTGACACCCTCCGTGACGCCGCCAAGGTGAATGAAGCCTTGTTACGCCGCGGGATTATTATGAGACCCTTGTTAAACTACGGTTTCAAAACGCATTTGCGTTTGAGTGTAGGGCTCGAGCATGAAAACCAGGCCGCGATTAAAGCCCTGGCAGACGTGCTCAAAGAGATACCTGTGTTAGTATAGTGGAGAATTATGGGAATGGTTATTACGATTGATGGCCCTGCGGCCTCTGGGAAATCTTCTGTGAGTAGAGAACTAGCTCGTCGCTTGGGCTGGAACTGGGTTTCTACGGGTGCCTTCTATCGTGGTTTGGCTTTTGCCGCTATTCAATTGGGTATTGATCTTGATGACGTTAAAGCCTTGTCAGAGTTGACCCACAATCCAGTTTGGAAAGTGAGCATGCAAGATGCTCGCACGACAGTTTATTTCAAAGATCAAGATGTGACAGACTTAATTGCTCACGAAGACGTGGGTAATTTTGCAAGTAAAGTGAGTCACTATCCTGAAGTTCGTAAAGCTCTTTTGGATGCGCAAAGAAACTGCAGCAACGGACCGCAAGGTTTGGTGGCTGAGGGTCGCGATTGCGGAACTGTCGTTTTCCCTAAAGCTGAAGCAAAAGTTTATTTGACTGCGAACAGCGAGCACAGAGCGGCTCGTCGTGCGGCAGAACTGGGACTTGATCAAGGTGATATGGTGAAGGCGCAACAACAACGCGATCTTCAAGATTCCACTCGTAAAGTGGCTCCAATGACAGTTCCTGAGGATGCTTTGATCGTCGATACGACAGAGCTGAATCTGGATGAAGTGGTCGACACAGTCGTTAACTACGTTAAAAATAAAATCTAGCGAACTGTAAAATTAGTTTTCTCTGCGTTGCTCCTCGTCGACGTACAAGAGTACGCCTTCCTCCTCGCGCCTTGATAAAACTAATTTTACAATTCGCTTTTTCTATAAGGGGTTTCCCGTGAAGTTTGAGAAGTTCCACTTGTCGGAAGACCTATTGCGCAATCTCAATGACAATGGTTTCTTTCGTACTACTGATATTCAGTACAAAGCTATTCCCTCTATTTTAAAAGGCGAAGATGTTCTTGCCATCGCGCAAACCGGAACGGGTAAGACCGCAGCGTTTGCGATTCCTATCATCAATCTTATTCACAGCAATAAAAGCAGCAAACGCGCTGTGGGTATTAAATGCCTGGTGATGGTGCCGACTCGTGAGTTGGCACAACAAATTGGTGAGGTTTTTAACAAACTTTCCAAGCACACCAAAGCAAAACCTTTTGCCTTGTACGGCGGGGTTGAGCAAGACGCACAAATTCAAAAGCTGCAAGACGGTATTGATATTTTGATTGCGACACCGGGCCGTATGTTTGATTTGATCAGCCAAGGGCATATCAACGTCAATCATATTGAAACCTTGGTGCTCGATGAAGCCGATCATATGTTGGATCTGGGCTTTATTGAAGATATTGAATCTATCAAACGCAAATTGACCCGTCGTCATCAGACGCTGTTCTTTTCAGCGACGATCAATCCGCAAATCAAGAAATTGGCGTTCTCACAAGTTCGCAGCAGTGCGATTCGCATTCAGATTTCTCCGGAAGATCCGGTTTCAAAAAACGTCAGCCATTTTGTGATGTTTATTGAAATGGACGATAAACGTTTCTTCTTAGCTGAATACTTGCGCCAAAATCCTGATGGAAAGTTCATTGTTTTCGTGCGCACTCGTGTGCGTGCAGAGCGTGTTGCCAAAGCCATGGAGCGTGCGGAAATCCCAACGCTGACGATTCATGGAGAGAAAGATCAAACCAATCGTGCGGAAGTGATGAAAGCATTCCGTACGGGCGAATGTAAAGTTTTGATCGCCACTGACTTAAGTGCTCGCGGTATCGATATTCCCGATGTCACCCACGTTATTAACTACGATCTGCCAGAAAAGCCAGAGAACTACGTTCATCGCATCGGACGCACGGGGCGTGGTTTTAACAAGGGGATTGCGGTTTCTTTCTGCAGTCAGGAAGAAAAACCTTTGTTGGAAGATATCGAACAACTTTTGACGAAGAAAATCGAAGTCATCAAAGTCAGCAAAACTGATTATGAGATTATTGCTTCAACTCCGGAAGCCGGCATGAGCTTGCAAGAGCTGATTGAAAGCGAAGAGAAGCTGATTCAATCGAAGAAGCGTAAAAAGAAGAAATAACAAAAAAGCCTCCTTCTGATCTGTACCCTGAAATTGGGACACAAATAAAAAAGCCCCATCTGTGATAAGATGGGGCTTTGTGTTTTAAGGGGGGTCGTTTTGAAGTTGAGCCAAGAAGTATTTAAGACGCTTGAAGGCTGCGAATGGATTGAGAGGTTCACGAACAGCCAGATCATTTATACTTATAAGTTTAAGATCCATGCTGTTGAAGAATATCTCCGAGGTATTTCACCAGAAGAGATCTTTAAAGAGGCTGGAATTCCTCTTGAATTATTAAAGAAAGACTATGCCCGCAACTGTTTGAAGAGATGGGTTAAGCAATATAAGGAACACGGCTTAGAAGCTCTTAAAGAAGATAAGCGTGGAACAGCTAAGGGCCCATTAAAGGGTCGTCCTAAGAAGAATAAAGACAAGCTTACATACGCAGAGCTAGAGGCAATCGTTAAAATCCAAACGGAGGTCATCGAGACCTTAAAAAAGAGGAAGGCCTTGGCGCAACGGAAGTAATCAACACTTCTATCGCCAAGGTTATGGCTCATACTCAAGAGATAAGAATATACAAAATCACGGAGGTCTTAGGAGTAAGCCGAAGCGGTTATTACCGACACTTCATCTCTAAGAGTAAGGACAGGGATGCTGGTGATTATGAACTAATTAAATATTTTTTTGAAGAGAGAAGAGGTCGCATTGGCATCCGTCAGATCAAGATGCTCTTAGAGCGGCGTTTATCTCTAAAAATGAACCATAAGAAGATCGCGCGAATAAAGCGAAAGTACGGTTTAGAGACTAAGATCCGGAAGAAAAATAAGTACAGATTTTTTGCAAAGAAGCATCATGAGCATCGAACTTTTAAGAACAAACTCGCTAGACGTTTTAAAGTAAAAAGGCCCGACAAGGTGTACTCAACAGACATCACTCAGATGACCTACGGAAAAGGTTTAAAAGTTTACCTAGCTGCCTTTAAAGACTTATGTACAAAAGAGGTGGTGGCTTATAGCGTGAGCCAAAGAGCTGACATTAGCTTAGCAACTACGGCGTTAAGTGAAGCTCTGAATAGACGCCAAGGAAGTAAAAGGAAGTTAATGGTCCACTCCGATCAAGGGTTCCACTTTACTCATTTTATCTTTAGAAAGATGCTCAAGGATCACAAGATAAAGCAATCCATGTCGAGGAAGGGGAACTGTTTAGACAATGCTCCGATAGAAAGCTTCTTCGGACATCTGAAGGATCATATAGATCTTAGCTCCTGCAGAACAATCGAAGAGGTCAAAGAAATAGTGACTCGAGAAATAGATTATTATAACAATCACAGGCCTCAGATGGGTCTAAAGAAAATGCCCCCGGTAGAGTACCGGAGGCATTTACAATCTTAGCCCGGGCTTTTATTAACCTGTCCCACAAACAGGGTACAGATCATTCATTGGGGGCTTTTTTATTCTTCGATGGACACTTTCTTTAATTTCTTAGCCGCATCCTCGAGTTTCTTTTTCACTCCTTCGGGCAGGCTTTTTTTGCGACAAATCACCGCATCTAAGGGGCGAGTGCTGGTTTGATAGACGACGAGCTTTTCTTGAAAACCGATTTTTTGCGCATAAAATTTGATAACTGAACTCAACCCACAAACGCCTTGCAGTCGATTGGATGTGAGCATTTCCAAAGCCTGTTCCATACTGGAGACCTCAGTGAGCATCTCGGGCTTTACGTATTTGCTAATAAGTTCCGTGCAGGTCCCGCGCAGGCGTCCGATGCGTGGATTCATTTTCTGCATATCCACAGAGGACTTCAGATAGAGGGTGGATCTTACGGAGTAAAGGATATTCTGAATCTCATAGTTTTTTGGGTACTTCTGACAAGTGACCGAAAAATTAACAGCCAAATCGGAACTCGATGCTTCAAGAGAGTTGATCATTCGTGCATGAGGATAGAGTGAGTACTTGAAAGTCAGTCCGGATTCTTCGGCAAGCCGCGAAAGAATGTCGTGATTAATGCCAACCAGTTTTCCATTTTCCATATAGGCGAAAGGACCGACCTCAGAAAAGCCCACCAGCAAAGGAGGGGAGCTTGCCAAAGTCGCTATCGGAAAAAGAAGCAAAATCGTCAGCACATATTTCATACCCTAAGAGTGTGAGAACTTTTGGCGGTTGGCAAATGTCTTCCGCGTTTTTTGGCAATTTGCACTTTGGGTGCAATGAAAGTTAACAAAAAGGCGTTTCTTTTATGTGAACAAACACCTTCGAAGCGCTGGCTGCGACTGTTAGATTAAAAGAACTCATCACACTAGAGCAGGCATCATGAAATGGATTTTGTTTACTCTCTTACTTTTCTCACTGGAAGTGGCAGCTCAACCTCCGCCGACTGCTAAAGTTATTCAATGGGTTATGACAGACTTTCCACCCTTCTTGATTTTGGCCTCCCAAGATGCCGAGGTGGATATTCAAAAAGCGCAAGGTCCTTTTGCCGAAGCCTATCGAGAGTTGGTGCGTTCCTTACCTCAGTACGAGCACAAATTCGTGCGGGCTTCTTTTATGCGGGCTGAAAAACTTTTTTCCGCGCAAAAACATTTTTGCACATTGCTTTTGCAGGAAACTCCGGACCGCGCTCGTTATCTGATATTCGGAACGGAGGTGGCTCGCGCTTTGCCGATTGGTTTGGTGGTGCCTACATCGTCATTAGACAAAGTTAAAAAATTTCAGTCTAATGACGGAGTGGATCTTGAGGCTCTCACGCACAGTGAAGGATTTCGCTTAGGTGTTGTGCAAGGTCGCTCCTATTCGAGAAAAATTGATCCAATAGTCGATAAATCCCAAGAATCCTTTAAGCTGGTCAGTGATCGTGCCATTGGCGGACTTTTTTCCATGCTCGAAAAAAAACGGGTGGACGGGGTCTTGGCCTATTATCTCGAGAAGTTGGATCACGATAAAATTAAAGGTTCGTCGAAAGAGCTGACTTATTTATCCATCAAACAAGCCCCTCCTTTCATTTCGGTGCGGGCTTCATGCGAAAAATCTCTGTGGGGAGAAGCCATGATCAAAGAAATTTCCCACGTCGTGGTGGAAAAGAAAATCAGAAAGAAGATCTATGACTTCTTTCTGATTTCTCTCCCGGAAGACATGAAGAAAAAATTCCGGGACATATATCAAGGTCCTCCGAATTGAACTCTGATTTTTTACATGATTTTATTTTGTTCAAATCTCTATCTGTGTTTGTTGACGGTGTCTTGAAAAGGTCTGACCTTTCCCTACCGAAACCATTTAGAATAACCTTATGATGAGACTCTTAGCTCTTTTCCTTATTCTTATTGGCGCGTCCTTTTCTGCAACGTCAGCAAACGCGGCGGCCAGTCCTATAGCGATTGCCATTGTTCCACCGATTCAGTTTCCTCCCGATGATTTTTCAGTGACAGGTTTACGAGTGAGTGCGTTATGGGGACATCATCGCAATTTTTATGGTTTAGATCTTGGACTTCTTGGCAATGTGACTGATCAAGATTTTACCGGACTTGCTGTGTCAGGAGCTTTCAACTACACGCGCGGAACCACGCACGCCATAGGTCTGCAAGTGGCGGGTGTTGCGAACGTCAACACCAGTAAAACCGGTGTCTATGGATTGCAAGTGGCCAGCGTTTTAAACTACAACTCGGCAGCCTCGACAGTGAGTGGATTGCAGCTGGCACTTTTAGCCAATCAAAGTCCCTTCACGGACATTTACGGAGCGCAAGTAGGAATTTATAACAGGGCAAAAGACGTCTACGGTTTACAAATCGGTGTCGTCAATGTGGCCGACAACCTGCACGGCGTGCAAATTGGTTTAGTGAACTTTAACCACAGCGGTCCCTTTGCCGTTTCTCCATTTTTGAATGTGGGCTTTTAGCTCTGCACTTCAATTTTCGGAGGATTCGCGAGCGTTTGATAAATCACACAGTATCTTTCTGTGAGCTGAATGAGTTTCCGTTTTTGCTCTTCTGGAATATCGTCTTGAATATCAAAGCGCAGACGAATTTTCGTTAGCCCCACCGGCGTATTTTTATCAACACCCATGGTTCCTCGAAAGTCGCAATCTCCCTCTGCGAATATTTCTGTGTATTGCAGTTGAATTCCCATATTGGTGGCGACGGCATTTAAGGTGACACCCGCGCAAGCGACCAAGGCTTCCAGTAACATGTCTCCAGAACAGGCGAGGGTTCCGTCTCCTCCCGCATTAGGATGAAGACCTGCGAGCACACGTCCAAAGCCAGAGTCGATATGACAGGAAATACCTTCCTCTAAAGTTCCCGAGGCGTGAAAGGTTGCGAGACTTGCCTGAGGATCGGCCTGATAGCGTGTTTTCAAAGGGCGTTGCAATTCTTTGAGTCTTTCTGTTTCCATAACGATCCTTTCCTTTGTGCGGCGCAATTCAAAAAGGTACGGCGTACCAGCGATCTGCGAGGAGCAAGGCTTTGGTTGCAAGAGCCGTTGTGTAAGCCGTAGACCTCCAAACGACAGGATAGCGAGCGATAAAAGTCGCAGCATAGAAAACCTGACCCGACCAATAAAGTCGCCCCGAAGAATCTCGTTGAGCTTGCGATAATAAAAATCTCAATCCACGTCGCACGCGTTCGCGATGAAGTTCGTTATTAGGATTTCCTAAAATCAACAGAGTGTTCAAAGCCCAGACCGTGGACTGAATATAGTCGGGGCGAGCCAAGAAACTATTTCGCCAAGAGCCATCTTTGTGTTGTTTGGCGATAATAAAATTTAAAACTCTCTCGCGCGCAGGATCTAAACATGTCGTTCCGGCCTCGACATTGGCAGCGACCACATAGGGAAGGGCGTAGTAGCTTGGATAATACATTCCACAAAAATAAAATTGCTTGTTTCGAACAACGCGATTCAGATGAGAACAACTGGCTTGATATCCTGGCCCCGTGGTTTTTCCTGCATAGGTGAGAAGTTTTAATACATTGCCGTTCACAACACAGTCCACATCATTCACGTTAAAAGGAATGCGAGTGCCGCGATGGGGAGGTGCAAAAATATTTCGCGGCATTGCCGGATCGTGTTCGTCAAAAAGCCATGTTAAAAAAGCGCCCGTTTTGAAATGTCCTTGGGCGGCGTTGTAGACGTGGGGTTTTCTTGACAGGTCCCGCGCGGCGGAAAGAGCTTCCATCACTTGTGCTGGTAAAACACTCTCCCATTCGTGGGGAGATAAATTTCTGCGCAGACTGTCGGAGTAGTGCAGAAAGGTGTAGGCCACCGACGTGGTGTCAGCATCTGGCGGGATATTAGCGAAGCCTTTCCACTGTTTCGCCAAATACATGTAGCGAGGTGCGCGAACTTTGACACCTTTGTAAGTAGTCGGAGGATAGAAATTAAATAAGTTTCCCCAACGATATTTTGCCAACCCCTCTCGCGTGCGCTCTAAGAGCGGAGGAATTTCCGTATAACGTGGATTGTGCGAATATATTTCCGCCAAAACATTGGCGACAGACGTCGATGCAAAAACGGTCGGCTCTTCAAAAGGCACCGCGAATTTTCCCACCCCGATGGCACTCGGAACATACGAAGTCACGCGCGCTCGCCATTGTCCCGGATCATAACCCTCGTCTTCACGGACTTGATAATTTTTGATAAAAGAGAGGGCGGACCGGATCTCTTTATCGTAGTGCGGGACTGCGGGAAGAGCTTGCACGGACTCAGATAAGAGGACGAGAGCTCCTCCCAACAGGAATCCAAGGAAACCACGTGCCCACGACATACGCCCTCCCATAGTTCTCAGATCAAATATGTTCGAGCTGAGGCGCCCTTGTCAGGCCGAAGATTCCACTCTTGCAAGCATACATAATGCAGGACCGCGAAATCCTTGTTGGAGCGCGTAAAACCTTTGACTTCCGCCCCCTTAGGTCGCTAAACCAGTGTTTCGCCCAAAGAGGTGAAGAAAGGTAACGGGTAGGTTCCAGTCGAGAACTTACTACGTGGGAGGTTTTAAAAAAACTATATGACGAAACAATTAAACAAAGCCGAGTTGGAGAAACAGAAAGTTCTAGCTTTCTTGGATGCGGAAGACGCAAAGGTTCCAGCAAATCCAGGTATCTTGAATGCAAAATCTGAAAAAGGTGATTTCGAAAACCTTTTTGAAGCATCAATGAAAGAGCAAGACTTCAAAGTCGGCGACGTTGTTACTGGTACAGTAGTAGAAGTTCAATCTGACTACGTTCTAGTTGACATCAACTACAAGTCTGAAGGTTTGATCGCGATCAATGAATTCCGTATCGTTGACGGCGTTCGCGAAGTAAAAGCTGGAGACAAAGTAGAAGTTCTTATCGACCGTATCGAAAACGAAAACGGTATGATCGTTCTTTCTAAAGACAAAGCTGACATGCTACGTGCATGGACTGATATCTCTAAAGCAGCTGAGAACGAAGAAGTTATCGAAGGTACTGTTGTTGCTAAAGTTAAAGGCGGCTTGAGCGTTGATATCGGCGTTAAAGCATTCTTGCCTGGATCTCAAATCGATCTACGCCCTGTTCGCAACATGGACGTTTACCTTGGTAAGAAATTTAAATTCAAAGTTATCAAATTCAATAAGAAACGTGGCAACATCGTTCTTTCTCGCCGCGCTCTTCTTGAAGAAGAACGTGACAGTCTCCGTTCACAAACTCTTGACACTATGGCTGAAGGTTCAGTTGTTACTGGTGTTGTTAAAAACATCACTGACTACGGTGCGTTCATTGATCTTGGTGGCATGGACGGATTGCTTCACATCACAGATATGTCTTGGGGCCGCGTAAAACATCCTTCAGAAATGTTGAATGTTGGCGACGAAATCCAAGTTAAAGTTCTTAAGTATGATAAAGAAAAAGAACGCGTATCTTTGGGTATGAAACAGCTTCATGCAGATCCTTGGGAATCTGTGAAAGCTTCTTACCCTCCAGGCACTAAGCTTAAAGGTAAAGTTGTATCTTTGGCTGAATACGGTGCATTCGTTGAACTTGGCGAAGGTATCGAAGGTTTGATCCACGTTTCTGAAATGTCTTGGACAAAACGTGTGAAACATCCTTCTCAAATCGTTGCTGTAGATCAAGAAGTTGAAGTTGTGGTTCTTGAAGTAGACACTGAAAACCGCCGCATCAGCTTGGGTATGAAACAGCTTCAAGCAAATCCTTGGGTTGAGATGAAAGAATCTTATCCTCCAGGAACAATCATCGAAGGCGAAGTGAAATCTGTAACTGATTTCGGTATCTTCATCGGCATCGAAGAAGGTATTGACGGTCTAGTTCATATTTCTGACTTCTCTTGGACTAAACGTGTAAATCACCCAAGCGAAATGTTCGCAAAAGGTCAAAAAGTACGCGCGGTTGTTCTAGGTGTTGATATCGAGAACGAAAGATTCTCTTTGGGTATCAAACAACTTGAGTCTGATCCTTGGGCTAACATCGAATCTAAATACGCTATCGGTACACAACACGACGTTAAAGTAACTAAAACAGCTGATTTTGGTGCTTTCGTTGAGCTTGAGTCTGATATCGAAGGTTTGATCCACATTTCTGAACTTACAACTGAGAAAATCAACTCTGTTGAAGACTTCATCAAAGCGGGTCAATCTGTAAAAGCTGAAGTTATCTCTATCGACAAAGACGCTCGTAAGATCGGTTTGTCTTCTAAACTAGTTAAACTTCGCGAATCAAAAGCGGATGTTGACGATTACGTTAAAAAAGCGACTGCAACTTCTAAGTCTACTTTCGGTGACTTGTTCGCAGATCAATTGAAAAACGTAAAAACAGACGGCAAGCAGTAATAGGAACTGAGTTAGGTTCAGGATCGCCGCAAGGCACCTGAACTGGACTTCGTGCCGTTGACTGTAAAGTCTTAAAGAGGGACCCTAGTAGGGTCCCTTTTTTTATTTACAGGAGCGCGCACATGCAGGGCAGTTTCTTCAAGAAATTAGTTATCATCTTTCTCGTTTTCGTCGGCATCGGAGCTTTGCTCAAAATGAGCGGCGACTTTTTCGGAGAATCCGAAAAGAAAGTCACAGCTAAAAACACCATTCTTCATTTGGATATGAACGGTGTGATTCTGAACGGGAAAAAATTCCTAAAAAATCTCAAAAAATACAAAGACGAAGACAAGGTGAAAGCGATCTTGATCACAATCAACTCTCCAGGGGGAGCCGTCGGTCCTTCGCAAGAGATCTTCACTGAAATCAAACGCGTTCGTGAGGAACTTAAGAAACCCGTGATCTGCGTATCAACAGGTGTGATGGCCAGTGGTGCTTATTACTCAGCGGTTGCTTGCGACAAGATCGTTGTCGCTCCCGGAGCTTTGGTGGGTTCTATCGGTGTGATCATGGAGTTTGCGAATATCGAAAAACTTTATGATTGGGCAAAAATCTCTCGCTACTCAATCACTTCAGGAAAATTCAAAGACTCGGGTGCGGAGTACAGAGCGATGCGCGAAGACGAAAGAGCTTTGTTCCAAAACATGATCGACGAGGTATATGCGCAGTTCAAGACAACAGTGATGAAGGAGCGCAATCTGAAGGAAGACGTTGTGACAGAACATGCAGATGGACGCGTATTCACGGGAGCAACGGCAGTGAAGCTGGGTTTTGCTGACCAAGAAGGTTTCTATGAAGACGCTGTGAAGTTGGCAGCGGAAACTGCGAAACTGGGCGACAATTATGACGTCTTTGAAATTCCTAAAAAACGTGTGAGCATCTTTGATCTTGGCGACAGCGATCGCGAAGATGACGTAAACAGCCTTGCAGAGTATGCAGATGTTTTGAAAGGGAAGTCTTTCGGACCGGACATGGAAGGTGCGATGAAGTTTGTTCTTAGAACAAAATACTTGAATCAGCCTTTGATGTTGATGCCAGGAACTTGGGAGTAATCCACTCAATGGCAGTCAAGAAAGCGGCAAAGAAAACAAAAAAATCAGTGAAAAAAGCAAAGGCGTCCACGAAGGCGCCTTTCGCATCGGCGAAGTTACAAATCGGCAAAGAGGTTTGGCCTCTGGAAAGAGACGTGCTTTTTCGTCCTGATCGCATGAAGTACGTGCGTAAACTGATTAAGCCCGAAGGCTGTGTATTTTGCCGGGCGGCTTCAGAGGACATCTCCTTTGAAACTCTTTGCGTGTATAAGTCTAAACATTCCATGGTTGTGCTTAATAAATTTCCGTACAACAGCGGTCACGTTTTAGTGTTACCGCAACGCCACTGTGGAGACCTCCTGAAACTTTCTGAGGAGGAGTTTCGTGATTTACAAGACACCATTCGTTTGACGATGAAGTGTTTGAATGACGTTTATGAACCCGGCGGAATCAACGTGGGACTCAACCACGGAGCGGTCGCCGGAGCGGGGATTCCGGAACATCTCCATTATCATTTGATCCCACGTTGGGCGGGGGATTTGAATTTCTTCCCCCTCATCGCTGAGACCAAAGTCTTGGTTGAAAGTCTGGAGCAGACCTACGAGAAGCTTTGGAGTATTTTAAAAAAATGAATAGAGGCGTGACCTTTCAAACAGCACCGCTGACTCCAGCAGTGAAGTGGTTGCTGATTATCAATGTGGCGATCTGGTTTATCTTCCAAGTTATTATGGAAGGTTTCTTACGTGTTCCTTTCACGTCGATCTTTGGACTTTTCCCAGGAAAAGTTCTTTTTGAATTCCAGATCTGGCAGATTTTTACGTACATGTTCCTGCACTCTTTGCAGGTCACTCACATCCTTTTCAATATGCTGATGTTGTGGTTCTTTGGAGCCGAGCTTGAGCAGCGTTGGGGAACCAAGTTCTTCCTGGTTTACTACTTCGTCTCTGGGATCGGTGCCGCGATTCTTTACTGCCTTGGCGTGTGGGGATACGCTTTGGCGACAGGTTCGCAAACGGGTCTGATCGTTCCGGTGATCGGGGCCTCGGGCGCGATCTTTGGTCTTTTGCTGGCTCAAGGGATTATTTTCGGGGAGCGCATTGTTTACTTCTTTATGCTTTTCCCAATGAAGACTCGCTATTTCGTGGCTTTGATGGGCCTTGTGCAGCTAGCCTCCATGATGACTTCCAGTGTCAGCGGTGGAGAAGTGGCTTATTTGGCCCATTTAGGCGGTTTGGTTTCCGGTTTTATCTGTCTTAAAGTCAAAGGCTGGATGGATCGCAACGAATGGAAGAAGAAGTCCAAAAACAAGGGTCGTAATCTTCGCCTGGTTGTCGATAACGAAAAGAGCGACAAACCACCAAAATATTGGAATTAATCCGGCGGCAGCCGAGGGGCTGGACTCGGCCCCAAATCTAAGCTATAAAAGGTTCTCGATAGAAACAGGGAGTTTATAATGTCTTTGGCTCAAGCTAATAAAAATTTGAAGTTCGACAAACGCATGACTGAAAGAAACGTCAACGTTGGTGAAATGTCTAAAGAAGAATTGCAAAAGCACCTTGAATCACTTCCAGATCTTTCTCACAACGTAGAAAAATTCACTATCGACGGTAAGAACTCATCGTCTGCTGACGAGTCTCACTAGTTTCGGCGGACGCCGAGGAGGTCTCAGCATCTTTGGTGCGGAGACTGGACTGAATTAAGTTTAAAAGCCTCTTTGGAAACAAAGGGGCTTTTTCTTTTTTACGGTGTCATATTCAAAGCGGCAGCGATGCGGGCTTTGATGATTTGGCTTTCGGCCTCTGTTGGAGGCTCACCCCATTTTTTGATGAAGTCGGCTTCAGCGCCGCGGTAGGCATCTTCGAACTGTTCTTGTTTCACTTTCGGAATCGCGGACTCAACGTTTTTTCGAGTCTCTTGAAGTTGCTGAACGACGTCCGTCACTTGGCGTTTGTGATAATCCTGAATTTGGTGATATCCGCTGTGCACATTAAAGATCAACACGACACCAAAGAAGGTCGCACTATAGATCCTGCGGAAGGTGTTATAGGCTTCGATTTTCGATTGAGATTTTAAAGCGATGCGGGCTTCTTCCGCATGGGCCTTAAAGCCGTCGCGAATGATTTTGTACATCAAGTCCGGTGGGATTTCGTTATTTTTAATTCCAGGAAGAACCATTGGAATGCGCAACCACTCAAATGCGCGACTGTGCTGAAGGGTCCAAATTTTATCCAGACTTCGGCGGAAAATGCCGGCATCTGTCGGGTCATGAATCTCGCCCCAAGTTTTAAGCAGACCGTCTTGCAATAATTTTTCTTTGATAAGCATAACCGTGGATTCTTCAAGACGGCTTTCTTTGTCTTGGCGAAGCCAGCGATCGATAGTTTCTTTTTTGCCAAACATGACTGTGCCCAGTTCGATGGCGTAGCGTTCAACCGCTTTTTCAGAAACGAAGGTTTGCAGATCCGTATTGTTCACTAACTTACGAAGTTTGCGTCGGCGAAGCCACGAAAAATCTTTGCCGAACTCTTCAAAAGAAGATCCTTTAAGAAGGAACTCGTTATTTTTACTATCCAGTTGTTGGATGACTTCAAGAACCGTGGGGAAAAAGACAGACTCGCAACGTGGCGCTCCTGCCTGAGCGACCAGAGGGCCGCTCAGTGAGAAGAACATTAAAATACCAAGAAGGCGAGTCATTAATGTCATTGCGATCTACTCAAGAGCCATAGCCGCTGTCGTCAATGAACGGCGAGTGTTTTCGATTTCGTTCAGAACCACATTGGCTTCAGAGTCAGAAAGACCGCCAACGATCTGTCCAAGGTTTCCAGCGCTCATCAACAAAGGTCCGATAAGTACGGCTTTAGATTCTTTTTGTGTCACGCCGTAAACTGTGATGGCGGCACCCGCTGCTTGCGTGATTTGTGCAATCAATTTGTTTTTAGAAATAGAACTTTCGCTCTCTGAATATTCGGCCAAGGAGCCGCGAACGGATTTCAAAGAAGTTTCAAGCTGTTTTAAAAGGGCTGCTGATGACTTGTCTGATGTTGTTTTCAGTGCCTCTTGAACTTCAGCTTCGGCTTTCGTCAATTGAGTGTTGAGATCACTCAAGTCCGCTTTTGGTTTTACAGCTTGGCCCGCAACACTCAATCCCGCAGAAGATGCCGACGCTACAACACTGGCTGCTCCGGCCAACAGACCTAAGATTCCACTTCCAGAACCACCGCGTGCGCGGAAAGCAAAAGTCGCGTAAGCAGAAAGACCCAAGCCCAGAGCTGCACCCGCAACAGCGGAGCCACTCAAGATGCTGCCTTTAGAGTCACGTTTTTCAAGAGTTTCTTTTGCTGCTGCCAAAGCTTGGTCCAACGTAAGAAGTTGAGCCTTGATCGCACGAACATTTTCTTGTGCGGTTTTGATTTGCTCTTCACCAATACCGGCAGTGCGGTCTGTTTGAGCCATAGCAACACTTTGCATGCCGATAATACCGGCAAGAGTCAGGGACAATAGTTTCGATGACATAATTTCTCTCCTTTTAGTTTTTTAAACATCAATTTTATTAAATACTATTCAAGGCCCACGGCCGCAGAAACGAGGGCTCGGCGTGTGGTTTCGATTTCTTTGAGAACTTGATCGGCCTCAGAGTCCGTCAAGTTTCCAATGATCTGCCCGATGTTCCCGGCACTCATCACCAAAGGTCCGATGATCAATGCTTTGGATTCATGGCGAGTCACTCCGTAGACGGTGATGGCCGCTCCAGCGGCTTGCGCGATTTGGGCGATCAATTTATTTTTTCTCGTGGAAGAATCGTTTTCGTCGTAACCCGCTAATGTTGCGCGCACCGATTTCAAATTTCCTTCCAGTTGTTTTAGCAAGGCTAAAGAGGACTTCTCGCTTGTTGTCGAAAGAGCCGTTTGCACTTCGTTTTCCGCTTGGTTTAGCTTTTCATTGAGATTTTTGATATCCACTTTTGGTTTTACGGCTTGATCCAAAGCGCTTGAACCTGCCGAGACGGCCGACATGACTAAGCCCGTGGAAGCTGCGAGGAAACCCAACATACCGCTCATTTCTCCTCCGCGTGAGCGCAAAGAGAAAGTGGCATAGACGGAAAGCCCCAGCCCGAGGGCAGCGCCTGTGAGAACTGTGCTGCTAAACTGAGTGCTGCGATCACGTTTTTCGATATTTTCTTTGGCAGAGATCAAAGCTTGATCCAAAGCCAGTAAGTCCGCTTTGATGGCCTTGATGTTTTCTTTGGCGGTGCGAATTTGTTCAGTACCGATACCTGCAGTGCGATCCGTTTGTGCAAGAGCAACACTTTGCAGACCCAATACACCAGCAAGCGTGAGCGACAGAATTTTAGAAGACATGGAGTTTCTCTCCTTTTAGTTTTTTGAAAAAGAGAGCAAGGGGTGTGCCCCTTAAAACCGAGTTATATTTGAAATCAGTGTTTCAAGATGAGACATCTCTCGAAGCGAGACAAAGGAGGGCACTCAATTTAAAATTGTTCGACAAGAGGACGGAGGGGCGTGATTTATTGTTGGCTTTGGTTGGCTTGGGCCGTGATCGAATTGTCACGCGCGATAGCGGCCGTTACTTCTTTTTGATTAAACGGCGTCCACTCTTCGCGGATGATTTTGTAAGTGTCGCCAGACTTCAAGGCATAGATGGTCTTTACGCCATAGTCGACGTGTTTGTCAGACTCATATCTTTGCAAGGTTTTTACTAACAACTGCTCGTTGTGTTGAACGATATAAGGTTGTGAAAGGTGAACCTTGATGAATTCGTATTTCGATTTCAAGTTGGCTTTGTGGTTCTTCCAAGACTTGTAGTTAAAGCCGGGAGCTTTGAAGTCCTGGTCGTAAAAGCCCATGTATTTTTCAATGTCTTGGTTTTCCCAAGCTTGGCGCCAGCCTTCGATGAAGGTGTTTAGTTCCACCCGGCGTTTTTCATGATCTTCTTTGGGAAGGTAATTAACGTGGTCGAAAATCAAAATCGGTGTTTCACGAAGTTTGATATAGTCGGCGAGTTTTTTGATCACATCGTTACGAACGACAACACAACCTCTTGAACCGCGCGTGAGAGGAACAGAGTCGGGAATGGCATGAAGCCAAATACCTGAACCCGTTTTCTTTTCACGTTGGTCAAAAAGATTGGGATAGTTTGTCGTAAAGGCCAAAGCGCCATAAAGGCTGAATGGAATTTTAGGCTGACTCAAACGCTGCTCAAGGAAGTAAATTCCTTCAGGAGTCTTATGGTCATCACGTTTGGTTTTGTTGCCGCCCATTTTTCCGATGTCGGCAGGATACTCTTCCACCTTCTTGATCTTTTCACCGTTGCGTTCAAAGACCGTGAGCTTGCGTTGTTCTTTGTCGACCAAGAAAACATAGCGGGAGAAAGCTTCTGTTTCGGAAATTTGTAAAAGCGAAGCGGGGAGAAGATCCATCTCACTTTGAGAATTCGGCACGACAGCAGGGCCCGCCAGTGTTGGCAGACTCAGAAAAGATAAAGCACAGCCCGTGAGGAAACGTCTCATATATCTATTATGGCCGAACATGTCTTGTTCTTGTCAAGTACCTGTCCTCGCATGTCCAAAGGTTGGACGTTTTAAATAACATTTTTCCTTAATTAATGTGAATAAATGTGGTCTTAGATCTTAAGACCTAGGCCTGTTTCACCGATATCTTTCAATGATAAGAGGTTTTACATGGCTGAAAAACAAGCTCAAGCTCCGGCTCCCAAACGTAACTTAGGCATGATTCTCCAAGTTGCTTTTGCCGTTTTAAATATTGCGGTGATGGGTGCTGGTGGATACATGGTCTATGCCTCGACGATGGGATGGGAAAATCCTAAAATCACAGAGGAAGAAGCAGAGCGTGATCTGGCCTCAGTATCTAATGAAGCCGATTTTTCACCCCTCGTTTATACAATGGACAAGTTCACTGTAAATCTGGGTGGCGAACCCAAGCGCACGATTCGTTTGGAAGTGAATCTGCAAATGCTGGGTAAAGAAGGCTTTGAAGAAGTCATGGAGCCAGAAAATCGCGCCAAAGCTCGTGACCGCATTGTACGCCTGTTAAATGAAAAAGCGTTCTCGGACCTCGATAGCATTCAAGGCAAATTATTTCTGAAAGACAAGATTGCTGGAGAAGTGAACGGCATTCTTCATCGCGGTGTTGTGAAAGACGTGTTCTTCTCTGACTTTGTTGTGCAATAATACAGTCCAGTCTACGCGCCCTGGCGCTACGACATCCTCGGCGTCCGCCTAAGGTCTTAAAAGTCCTCAAGTCGTTGAATTCAAAGCCCTAGAGTTTCAAACTAGGGTTTATTGCATATTCAACGAAAGAAGCATCTATGAAGAAACGTTTTTCGATTTTGCTTTTGGGGCTTTGTATTTCTGCGAGCGTTCATGCCGTAGAACCCACACCGACTCCACCCAACCAACCTGAAACCAAAGATGTGATCGGCGCCATCAAAGGATGGACAAAACAAAGTGATCTTAAGATTTCTTTGCCTGTCACAAAGTTTGTTTTAGAAAATGGCCTGACAGTGATTCTTTTGGAGGATCACGCCGTACCCATGGTCAGTTATCATACGTGGTATCGCGTTGGGTCTCGTGATGAATATCCGGGTGTGACGGGGGCTGCCCACATGCTTGAGCACATGATGTTTAAGGGTGCTAAGAAGTATGATGGAAAATCTTTCGATCGCATTTTTCACGAAAATGGAATCACGAATAACGCCTTTACGACAAATGACTACACGGGATTCTACGAAAATCTGCCAAGTTCCAAGTTAGAGCTTGTGATGGATATGGAAGTGGATCGCATGAGCTCCTTGCTTATCAGTCCTGATGATCTGAAAAGCGAAAAAGAAGTTGTAAAAGAAGAGCGTCGTTGGCGCGTTGACAACAATCCGATGGGTCTTTTGCGCGAATTGATGATGGGCACGATGTTTAAAGTGAATTCCTACAAGTGGCCGGTCATTGGTTACATGAAGGACATCGAAAACTACGATTCAGAAAAGTTGCGCTTCTTTTATAATACGTTCTATGTTCCGAATAACGCAGTTTTGGTTTTAGTCGGGGACTTTAAAACATCCAGCGTAAAAAGTTTGATCGAAAAATATTACGGACAATTGCCGTCTCGTCCTTTGCCAGAAAGAAAAGTTCAGGTCGAGCCGCCGCAAAAAGTTCAGCAGAATGCGGGTCTTAAAAAAGACGTACAAAACACTTCGTTCGTTGTTGCCTTCCAAAGCCCTCGTCAAGGGGAGCCTGAAATGTATGCGTTGGATTTGGCAGCCAATATCTTAGGATATGGAACTTCAAGCCGTTTGCACAAACGTTTGGTTTATCAAAAACAAATCGCAACGTCTGCTTACGCCTATAACTACGCGATGAAAGATGCCGGCGTTTTGGGTGTCGGCGTGAATATGAAGCCAGGCCTGGGAACACAAGAAGCCTTGGATATCGTCTATAATGAAATCTGGAAATTGCGAAATCAGAAAGTGACCGAGAAAGAGCTGGAAAAAGCAAAAACTCAGGTCATGAAGGATTTGGTCGACAGCTTAAAAACAATGGATGGCAAAGCCCGCGCTTTGGCGGTGAATGAAATTGTCACAGGCACTTATGAAAGTCTTTTCACGGATCTTGAGAAATATCAGGCCGTAACAGCGGACGACATCAAGAAGGTCGCTGATAAATACACTCAGCAAACTCAGCGTTCGATCATCACCCTTGAGCCTAAGGCGAAGAAGGAATAGATATGAAAAGAATTTCACTGGCGTTAGCGCTTCCTTTGATTTGTTCATCTTTTGTTGCCTGCTCAAGTTCTTCAAAAAAAGCGAGCAAGCCTCCTTCTGCGGGATATGTAACCAAGGGCAATGGCTCTTTCAAATTGCAACCGTATAAAGAAGTGACTCTTGAAAACGGCCTTAAAATTATTTTTATTCATGATGCAACATTGCCGCGAGTCAGTCTGACGATGATGCTGAAAACAGGCAGTCTGCAAGAGCCTGCGCAGAAAGCGGGACTCAATGCTCTGACAGCTTATCTTTTGGAGCAAGGAACTCAGTCCCAGGATGCCATGAAGATTGCCGATGAATTCGGTCAACTTGGGTCGGCTATTGATATCACTCCGGGCTCCGATGTGACGACGGTTTACACGGACTCTTTGACAACAGGAGCTGATACATTATTGGATTTGTTTGCCGATGTTTCCATGAATCCGGCCTTTAAGGACGGGGAAATTTCACGCCTTCGTTCGCAAATGCTTGCGGGACTTCAGAAGAAAATCGACAACCCTTCTTCTTATGCAGATGACGAAGCGGATAAGTTTCTTTTCGGTGAACATCCTTATGGACGTGACGTGAATGGAACTCCCGAAGGACTTCGTGGAATTTCTAAGCAAGATATTATCAAACACTATCTGACGTACTACCGCCCTAACAATGCGTCTTTAGCGGTTGTAGGAAGTTTTGATGAAGCGTTTGAAAAACGTGTGCAAGATGTTTTTGCAAAATGGACAAAAAGAACAATTCCAGCAACGAATGTAACGGCACCTCCTGCTGTTGATGCGATGAAGGTGAAATTGATTGTTAAAAAGGGTCTGCAACAGACGCAGATTCGTATCACGCAGTTGGGTATTGCCAGAAATGACGAAGACTATCTTCGTCTTCGCTTAGGCAATGAAGTTTTGGGTGGCAGTTTTGCCAGCCGTCTTAATCAAAAGGTGCGCGATGATCAAGGACTGACATACTCGATTTATTCTTACTTTGATGTGAGAAAAGAGCGCGGCAGTTTTGAAGTTTCCACGTTCACAAAAAATGAGACCGCAGGAAAAACTTTGGAAGAATCTCTGAAGGTGGTCTCTGACTATGTTGCTCAGGGTGCTCAAGAAGCGGAAGTCACAGCTTCGCGCAATCAGTTGATTGGTCAATTCCCTCGTGCCATTGAGACGGCGGACCGGTTGGCTTACAACTTGTTGGCTTTGGATTTTTACGGGATTCCAGTGGATTACCTCACGGATTTCAATAAAAATGTCGGCGCTATTCGTTTGAAGGATTCCAATGCGGCTTTCAAAAAAGCGGTGGACCCGGCGAAGTTTAAAGTTTTGGTTTATGGGGATGAGAAGATCATTCCTCAGTTTGAAAAATACAAACCAGAAGTTGTCAGAGCAAAATAAAGAAATTCAATAGTGGTAAATGAAGAAGCGGAGCCCCTGGGTTCCGCTTTTTTATTGGCTAAAGTTTTGCGCGTCTTGGAGCACTTCGCTGCCCCACATGACCGTCGTACCCGAAGTGATGTATTGCTGAACGAAAGAAGACAAATCACTAGCGCCCTCATTTTGCCAGTACATCACGCAGTTAGAATTGGTTGTGTGGGCACCGTGGGCCGTGTCTTGATGCGAAGTCGCCATGGGAACACCATTGTTCACAAATCCCAAAGCATGCCCCATCTCATGAACTAAAGTACTCTGCTCAACGTATTTCGGAACAGGGCCACTTGGATTGTGTCCTGTGCTTTCTACGACATCTTTGAAAATCGCAATGATTGGGGTTCCACTTAAGCTCACGCCAATCACGCTGCTTGTCGGACCTGAACCGGAATTATAGTAGCCATTGAGAAAATACAAATAGAAGCGCGCTTCTGTGGCAGAGGGTTCTGCCTGCTTGTACTGACTATTGAGATTCAAGATATCAGTGCCAAGCCACGAACTTTTTCCTTGAGAAGGAAGAGCGGTCATTTCATTTAAAGCGCGAGGAACCACAAGAACAGGAAGAGAACTGCGATACTGAAAAATCGCATTGAGATTGTCTTCGAGAATTTGCCAATAATTCATTCCTGAAAGAGTGGTGCCCGTGAAGGGTTCAGCTCCTGGTTCATAATAAACTTCAACAACAATTCTTTGTGTGGATTTAAAATAAAGTGTGGGACTGGAGTGCGGAAAGCTCGTTTGAGAATCTTGTCCGGTGTTGCTGCAATTTTGAAAGAGCAACAAGGTGCTTAGCAGAAAAAAAGAAACGAGGGCTGTTCTCCGTTTTAAAGTCATAATAACTTTTCGGAGAGGGCCCTCGTTTTCTAAAGCAAACGTCTTAAGATGAGACGCTGTCCTATTTTCTTTTCTTACGAGCTCTCAGGAAGATGATAGCTCCCAATGCCGCTAACAACAAAGCGCCACCTAAAAGCATCGCTTTGTTATTGCCTTTGCCTTCGGTGCCGTCGCCTTGGATCATATCAGCCGGCATCGCAGAGCTGATCGGCGCACCCAATGTTTCTGAACCGGGACGAATAGGACCAAGGTCTGGTTTTGCTAAGAGGTTTTTCGAAGCAATAACACGCAAACTCATCACGGCTTTGAAGAAGTCTTGGCTGTATTTTGTGTAGTATTGTTTGTGCGCACTGAACGTCACAAGGATGGCGATCTTGTCTTTGATCGTCGCTAGATAACGCGTGAAATAGTTCGGAACTTCCGATCCTAAGTGAAGAGAGTCCACCCATGTTTGGTCGTTGATTTGCACACTTTTCGACTTATAAACGATTTTAGACTCGGTAACGCCGCCTCCGCGCAAGTTCACAGAGATCGGAGAGTTTAAGTGCGACTCATAGAGGGCGAAAGTATCCGTGGGGCCCACCTCTTTGGCAGTCAGGATGATGATGGCCTCTTTAGACTCTTTGGTTTGTTCACTACGGCAGACCCATTCGGTTTGCTCCAGGTTACATTTCCATGTTTCAGGCATTTCGAATGCAATGTAGGCATTACGAAAGACTTTTGCATGGGCGCTAAAACTGAGTAGAATAACGGCGAGTGATGCGAACAAACGATACTTCATGCAGAGACCTCGTGTTGGTTTTGTGTTTAGTATAATAACAAATTTCCTTCGGATCAAAGCGCAAAGGAGAAAATTCCTGTGAAGAACCTTTATCAGCTGACCACCTTTGTAACCGTCATCAGTGAAGGAAGCATGACAGCTGCGGCAGACAAGCTTTATCTGACTCAGCCCGCGGTTTCCCAGCAAATTCGGAATCTGGAGGAAGATCTAGGGGTGGAGCTCCTGGTGCGCGGTGTACGCCAAATTAAGGCGACTCCCCAAGGCGAAGTCCTCTACGAGTACGCAAAGAAAATTATCAATCTGACACAACAAGCGGAAATCGCGATCAAATCTATTGGTAATCAAATGAAGGGACAGCTTCGAATTGGGACACTCAATTCCTTGGGTCTTCACTTGATGAGTCCTATCGTCGGTCGTCTTATGCGCCACAATCCGGATCTGATGTTGAAGATCGACTACGAACGCGGCGAAGAGTTGATCAAAGGATTTAAAAAAGGGCAGTACGATATTCTGATTCTTCCCGATGTGAAGGTGGAGTTTTCTTCGGAGCTGGAAAACTGTGAGCAAAAATTTTTGGTGAAAGAAGAAATGTGGCTTGTGGGTTCAACGAAAGACGAAAAAATGCCCCAACAAATCACCATCAAGGACATCGGAGCTTTCCCTCTTGTGAACTTTACAGATGAGTTCCCGGGATTCAGTGGTCTTGTCGACAGCAAGATGCAGGCTTTGGGTTTGAAAGTGCCGTCGATTTTTGAATCGGCCAATGTCGGAACTTTAAAGCGCGTGATCGAAGCAGGGTTGGGGTGGGGTTTCCTTCCGGCGCACTCGATTAAAAAACAAGTTCGTTCAGGTCGTTTGAATCGTGTCTATGTCAAAGATCTGCACTACGAAATTGATCTGATGTTCTATTATAAGAAGAACTCCGAGAATAAACCTTTGGTCGAGATTTTCTACCAGACGATGGCCCAGCAAGAAAAGGGCTAAAGGTAAACAAGACCTTAATATCTCATTCCTTCTTCCGAAAAGAATACGAGTCTCTATTTAGAAGAAGGAATGTAAATGAAGAAGTACTACTCAATCCAAGTCAAACTTGCGGTCCCAATTATTCTTATCGCTTTGTTAGTATTGGGAACGATGACTTTTTTGATGGCCAGAAACGGACATGAGACCGCAAAAAAAGCGGCGACAGAAAAGACCGTAGCAACAGCCCGCGCTTACGCGACTGAAATGCGCTTGGAAGTTGAACATGGATTGGATATCGCCCGCAACGTTGCTCACATTCTTGAAGCTTACAAAAAATCCGGCCACACGGGCCGTGAAAATGTCAGCGATGCTCTTCGCGAAATTCTCGTGAAAAATAAATTCTTGATTGGAACTTGGACGGGCTGGGAGCCCAACGCTTGGGATGGCAAAGATGCTGAATTTACCAGCGCAAAAGGCCACGATGCCTCAGGTCGTTTTGTTCCTTACATGAACTGGGAAGGCGGCAAAGCCTCTCTGACTCCGCTCATTGGTTACAACAATCCCGGAGAAGGTGATTACTATCTTGTTCCAAAAAATCGTCAAAAAGAAACAATGGTTGAGCCTTATTTGTATCCCATTGACGGAGTGCAAGTGTTAATGACATCAGCCGTAGTGCCTATCATTATTGAAGGCAAATTTTATGGTGTGGCTGGCGTGGATCTACCTTTGAAGCAGATTCAAAAAGCAGCTTCTTCAGTTAAGCCGTTTGAAACATCAGAGGCGTTCCTGGTGACTGCAAAAGGAAACTACGTTTCTCACCCAGATGAGAAGTTGATCACGAAAGAAGCGCAGTATCCTTTTGAATCTGAAAAATTTAAAGACTCTGTAAAAAAAGGACAAGAGTTTTACACAACAGGCGTCGATCCTAAAGACAACAATGAATATCTTTACGTTGTCACTCCGATGAATGTTGGAGAAACGGAAGAGCCGTGGGCTTTGATCGTTCGTACGCCGACAAGAACAGTTTTGGCTGAAGCCAATTCTATGGTGTGGACACAAGTGATGATCGCTTTCACAGGAATTCTTTTCCTTTTGGCGGCGGTGATTTTAGTTGCACGCTTTATCTCTAAATCCGTAAGTGCTTTGTCGCAAAAATTGCAAACGTCCGGAGACCAAGTGTCTTCGGCTATTCAACAGTTGTCCATTGCGGGTCAGTCTTTATCACAATCATCCAGTGAATCCGCAGCATCGCTAGAAGAAACTGTGGCAGCTCTTGAAGAGATGACGTCCATGGTAAAAATGAACTCTGACAATGCGAAACAAGCAGCGTCTTTGTCGGCGGCCTCTTCTGAAGTTGCCGTGACCGGTGAAAAAGAGATGCAGGAACTTTTGTTCTCGATGAATGAGATTTCTCAATCTTCTAAAAAAATTGAAGAGATCATCAACGTTATTGATGATATCGCTTTCCAAACAAACCTTCTGGCTTTAAATGCATCCGTAGAAGCAGCTCGCGCCGGTGAGCACGGAAAAGGTTTTGCCGTCGTGGCAGAAGCAGTTCGCTCTTTGGCGCAAAGATCTGCTTCCGCAGCCAAAGATATCACGGGTTTGATTAAAGAATCCGTGGATAAGATCGAGCGCGGTACACAGAAGTCAGCGAAGTCTGGCGACATGTTAAAAAATATCGTTCAGTCGGTTAAAAAAGTGTCGGATTTGAATAATGAAATTTCTGTGGCGAGTGAGGAACAATCCACAGGCATCACGCAAATCAGTAAAGCCATGAATCAGTTGGATCAATCCGTGCAATCAAACGCAGCTTCTTCTGAAGAAATTGCGGGAACGGCAGATGAGATCAACACCCAAGCTCAGATTATGAAATCTGTGGTGGATGAACTGAATCTGGTTGTTTACGGCGAGTCGCATCAGTCGGCAACTCCACCGGCACACCTTCCACATCGCGAAGAAAAAGAAGAATCGCACGATCGCTGGAAAGCGGCTTAAAAAATCACACTATCAGGAAGACCTAAGCGGGCGGCGATAATTCTGACGATCTCGCTCGCATTTTCTTCTAATGCACGCTCGGTCACATTGAATACGGGCCAGCGGCGATTCTGTTTAAAGATTTTTTCTGCGTATTCAATTTCCTTCGCTATATGGGCCATGGAAGCGTATTCGCCCCCAGGATCTTGTCCGAATTTTTCAAGTCGGCTTTTGCGAATTCTTTGCAGTGAATCCATATCAATAATCAGACCCACGATACGACGCTGATCAATTTTAAAAAGCTCCTCAGGCAATGGTGTATCCAAAACCATGGGAACATTGGCGACCTTCCAACCTTTATGACTTAAGAAGATGGAAAGAGGCGTTTTACTTGTGCGGGAAATTCCGACAAGAACAATGTCAGCTTTATCAAGCTCTGCGAATGTTTTTCCATCATCATGTTTTACAGTGTATTCAATAGCTTCGATGCGCTTGAAGTAACGTTCGTCGACAGCACGAAGGGCGCCGACATGGGATTCCGAGTGCTCTCCAAAGAAAACATCCAAAGTGCTTAACAGAGGACCTAATAAGTCAAAGTAGGGAATGCCTTTTCCGGCGGCCATTTCGCGGATTTTATTGCGCAGTTGTTGGCTGGCGACGGTGTAGGCAAGCATTCCACGACGTTCAAAACACTCTTCAATCACGGCTTCAGCTTGAGTTTCCGTGCGCACGTTTTTACAGCGAATCATGTTGATGTCTTTGGTTGAATACTGAACCAGGGCCGCACGAATCATTGTCGCTGCGGTTTCCCCCGTACTGTCGGAAAGAATATAAATCGTGTAGGTTTTATTTTCTCCGTCGCTCATCAGTCAGCAAATCCATTGATAAGGGCGCGACGCACATTTTCGATATGTTCTTTCAACCAAAGATCCGCCATTCCAGAAAATAAAATAAAGGCAAAGTCGGGGCTTGCTTTGATCACGAGGCACGTCGTTTTGTTTTCTGGATCCAAGTTCTGCAACTGAAGTTTTTCCAGCATTGCACGTGAATCTGTTTTAAGAACCGACATCAAAGTCATATCAGGAATTTTCACGACCGTTTTGCCGTTGTTTTTCAGAAGTTGCGTAGCACCTTTATGAAAAGACGCTTGGGCTCTCCATTGGCCGTCGTTGTTCTCTAATAAAATTCCCGCATCGAAGAGCATGGCCAAACGAGAGAACACGACAATAGCGCGATCAATATGATCTTCAGGCAAACCTTGCGAAAGACCACGAACTAGAGAGACATCGCGCGAGGCTTCAAAGCTGGCTTGATTGCGTTCAGTCTCTTCCACTTTATTTTCAAAATCATTGTCCAAGAAAGACTCAAAACGTCTTTGCAACTGAGTGAATTTTGAAACTAAAGATTGAGATAATTTTTCCATGTACGTTCCCCCATCTCTATTCTGGAGAGAACCGTCATTTTAATCAAGCGCGAGTACAAAAGAGGACCTGGCATTTCGTCTAGCCAAAAGCAGCGCCGTTCAAGCCGACGCTGCTGCAAGTTTTTAGTAGCAATAGTAAACCCAATAGCGAGTTTGTCCGTATCTATTGGTGGCACTGCAATACACACGATATCCAGGGATAGCTTCGGAATAACAGCTATAACCGCGAGACCAGCAGGAAATACGATAACCGCCGGGACATGTTGTCCAAGCTCTGCAAGTGTACAACTGTGTTTCTGGATTAGAAGGGTCGGGAGTAGAGAGCCTTTCTGCAAAATCCGGCAGAGTCAGGGGTTCTTCACCGGGCAGGACGCTTTGTAAAGTTCCTGGTCCTCCCATCGGAGACTGTTCCGCTTCGGCATGTGCCGTGTTCGTTATTAAACAAAATACGAATGAGGCGAGAAGTAGAGTTATGGTTTTCATAGACCCTCCTGAAACAATTTTAGAAATCAGGAAGAGCAAAGTAAACGCGACTATCGGGACTCGATGGCAAAATACAACGATATGTTGATGAACTATGTCACCTTGGGGTTGGATATTTTAAAGTGTAAACCTACCCAAGGTCATCATCACCGGAATGGCACTTTTGTGAGCCATCCAATTTCCGGCAAAACAGTAAAGATGATCATCCGTCGTCAAAGCACAGAAGTTATTTCCTGAGGCATGCCCTTTCAGAGATTTAAATGTCTTAGAAGGAGCAACAACGGTGTGGGCTTGATCAAAACGTCCTTTTGGCCAGTAGTGAAGTTGCCCCGAAGAAGTCAAAGCCATGATCACTGTGTTTCCCGCTGCGACCTTTTGGTAAGACGTCCCGCTATTTACAACCTGTTGAGTTGTATAAGTTGCATTCGAGTTAAAGTCTCCGACATAACCCCAACATTTAAGAGTTCCGGCAGTGATGGCGCAAACGGAGTTACTTCCAACCGAAATGTCAGAATAGTCCGAAGCGGCATCCACTGTCGTCGGAGTCGAGGAGTTGCTGGTGCCACCATTGGCGAGGCGACCTTTGGTGCCACTTCCCCAGCAGCGAAGTTTATCGCCTAAAGTGATTCCACACAGAGTACTAACGCTGAGGGAAACAGTTTTATACTTAGTTCCTGAATCCATCAATGTTGGATCGGTTTTGGATGTACCTCCGAGTTCTCCAGTTCCTCCATCGTAACCCCAGCACTTTAAGTCATCATTTGTCGTGATGGAACAGAAAGCTCCTCCTTCTGCGAGGAAGGGCTTGTAAGTTGTTGCGGTATCTGTGGCAAGAGGAGTATTGCTGATTGTGGCAGTTCCGCAACCAAGACCTCCTCCTTGCCCCCAGACGTAAAGTTTTCCGGAAGTATCTATTCCCGCGGCACAGTAATATTGCTCACGAATTGTTGTTGCGAAGCTGATAGATGGAGCCACGTTCACGAAAGGACCTGGGGTGGTTGTTGTTCCATCTCCCACAGCACCAAATCCGTTAGAACCTGCACACTTCATATTGCCAGTTGCATTGATCACACATCCTCCGCTTTCAGAGAGAGCAACGGAGCCTCCAGCGTGGCTGGCTCCCTGAGCGATGACATTGGCAACGTTTCTATATACTGACGAACCGGCATAAGTTCCTGCACAAAGAACAGTGCCGTCTGTTCGGATTCCGCACATGTTGACGCTTCCCACACTATAAGCAGAAAAAGTCGTCGAAGGATCGAAATCAACCATCTCCGGGCCTTGCACCGGATGAAATTGCCTATTGTAGAAATCACCCATGCAATACAGATCGCCATCAGTTCCGATTGCACAACCGCCATAAGGAGAGAATGAAGAGGCTGAGTATTTGACGCCGTCACCAACAAGTGTCGGAACATTTTTTTGATTGGCTTGCTGAAACGTGAAAGTGCCGCGAACTTCACCCCAACATTTGAGGTCGTCAGTGGATGTTATCCCGCAGGTGTAGTCTCCAGCGAGATCAATAAATTTATAAGACGTTCCTGAGTCTACGACATGTCTGGATGTGACCGTGCTAGTTCCGCCATTGCCGACTTGTCCTTTGAAGTTGGATCCCCAACATTTCAAAGTATCCGTAAGAGTGATCCCACAGATGGTCGAACCCGTTTCAACAAATTTATAAGCAGTTCCAGGATCAGTATCTACCGGAGCCGTTTGTGAGGTGGTTGTACCGGAAAGAACTTGTTCATAACCGTTATAGCCCCAACATCTTAGATTTCCACCAAGGGACGTGATTCCGCATCCAGCGGAACCGTTAAAAGAAAGGAAGCTATAGGTGTTGGCGGAATCCACAGTGGCAGGAGTGAGTTGTACGTTTGTATGGCCAAGCCCCAGTTGTCCGGAAGTGTTAGCACCCCAACATTTGATTTTGCCACTTTCTGTAAGGCCGCACGTGGCGGCGCCTCCAGTCCGAATGGAGACGTAGTTCTCACCCGAGTCTATATCCGTGGGGGAATAGACGTTGGTGGTATTGCCGTTCCCGAGTTGACCGTAATAGTTATATCCCCAGCATTTGAGTTTTTTGAGACTTGTAATTGCACAAGTATAGTAGTCACTTACCGAAACGTCCATAAACTGATCTGCCGGAGAGGGTTCCACAACTGTCGTGACGTCATTCGTATTTCCGGTGCCGAGCCCTCCATAGATATTGGAAGTACCCCAGCAACGTAAACGCCCGTTAGACCATATAGCGCAGTTATTGTATTGTGAACCTGAATACTTGACGATCGTTTGATACACCTGATCGTCGTCTTTAATAACGACGGTCTTCTGATAGACATACGAAATATTAGCGGCGGCGCTATCAGTATGAGTTAAAACTATGCGCATTTCGCGGTCTGAATCCGCCAGGGCATTTCCAAAAGTGTTAAAAGTTTTTGAAGCGGTCAAGGAACCTGCAGGAATGGTGATGTAGCCAGGAGCTAGATCGTGATCCACCATATACAACGCGTTTCCTAAAAGGTAATAATACACTCGCACGTCACTAAGTTTGGTTCCACTTAAAGTGACCGTCAGTTGAAGATTGCTGGCTCCTTCTGTGACGGAGAGATTGAATCCCGAGATGTTGACATCCACATTGGAGTCCTTCATCCACGTTGCTGTTGTGGCGTTAGCGTAATCCTGCCAAAGTCCGTTGATAGAACTTTTTCCCACCACACAAAGAGTGACCGATCCATTCGGAAGAGCACTCTGGTTCAGAGTCAGAGAAGTGGCGGCATTTATTTCTGCGGAATATCCTGCGGAGTCAGAGCAGTTTGCGGCACTGCCGAACTTGTATTTGTATGAACCGACATTGGTTCCACTGATATTGACGATAACGGAAGCTTCAATGCTCGAACCGGTCGGAGCACCATTGATAACCGCGATGGGAGGCAATGTCGACAAAACGAAGTTGCGCGAATCAGAATCTTGTTCAACAGAGTTGAGCATCATGCGGGCAGAGAAATTAATTGTCGTTCCGTCGGCAGCACCCGATGTCAGATTCACACTCCATGTTCCCGCATTACAGGAGGTTGCTGTTACCGAAGGTGTAGTGACTTCAATAGTAGCTCCTTGAACATTGCAAGTACCAGAGACAGTGTAGTTGGGACCAATGAAGGCTCCCGCGGCAGGGGATGTGATAGAAATTTGACGATCAAGGGTCCAAGTTCCGGTCGCAGAAGCGGCGACGGTTGCGCCATTCATAAGACGAGCCGTGATGTTGATTGTCGTATTGTTGGGAAGAGCTGATGTATCAAAAGACTTCGCCCAGGTATTGTCATTCAAACAAGCTGTTGTCCCTGAAAAGGTTCCCGAAATTTCTACATTCAGTCCAGGTGCTGAACATGTTCCTGCAAGGTCTAAAGATAAGTTAGGGGCACTCCCTGCTCCAGGAGCATCAATGGTGATTTGAGGAAGAACAAGAGTAATATCGTCATTTTCGCAGGCCGTTTCATTGCCGAAGGCGTCTCTGAATTTAACATATAAGATTTTAGTTCCGTTAGTGGCGTTACTAAAAGTCCACGGCAACTGGCTCGCAAGCGACGTCCATGTTCCTCCGCTCGCACAGGCTGCCGTCTCTGTTAAATAAACGTCTTGAAAAATCGAATCATAATTTAAATTCGCAGTGACCGTGGCGCTGATACTTGAAGATGCACCATTGTTTAAAGAAAGACTTGGTGCGGGACCTCCCGCAGCAACCCAAAGAATGCTAAAGCCGGGTTCAGTCACACTGGAGTCTGATGAGAATTCGATGCGCACGTTATTACTTGTCGTTGTAATAGGGGAAATGCCAGCGGCACCGGAATATCCCAGAACTTGTGTGACTCCATCATACATCGTTAAATAGTCGTAGCCAGACTCTGTATTTGCTGTTTCGAAAGTAAAAGTCGTAGGTCCGGTCAAAGTTAAATTCAAAGTGCAGTTTTCATTGTCAGAGTAATTACCCCCCGTGCCACCACTGTCGACCACGCGGCCAAGACCTGCTGACGATGTGGTGTCCGTACACATCGTGTGAAGCGTGGGATTGAGCCAAAGGATGCTGTCAGTATAACAATCACTTTCTACACCAGCGGAAGTTCTAAAGCGCACACTCACAGAAGCTGTTCCGCCTTGTGACGCGGGATCTAGACTCCAATTAGACACAACAGAGTTCGTACTTTGCCATGTAGGTGCCCCTGTGCAGGTGGCATTGTTGAAAAGACTCATTTCGCTCAACGTGGGGGCAGCAAAGATGTAGAGATTCTCTGTTCCCGAGAGGGTGGTTGCTGTCTGCAATCCGCCAATGAAGATTTTTGGTGCGCCGACATAGGCATCGACTCTCACGGGAGTTGAAAGATTTCCCGCGCGATCCTGGGCTTGTACATAGAGATAGTTGTGACCTTTCTCAATGATCGAAGCGTTCTGGGTGACAGAGAAAAGTTCGGCGATAAAAATATGAACGGGATTATCCGTGATCATATATCTGAATTGACAGTTGTCCGCTGGATCTAAGCAGTTCCAATTAAAGTCCACGGAGTTTGTTGGAATAAGAACATCATTGAGCCCTGCAATCTGGGGAATGACAGTGTCCTTAAGAACATTAGCAGAGTCGAATTCCGAGAGGGTGGCGTCGGCGCTGTTTTGATTGATAGAGAGAGTTGCATTTCCATCTGCGATTGAAGACATGTCATAAGTCGCTGACCAGGTTCCATTCTCAGTGCATGATGTGATTGAAAGATCGACTTCATTTAAAAGAACGCGAAGATCTCCGGAGTCAGGATTGCATTTTCCCGAGACTTGAAAACTGTTTTTGTTGGTGGCGTTGACAATCAAAAAAGGAGTTTTGTCGTTGATGGAAACGACGGGTGACTCGCTTTGTAGCAAGTCTTCAAGGTGAGCAGAAAGACCACAGCCACTATTAAGGAGTGATAAAAATAAGACAACGGCAAAGGTTGAAAGCCAAGACGTTCCAGTGCAAGCCATGGTTGATTTATCGGTTTTTTAGTAGGTGTCCTTAAGTTTCCGTGAGGGAATCTCTGGGATTTGTACTGATTTGAAACATCAGTCTAAAACTACCGTAAAATCTTGGAAATTATGGTGAGTCTGCCACGCCAATTGCAAATTCCCCGTGCTCTGTCCTGGTGGCAAGAACACGCGCAAAGTAGGCTCTTTCAATTTTTGCCAGATCTCAAAAACTTCCGATGTCCACTTTGTGAGATCACCTTGCCAAGGCAAGATCACCACCCACTTGTTGGGAAGAAGTTCTGAAGACGCAATCATCAATGGAGCTGTATCACGATTTTTAAAATTCTTTTTACTCAGCTCGGTTTCTTCCAGAACTGTGTTTAAGAACTCGGGCAGAGTCGCTTGTGTGTGACGGGACGATTTGCAAATTTGAAAATTCAAATACCAATCAAGCTTGGCTGTCCATTGTGACTTTTCCAAGTCAGGCACGATCCACAGGTCAGAGCCGGGATTCAGAGCGCTGGCTTGGGAAAGCACACTCAAAGCCATTAGTGCACCTTGCTGACTTGATCTAGAAGGCCATTCACAAAGCTTGCAGACTCTGTCGTGCCGTATTTTTTCGCGATCTCAACGGCTTCGTTGATGGCGATATTTTCTTTGATTGGTTCTGTGGCGAATTTCATTTCGTAAACGGCGATACGCAAGATGTTGCGATCAATCGTCGCCATGCGCTCCACTTTCCAGTGGGCACTTGAAGCTTGGATCTTAGAGTCCACAGCGGCTTTATTGGATTGAACGCCCGTCACCAAAAGATCGGCGTAGTTGATCACTTCAGGATCAACACTCTGCTCAAAAACATCCAAGAATGTTTGGTAGCTGATCTGAGGTGCGAACTCAGTTTGAAAGAGGATTTGGAGTGCGAGTTCGCGGGCTTGTCGTCTTGCTGTCAGTTTCATTATTTGGCTTCTTTTCGTTTTCTACAAAGTTCATCGCTGTGAGACTTAATTGTGGATTATTTGCATCGACAAAATCAAGCAGTTCAGCGTCTTCAAGAGTCTCCACAAACTCTTGCACGTCTTTGAAGGTGCGATACACACTCGCGAAACGGATGTAAGCCACGTCGTCGAGTTGTTTCAGTTCCGCCATGACTTTTTTGCCGATAAGACGAGACGAAATTTCGCTTTCTCCACGGTTCACAACCCATGAAGAGATTCTCTCAACCACGGCATCAATCTGCGCCAAGCTCACAGGGCGTTTTTGGCAGGCAGCTTGAAGGCCTTTAAGGATTTTCTCTTTGCTGAAAGGTTCACGACGTCCGTCTTTTTTAATAATGAACGGGAAGGCGAGCATGATTGTCTCGACAGTCGAAAAACGAGCTTTGCACTCAAGGCACTCACGACGGCGGCGGATGCTGCCATCTTTCTGCACTCGGGTGTCTAAAACTCTATCGTCTGCATGTCCGCAAAAGGGGCATTTCATAGTCTTTGGTCCCGTCCTAAAAGCTGCCTGGAGATTAGGGATCGGGGCTATCAGAGTCAACGTGTCCAGGTCTAATAACCTTACGCGTCATTAGACTTACATAGCGAGCTAAAAACTGGATAGAATAGGGGACAGAAAATGAGGTGCGTGTGAAGACTTTTCTATCAATGATTTTGCCCTTGCTGATGAGCTCCCTTGCTTTAGCACAAGAGTCACAACCTGTGGTCGGCAGAGACGCGGCCGCTCGTTATTTCCAAAAAAGAGATCCAGCGCAAAACTACAGCAGCGGTCCTTCGGATCACTATCTGGCAATTCAATTCGGTCGCTACATGGGCTCTCAATCTTACGATTGGGGTAAAAACGGTCAGCAAGATGATGTCGGTGGCAACTCTTTGGGAGTCACGTATCGAGTGGGCGAATGGCAAAACTCCATGGATTTGAACTTGCGCATTGATTATGCAGAGTTTGATTTGCCGGGTGAAAATCCTCAAAAACTTTCTTTCATGCCTCTCCTCACATTTCCAGATGCGGGCTCGCGCTTTCCTCTCTATTTCGGCGCAGGTGTCGGACTAGGAGTTTTTTTCAAACAGGCCAGCAGCAAATCGGCGATTTCTTTAGACTACCAATTGGTACTGGGTGCGCGGTTCTTTGATATTTTTGAAAACACTGGATTCTTCATTGAAGCTGGTTTAAAGAACCACATTCATTTGCTCTCTTCCGGGCAATTTAACGGCACCTTCTTATCAGGTGGATTGGTATTTACATTTTGAAGATTCATAAGCATCTCGTAGAAACGATTATTGGCGCCCTTGACGAAGTTTTTGAGCATGGGCAGTACGCAGACAAAGTGATCCAGCGCAATCTCAAAGCGCAAAAACAATGGGGCTCGCGCGACAGAAGATTCTTTGCGGAGTCCGTCTATGAGATCGTTCGTTGGGAACGCCTTCTTAGCTATCTTGCTGATGACAACGATTTTTGGAAAATCTGGGGAGCTTACTGGATTCGGCAAGGGCATGAACTTCCGGATTGGCCCGAGCTTGAAGGTCTTTCCGTTAAGGACGTGACCGCCCGCCAAAAAGACATTCCTTCTTTCGCTGTGGCGCAATCTATTCCTGATTGGATGGCGGCTCGTTTAGAGCAAGAGTTGGGACCGGATTACAAAGACGTGGTTCGCGCTTTGAATCAACCTGCCGAAGTTTTCCTTCGCACCAATGTTTTAAAAACAACTCCGGATGAACTTTTAAAAACACTGACAGAGGCGGGGATCTCCGCGGTGAAAGTGTCTCCGGATTTGCCGCATGCTTTAAAACTCACGGAGCGTAAAAATGTTTTCATCACGGAGCCTTTTAAAAAAGGTCTTTTTGAAGTTCAAGACGCCGCTTCGCAAATGGTCGTGCCGCTTTTAGATGTGCAACCAGGTCATCGCGTGATCGATGCGTGTGCGGGAGCGGGTGGTAAGAGTTTGCACATGGCTTCTTTGATGAAGAACAAGGGGAAGATTATTTCCTTGGATATTCACGAGTGGAAATTGCAAGAGTTGAAAGTGCGCGCGCGCCGTGATGGTGTGGACGTGATTGAAACTCGTTTGATTGATTCCAGCAAAGTGATCAAGCGTTTGTATGAAACGGCGGATCGTGTTTTGCTGGATGTGCCTTGTTCAGGAATGGGCGTTCTTCGTCGCAATCCCGATTCAAAGTGGAAACTCACGAGTGATGAAATCGCGCGCCTTCAGGATCTTCAATATGAAATCCTCACCAGCTATTGTGAAATGACTAAAAAAGGCGGGCAGTTGGTTTACGCCACTTGCAGTCTTCTTCCGAGTGAAAATGAAAAACAGATCGAAAAATTCATGGCTGAACATGGATCGCGCTGGACTTTGCTCAAGCAAATTCACCTTCGTCCAGACAAAGAAGGCTTCGACGGTTTTTACGCGGCTCTTTTAAAACGCAACTAGATGATTCCATCGACGATGGTCTAAATTCTCGTAACGAGACTGAGCTCTTTTCAGTCTCGTACCGATAAAGAATCTGTGAAGAAGTTTTTCGTAATACTAACAATCCTGTTTTCAGCACGAGCTCACGCCGGTCTTCTTTTGGAAGTCGGCGGTACTTATATTTCCGACACGCTCACAACTTCTTCCACAACGACATCGACGAAGTATTTTTATAATGTGGGTGTGGCGTTCAGTTTGAAAAAAAATATTTGGGGCGGGTGGAATTACTCGGGAATTTCTCACACGGATAAAGTGGATGAGACAACGACGTACGCTTCATCGGACACGGGTCCTTATGTGAAGTGGCAGTTCGGGAAGAATGATCTTTATAGTTTAAGTGCTGCTTACAACATCCTCAGCCGTGCCACGTTTTCTGACGGAACAGTGAACGAAAATTGGGAAGGCACAAGCATGTGGTTTCAATTCGGTGTTTCACCCGAAGTGAAATCAGGCCTGCATGTGGGCGCTTCTATTAACTATTACCTTGCAAATTATACCAAGAAGACTGTTTCCAGCGTTGAATCGAACGCTTCCAATTCCAAGTCTTGGATATTCCCGATGTTATCGGTCTCCAAAGAGTGGTGACACAAGGCGCCGCGAAAAAGACTAAAATTCCTCTTTTTTTCATTTGAAACACCCTAGCCCCCTTGATAGAACCCACGGGCAACAAATAAGGGGGTCCTCATGATTCGTTCTCTAGTAGCTATGGCTTTGACTTTGGGAATGGCTTCTTCAGCTTTCGCAATCGATAAAGCTTACTTCGAAATCAAAAAAGTAAAAGTAACTGACGTGACTGAGCAATACGCTCAATCTGATCTTTTCGCTAAACCAGTTCACGGTCTTAACGAAGACTGCAACTCTTCTCAAATGCCTTTGGCGCCAAAATTCACTGGCGACAAAACTTTGGGTTCTGTAAATCCTCTTGATGCAGTTGAATTGATCGTAGATCAAATTATCAACATCGGTAAAAAAATCTTCAACGTCATCAATGCGGGTCGCCCTGTTGTTAACATCAAAATTGACACTGCAAACGCTCTTCCAAAAGGTTTGACTTGCTGGTCTGATCTTTCTGGTTGGAACATGCCACAATCTAAAGTTTACAACGTTCAATACGAAAACGGTTTCGGTATGACAGTTGTAGATTACTCTTACCGTGTTACATACACTGCAGGTGGTTCTGCTGATGGTATCGGTAAATACATCACAAACGCGACTTTCCAACCAGCTAACGTATCTGTAGGTTGGGGCTTCCAATTGGATGCAACGGCTGTGATCCCTTCTGTATTCAACACAGGTTCAAAACGTGATCCTGTAGCGGGAATGCAAATGAACATGGAGTGGAAAGTGACTTCTCCAATGGCTCATGAGCAATCTACTGAGTCTTACTTTGTAAGTGGTGAGAACAAACTAATCCAATTGGATTAGTTCTGACTTCGGAATTAAAAAAAGATTTTGATTCCTGACCTAATCCCTGCGCGATCGGTGACTGTGTCATCCGTCGCCGCAGGGATCTTTGTTTTCTGGCTCTCCTTGTACCAGGCACCGAAAATGCGAACGGCTTTAAAGTCTATGAAAAGCCCTGCTTCGGTGATATTTCCCTCCACATCTCCTAATTCATCCGTGGAAGTGGGAAGGAAATAACGATATTTCCCATCAAGACCAAAATACTTTGTTAAATAAACCTGCAATGACGCCTGTCCAAACTGCTGTGTGAGTTTTCCCGCAGATGCATCTCGTGTGCGTTGACCATAGTGAATTGTGAAAGACGTGTTCTGAATTGAGTTCCCCAAGAGGCGAATGTTCAGCATTCCGGAAAGATCGTTGTAGCTGTCTTGTGTGTTGTTCTCATATTCTGCTGTGACGCCGACAAATTGTGCATAGGCAGAGAGTTCCCCTGCAAATGAGTTGGAAGAGCCGCTGCTATCGGGGTTTTTCACTTCAGTTTTGTAGGAGTTGTAAGTGCCTCCCAAAGAGAACTCAAAAGGCGAGGGTGAGTTTATAGAAAGCCACATATCCATCATGCGATTTCTATTTTTCATTTCGAGCCATTCAGAGAGAGACCATCTTCCGGCCTCGCGATTGGCGGCTCTTTTAGTGAAGTCGATACCGCTTCCCCAGCGACTACCACTTTGAGCCAAGGCTGGAGTCGTTGAAAACGCGATAATGCACAGTAGAAGCAAAGATGAAAACCTAGACATGTCCCTATTTTCTCGCTTTTATGTGGGAAGGTCTAAGAATTCCCATTTTGATATACTGTTAACGTCTCAAAAAAGGATACGTTGTGGTTCATGATTTCGATCCGTTTGCTCTAAGAATTTCCGGTGATTTTGGAATTCGCTGGTATGGACTCTCTTACATGATGGGGTTCATCTGCGCCTATCTCTTGATTACTTGGCTTGCAAGAAGACAAAGAGCAGGACTCACACCACAAATGGTCGGTGACTTTATCACTTACGCGGCGATCGGAACTTTGGTCGGCGGTCGTTTGGGTTACGTGATTTTCTACGGCCCGGATCTTTTCCTTAAATTCAAATCCACCTTCCCTTACTGGGGAGTCCTTGCCGTTAACGAAGGCGGAATGGCGAGCCACGGCGGGATCATCGGTATCGTGTTGGCGTGCCTTCTTTATGCGCGTAAATATTCTGTGAACTCTTTGTATCTTTTGGATCTTGTTGCCGTGACAGGACCGTTGGGTGTGTTCTTTGGCCGTATCGCTAACTTCATCAACGGTGAGCTTGTGGGTCGTCCTTGTGATCCGACTTATCCTTTGGCGGTGAAGTTTCCTCAAGACATTCTTTCATGGCCAAGCCAGGACATGACCAAACTTTCTGAGCTGACTCCCGTCGTAGAAAAAGTGGGTGTGGGTCGTGAACAATGGTTGGAGCTTGTTGATAAATTCCGTTTCGATATCGCTTCTCGTGACCAAGTTTACTCCATCATGAATAAAATCATCGAGTCCATTCAAGAAGGGAATACGGCAGCGAAGGAAGCCATTGCACCTTTGTTGACACCTCGTTATCCGTCTCAACTTTTTGCGGCCTTGGGTGAAGGGCTTTTCTTATTCTTATTCCTTTTCTTGTTGTGGAGACGACCACGTAAACCAGGATTTATTGCGGCCACATTCGTGATTCTCTACGCGATGGTGCGCGTGATGGATGAACACTTCCGTATGCCAGATGCGCACATCGGTTTCCAATGGCTGGGACTGACTCGTGGTCAGTGGCTGAGTATTGCGATGTTTGTTGTCGGCTTGATCTTGATGTTCGTATGGACTCGCGCTAGCTCGCTCAAAATCTCCGGCTGGGGAAAAGGGCAATCCGTTAAACTTTATCGTAAATAGCTTGTAACTACGATACGCGAGGATGGGAGCTAGGGCCTACGGCACTAAAAACTCTCAGACAGTCCTCGCGCTTGAGGGAGCTTTGCTGGCTCCCTTTTTTGTTTTTCTTAGTCTTCTGATTGCTACTGCTGGTCTTTCTTGGCGCTGCGGAACTCGGTTTTTAGTGCCGTAGACCCTAGCTCCCATCCTCGCTAACGAGTTTTTATTATTTCGATTGTCGTCGGCGTCCAAAGGTACGGACTTACTATTGGTAGTGCTGTTGCGTTATGGATAAATACTTGTCACAGGATAAAAACTTCAGAAAACAAAAAGTTGATTAACGTCGTTGGTGGTGCAAGGCTAAATGAATGAGAAAACTTCAGAGCTTATTTTTTCTATTCTTGTGGTGTTCGGCGCTCGTTATTTTACCAAGTTGCTCGAGTTTGGATTCGAAAACAGATCGAAGGATTTTTGATCGAATTAAGACCTTTCAACAACCGCAGGAGTTCCAAAGCCCACTGGAAGGTGCTCAGAAGCTTTATTCCATTCTACAAAGAAAAGATCTTTCAGGAAATGACCGAAAATATATATCTGCGCAGCTAAAAGAAGTTCTTCAAGATCAAGAGGCCATTATTAAAGAACTAGCCACGACCGGTCAGCTTGAGTTGCAACCGGGGCATTCATATGAATTTAATATTGAGTCTTTTTGTGTGGATGCAGGTTTGCAGCAGCCAAGCATTGGAGACGGAATGTATTTAGCTGAAATGCCAAGAGACTAGATTTAGTAAGTCAGTTTTCAATGAAGGACTTAAACAAGTTATAGAAGAGAATTTACCTGAAGAGGTAATTGAGGCACGTGAACGCTATACGAGCTTCAAAAACTTATTGAGGGAGGCTGATGTCAGTTATCAAGAACTTGAAGATCAACTTTCTCCTCCGTCTGATCGAAAAGAGCCAAATCCAGTTGGATGGGTTGAGACTTCTGAAGGATATTATATACAAATGACATCACGAGGCTATAAAGAGACCAATGTAAAAATTTATGCTCCTGAAAATATGAAAGCGGGAGTTCGTTTCAAACCTCACTCCCATCTGGCGGCTCCCCAAAAGGGACAAATGGTCGCACTTTCAAAAGCTGTTATAGACAGATATCTTAAGAGCTATGCGGATAAAGGTGCTTATTATTTAACTGGCGTGAAACTCAACGAAAAAGAGAAAGAATTGGTGACAAAATATCCCGTAGATGCTGGGAAGGTTGCCTATTTAACTGCTCTTGCTGGTTATGTGACGAGGAAGAACTTTCCTGAGGACGAGCACGTCAACAATAAGGCAGATGCCTTCAGGCATTATTATTGGGCGGGCATGGTCGGAAAAGAGTTGGGAGAAGAGAAAGGAAGAAAATTTTTAGATGCTCATGAAGGTTCACCTGAAAACCCAACTAATGAGAAAAGAATGGATTTATTTAATAACAATGAAGGCCTCAAATTTAGTAAAAGTTATCAGGGGAAAAATTTTGAAAAGGATCTAGAGCAATCTGGATTGGAAAAAATTAAAAATCGAGAGTTAAAATGGCTAAAATAATAAAATATTTTTGGCGCTTTTTAAGTGTGATTACAATCTGCATTTTTTTGTGGTTCAGTATCACGATTGGTTTTACGAATCTTCTCAGATTTCCTTATTACGTTTATGTTCTAAGATGGAGAGACTTTCAGGAGGCAGATTTTCTGGAGCATTATTGGGGAGTAAAGTCATTTGACTCAAAGCTCTGGAAAGCTGGGGTTGATAGGGCTTCGCAAGCAATTGATCTATCATTAAGTAATAAGTTGATAGGCATGAGTCGTAACGAGATCGAAGCACTTCTTGGTCCTCCTGATGGAAGTTATGCACTTTCTGATTCTAATCTGACATATTCGGTTATTGACCAAACGATAAAGACGAATGAGAAGAGCATGGGCACGCGTTGGAGTTTTGTTGTATTTATGAATGAAGGAAGTGCAACAAAGACAAAGTTTTATAAATCATGTTGTGAATAGTGATTTTTAGAAACTTAGGAGATTCCCTTTGTTATCCGGTTTCATAAAGAAACCCTCAGGAAATGACATTTTTTGATAGTTGGACAGTTTTTGCTCAGCCAGATCGGTTTCAATTATTTTGGGCTTGGTCACGTACTTGCATGTGCTTCGGGCCAAGGAGTTTTACGATGAAAAAACTGGTGGTTCTTTTTTCTGTAATGTTTATGGCGAATCCTGTTTTTGCTCTTGATCTTACTCAGCATTCTATTAAGCAAATGATGGCTGAGGGGGATAGCACTCCGTTCATTCTTTGTCTTTCTAAGCAGGGTGAGATTCAGGTGTGGGATGAGAATGCGACCTTTCCTGAGTTTTCTACTCAGGTGTTTTTCGGTAAGGAAGCTAAGTACACTTCAAAATATTCTTGTGAGCCGGCTCATTCAGAGATCAGTTGTGATTTAGAAAAAGGGCGTAAGTTGGTTATAGATTTACGAGGAGCTACTCTGAGTGCGGCTACAAGTGAGTTTCCTGGGCGCCACTATGTTATGAAAGGCCATTTGAAAATGGCTCCTCAAGCAGAGCGCGAAAAGATCACTTGTGTTCTACAGATGATGTAATTGTTCAGTAAATGCTCTCCATGAGAGAGCATCAGCTTTCATTCTTAGATTTTAAAATCAAAAGTCTTCAAAGCTTCGCGAGTGATTTCAGATTGTTCACCATTTGCGAAGTTTTTTACGGTCACCGTTTTATTTGCGACTTCGTTACCACCTAAAATCAAAGCATAGTGTGCTCCAACCTTATTGGCTTTCTGCATTTTCTTTCCCATTTTTCCAGATAGGAAATTTTCTGCTTTCAAGCCGCGTGCACGAATTTCGTGAGCGACTTTAACACTCTCATCTTCACCTTGATCATCAGCGCCAATCACAGCAATCAAAACTTCTTTGGTGATCGCAAGCTCTTTCGGAGTCAAATCAGCCAAACGGTCAATTCCCGCCGCCCAACCAACGCCCGGAGTTTTGGGGCCACCCATAGTTTCAATCAAACCATCGTAGCGTCCACCCGCAAGCACAGTGCCTTGAGCTCCGAGTTTTGATGTCGTGAATTCAAAAACAGTGTGGCAATAGTAATCAAGTCCACGGACAAGGTGATCATTCACTTTGTAAGGGATGCCCAATTTCTCAATACCTTCCAAAACTTTTTTGAAGAAAGTTTGCGACGTTTCGTTCAAATATTGTTCAAGTTTTGGAGCGTTGGCGTTGAGTTTTTTGTCGCCCTCATCTTTGGAGTCCAAAATGCGCAGCGGATTTTTTTCCAAACGCATTTTGCTATCCGCAGACAATTGATCTTGGTGAGCGGTGAAGTATTTCACCAAAGCTTCACGGTAAGCCGCACGACTTTCAGCATCGCCCAGAGTATTGATCTCAAGGGTGCAATCAGAAGAAATTCCGATTTTTTGCAAGATATCCCACGCAAGTGCTATGCACTCCACATCAGCCAGAGGAGAATCATAACCTAAACACTCTGCGCCCAATTGGTAAAATTGACGATATCGTCCTTTTTGTGGTCGTTCATAACGAAACATCGGGCCGGAATAATAAAACTTTAATGGAAGGTTCTGCATCATGCCTTCAGAGATAAATGCACGGGCAACACCCGCAGTTCCTTCAGGTCTTAATGTGAGATTCTCTCCGCCACGATCTGTAAAATCATAAGTCTCTTTATTCACAACATCGGAAGTTTCGCCGAGGGTGCGATGAAAAACGTCAGAAAATTCAAAAATCGGAGTTTCAATTTCACCATAACCGTACAAAAGAGACTTCTCATAGGCTGATTCTTCGACAAAACGGAAAAGAAGACTGTCCTCGGGGAGAAGATCGCGGGTGCCACGAACTCTTTGAATTTTGCTGCTCATATTTAGGCCTCGTTCTCTGACTAGAAATTCCTTTATATCAGAGGGAAGGGCACCGCGCAAAGCTATTGCATTTAAGTTAGGTGGGGTTTTTAATAGAAAAGGCGGCGTATGCCGCAGAACTGGACTGGGATGAAAAAGTGGATCTTAGCGGGAGTGTTTATTTTGGCGGCGGTCACCGGAGTGGTGATCTATCAGACTATGGTCTCTCGCGGCGGAGCTTTATCGGGAGTTGAGGTCGACTGGCGTTTGCTTGGCGAAATGGACTACATTACCGGAAAATCCTCTTCAGAGCTTCAGGCTCTTAATGGTAAACCTGTGAAGATCCCGGGTTTCATGGTTCCACTGGAAGACAATCAGCGAGACGTCGTAGAATTCTTGCTCGTGCCAAGTCCTCAGGCGTGTATTCACGTTCCGCCACCGCCACCGAACCAAATGGTTTATGTGAAGATGAAAAAAGGAACCGATGTGGCCGTGGGGCCCATTTGGGTTTATGGCACTCTTAATTTAGTCACTAAAAAATCCATGTACGGAGATGCGTCGTTTGAGCTCGTCGGTGAGGCTGTAGAACCGTACAAATGATCTGCTAACAAGGAGGAGGTCCTATGTTAAAAGTTCTTATGTTCTCAGCGATGGTATTTGCAGCTCGCGAGCACGGCGCCCACGTTCACGGTGCTGGCCACGTCAGTATTGGATTCGATGGCAAAAAAGGAAAAATTGAAATGGAGATCCCTGCGGATTCTCTTTTCGGTTTTGAGCACGAGGCCAAATCTAAAAAAGACAAACAGAAAAAAGAAGAAGCTCTCAAAAAGCTGGAAGAGAAAATTTCAGAGATGATCGTGTTTGATCCTGCACTCGGCTGTGAAATCAAACAGGATATTTTTGAGGTCAATCAAGAGAAGAATCATGCGGACGTAGACGCTGAGTTTTCTGTCACTTGTCAGGCGCCAGTTGCTGGAAGCTCTGTGTCCTTCCATTTTCAGAAAGTTTTTTCCCGTTTAAAGAAAGTTCAAGTAGACGTGATTGCTGATGGAGTGCAAAAGTCAGCACAAGTACTGAAGAATGGAGACAGTCTTGACCTCAAGTAACATTCTGATTGAGATTCGCGACCTTCAATATACCTATGAAGGCCAAACGACTCCTACTTTGCGCATCCCGGAATTTTCCGTGATTCGTGGAGAGGAGTTGTTCCTTTATGGCCCTAGTGGCACAGGTAAAACAACTTTGTTGGAAATGTTTTCGGGTGTTTTAAAACCCAGCCAAGGAAGTTTGAAAATTCTCGGTTGCGATTTCGCTCAGATGAGTGCGGCAGAAAGAGATGCTTTCCGCGCCGAACACATGGGTTACGTTTTCCAGAACTTTAATTTGATTCAATATTTGACAGTCCAAGAAAATATCGAATTGCCTTTGCATTTAAGTGCCGCTCGTCGCGCTCGCTTGGGCAGTGTTGACACGGAGATGGTGATCCGCGCGCTGTGCGGAAATTTAGGTATTGGCGACTTGTTGGGAAAAAAAGTCGGCGAGCTCAGTGTGGGGCAGCAGCAGCGTGTGGCGGTGGCCCGCGCCTTATTGGGTAAACCGGATCTTCTTTTAGCGGATGAACCGACTTCGGCATTGGATGTCGATCATCGCGAAAAATTTTTGAAATTGATGTTTGAGCTTTCTGAACTTTATGGCACGACCGTGGTGTTCGTGTCCCATGACCGCAGCATTGAAAAACTTTTTACTCGTTCCATCTCGTTGGACTCCATTAACAAGGTTGTGTGATGGTCTTCTTGAAATTAGCTATCAAGTCATTGAAGAATCGCGCGTTTGCTACCACTTTGACTGTGATCTCTATCGCACTCAGCGTGGCTTTGTTGCTTACCGTTGAGCGCGCGAAAAGAGCCGCGGAAGAAGGATTCACGCAGACGATCAGTAAAACAGATCTGATCGTGGGAGCGCGCAGTGGTCCGCTGCAGTTGATTCTTTACACGGTTTTTAATATGGGAAATGCGACTCACAATATTTCCTATGAAACTTATCAGTCTGTAAAAAAGCACGAAGCCATTGATTGGACGATTCCCTATTCTTTAGGCGATGGTCATCGTGGATTCCGTGTGGTCGGCACCAACGAAGACTTCTTCAAACACTATCATTACCGCGGCGACCGCAAAATTGAGTTGGCGCAAGGGATTGTGTTCCATGATTTGTGGGACGTGGTGATTGGCGCTGATGTTGCTCGTAAACTCAATTACAAATTAGGTGATCGTATCGTCGTTTCTCACGGAGTGACTAAGGGTGAGGGCATTCAGAATCATGATGATAAACCTTTTGTCGTCTCTGGAATTATGCAGCCCACGGGCACGCCACTAGATCGTGCGGTTTACATGTCTTTGGAAGGCATGGAAGCTTTGCACGTGGACTGGCAAGAGGGAGCGGCTCCTACGGCGGAAAAGATCATTCCTCGCGAACAATTGAGCAAAGAGAAATTAAAGGTTCATACCATTACAGCGTTTTTTGTTGGCGCGAAGTCACGTATTGAAACTCTTAAACTGCAACGGGAAATCAACACCTACAAAGAGGAGCCTTTGCTGGCAATCATTCCAGGTGTGACTTTGAGTGAGCTTTGGAATGGTCTTTCTTACATCGAAGGCGTTTTAAGAATGATTTCATGGATGGTTGTGGTTGTGGGGTTGATGGCCATGCTTATTGCTTTAACAACAACGTTGAATGAACGTCGTCGTGAGATGGCAATTCTTCGTGCCGTTGGAGCGCAATCTTCACAAATCGTGGGCCTTCTGGTTTTTGAGTCCGCTCTTTTAACATCTCTAGGAGTTGTTCTTGGAGTGGTTTTATCCGTAGGCCTTGTGGCGATTTTAAAACCTTGGATTGAAACAGAGTTCGGTCTTTACCTTGTCGGCCCGTGGTTGACGTCGCGTGAACTGCTATACATAGCTGTGACTTTGGCGGGTGGAACTTTGATCGGCTTGATTCCGGCTCTCAGGGCGCAGAACTTGGCTCTTAAGGATGGTTTGAGTGTGAAGCTTTAAACTTTTCTTAGCGCAGGCCTAGTTCGGCTGCGCTAAACTCGATACCATAAACCCCAACCGTGACTCCCGCATTGGTTGTGCCTGTAAGATAGAAAGTCGTTGAGCCCGCAGGGCAGTCATAGAGTGTTTGAACAGTGGACATATGTTGTCCGACTTGTCCTCCGTCATGGGTTGTATTTGAAACTCCTCGTATCACGGTCCCTGTGGCTGAGCCCACGCGAATATAGAAACTTGTTCCATTCCAAGCAGCACTGGTTAAATTCGAGGCGCTAAAATTTGCAAAAATCAGAACAGGGCCGCCATTACAGGTCATTGTAAAAGAAGAGATAGTACCTGAAGTTGTGAAAGTCGTATTTGCAGGAGTGTTTTTCGACCAAGAGTTGCTGGACTTAAGAGTTCCATTCACGTCAAGTTTCGCAGCAGGGGCGACGGTTCCCACTCCCACATTACCATCAGCACGAACCACAAAACGACTGGTTCCATTCGAGCGGGCATTCAGAACGTAGCTCGCCGTATCTGTCGCAGCGGTATAAACCTGAAGTCCATTGGAAGCGCCAGCCGTGCTAGAGTTAAAAAGGTTGGCGACGTAGCCATTACTTGTGGCTTGCCAGTTGATTCCACCAACGCCAACACCATTTCCGCTAATAGCAGCGATCGTTCCCGTGTCTCCCAAGTTGATATCTGTATTCGCAAGTTTTCCAGCAGGGGCAGTTGTGCCAATTCCGACGTTACCTGTGCTGGCCACCCACAGTGGGGTGAAAAAGGTGCCATCTCCTTTACCTAAAACAAGTCGAGCGTATCCGGGGGTATTGCCAGCACTCCAGTTGCTTTCAGCTCCAATCGCAAAATAGCCTGCTGTTGCATAGTCTGCTGAAGTTGTTCCAAAGTATCCACTTCCTCCGAAGGAGGCCAGTGTATCATTTGCTAAAACAGGAGAGTAAGAACCTATCGTCGTCCCACGGCTTTTAAGTGACCAGTGCCCCGCGCCTGTGCCCGCATTTTCAAATCGAGTGGCATAGATAGAACTGCTTGCCCAATCCGTTCCGGCAATATGCAATTTTGCTTCTGGAGTTGAAGTACCAATTCCGACATATCCATTTGAATCAATTCTCATGCGCTCCGGAATTGTGCTTCCACCATTGGCGGATGTACGGAATAAGAGGGCCCCCTTTTCAGAACCCGGAGTGACATCCGTCAGTGTTGAGCCGAAGTCCGCACCCACAACTCCAGTCCCTGCGGAGTTCGGAAGTTTAAACTGCACCATGGTTAGTTCATTTGCTGATGGCGTACCGCTGGAGTTCACTCTTTCAACCATGATGGGAGCGATATTTCCACCTGCGGCATTGGCTTGGGCCACATGCAGAGAACGTTGTGGATTGATAGTGCCAACTCCGACTTGACCTGAGTTGTTTATAGAGATTCGAGGCAACCCAGTCGTTTTAAAATCCAATCTGTAGGAATCATTAAGCCCGATAGAGGCATTAGCACCAAAACTATTTCCACCGTTGATATAAGCACCATCAGCGCCTGTCGTCGGTAGATCTGAAGAAGCAATCGTTCTAAATGTGGGAACGCCACCGGCAGTGGGTGCAGCTAAGAATGTTTTTGCCGCTTTGCTGGCATAAGTGATTTGTGAGTCGCCAATGGCAATGTTCGTGCAAATATATGTATCTGTCGTAGATTCCCAATTCAAAGTTTGGCTGGCGACACAAGTTGTTGGGAAGAACTGCGCGTTACCTGCGGCTGTTGAACGAATATCAGCAACACCGATATATCCCGGTGCCCAATTTGTTCCATTGTATTTAAAGAAATTATTTGTGGCTGTCGGAGTCGTGCTGGCAACTCCTGTTCCTTGGATTTTTCCAACAAGTGTGGCACCTGCATTTGAAATCGTCACATCACCAGTAGGTGTTACCGCGGCAGCGGCATTTGATCCGTTTCCGACCCAAATCTGTCCCGAGTTTAATCCCGTTCCTAATTTATTATTGAACGAAGTCCAATCAGCGCTTGAAAGATATCCGGCTTGAGAACCATTGGCTTGTTGAATTCCAATATTCGGAGCTGAAGCCGTTCCTGAATTTGTGATAGGTGAAGTCACGGCCACACTTGTAACGCCGACAGAGGAGAGACTTGTCCAAGATAAATTTCCGGAACCATCATTGCTAAGAAGTTGGTTCGCAGCACCTTGAACCGTCGGCAATTTAAGAACATAGCTAGTTGAAATCGTCGTCGGAGCTTGCAGAGTCGCCGTATTGGAACCTGAATCGTTTAGAATGACTTTATTCAAAGTGGCATTACTTGCAATAAAGTTTCCAGAGGCATCTCTTTTAACGATCGTTGATGCGGTGTTGGCATCTGTTGCCGCATTGGCAGCGAGTTCTGCAGTGTGAATATTCGCAGCCGTTGAGCCTCCGACAGAATTGACCGCCGAAGCCACAGAACCGGAGCCACTGGCAGAAACATCACCCGTTAAAGCCGTAATCGTTCCGCCCGCATTATTATCAGCAGAAGGAACCCAACTTGTGCCATTGAATTTTAGAATCTGTCCATTTGTTGGTGCTACTGAAAAATCAATGGCCGTGCCTTTGATTTTATCAACACTCACAGCGCCAATAGTTCCGCTGGCATCTCCAGCAAGGCTTACATTGATGGACATACATTTGAAACTATTCGCGGCAGCTTCCCAATACATCGTTTGATGTTGGGCGCAGTTGGCACTCGCAACTGCGTTACTGAAATAAGATTGTGTGACATAACCACTTAAGGCGGTAGCTAATCCCGAAACATCCGAGGTTGTGATCACCGCAGGCAACCACTGTGATCCATTGTATTTAAAGAATTCACCACTTGCCGGAGCGGTTGTAGATACAGCAACTCCTTGGATTTTTACAACCTTCGGATTTGGATAAGTGTTACTCAGATCTCCCCCAGCACTTCCATTCGGCGCACGAGAATCAGAAAGGCGAGGGTCATCACCAGCGGCAACAGTATTTGCTGCGCTTCCAACATTTAATGTCAAAGCGGGGGTTGAAGTATTATTTGCCACCGTCAAATAAGCATTCGTCGATGTCACATTTGTGACGGTTCCACCACTGGCACCACTGACAGCTTCACAACTAAGTGCAGAACCATTCCAAGATAGGAAAGTTCCGGCAGCACATGTCGGAATTCCCGTTTTTAGAACGAAATCAGAAGGGGCGTTATTGCCAAGCTTGGTCGCGGAATAAGCGTAACCCGCATAGGGCACAGAGCGGACTTCGGAGTCAGGAGAAATAATCTTCCAACCCGTGCCGTCATGGAATTGCACGCGCAGTTTTCGAATGTCATTGAAGCTTGGAGAAAAAGTAGAACCCCCATCGCAGTCCAAAGATCCGGCATTTACAAAGGCGTCTAAAAGTTTGAATGAAGCGGCCGTTGGAAATATTTTAGTTCCTTTTCCAATCGCCACATCAAAAACACCACCAGAGTTTGTCATGTTGATGCCGTTGACCTGCTCACGATAAAGCACGCAAAGCCCATCGGGGCTAGTCACTTCAAAACTAAAACTGACGTTGCTGTATTCAAGAGGAGAACCGTCGGTCTTAAGAATACGCCCTTGATAAGTTAAAGAATTAGGGGCCGCCGTTGCCGACATGGCAAGGCCAAATAGAACTAAACCCAGAGACGTTCCGATAAGGTTCTTGATCATATCTTTACTTATCGGCTTAGGATCACAGATATTTGAACACTTTTAGGTGATAGAGACTCATATCGAGTGTTTCGAAATGAGATATTACCTAAGAAGCGGGGAAATGAGAGTCTAGAGGGAAAATTTTAAAGAAGATGTAATCCCTCTCATAGCGAGAAGGCTAGTAGTGAGGCGGCTTTTCGTCAGGTCCACGCACGTCTTCACCATCACCTAAATGCTGGAATCTTTTCGTCAAGGCGACGATCATGCCTTCAAGTTTATCAATGGTCTTTTGTTGTTGATAAAGAACTTGGTTTAGTTCCTCGATTTGGAATTCTTGGTGGGCGATTTTGGTTTCAATATCAATAAAGCGCTGTTCAGACATGGCGCTGTCATCCCATCTTTCAGGGGTGTTGTAAAGGGGATTCTCGGCGGTGAACGCCTATGGAGAGATGAAAGGAATCTGTGAGCGCTCTGGCTTTATGCCAGTACCCAGCAGGAATATAAAGCCAGTCCCCGGCCTTCAGCCAGCAGCGGATTTCCGGAGCGGGAGGCTCTTTTATAAAATATTCCCTTTGCGCCTGCAGGGGATCTAGGGGACGAGGGGTGGTCGTATTTTTGCGAAGGCGAAACTCTTTGTCGCCACAAGTTTGGACAACAAAAACATCGTCTAAATCATAGTGCCAATCAAAGCCTTCTTGCTGTGCGGGTGTGCAGTAAATCTGGATATCAATGGGGCAGTGAAACAGACTTTGAAAATCTTGGGCAATAAACGACATCACGGGATGAGCCGTTTCCGCCCGACGAATCAGAAGAGTGCGCCTGTTTTGAAATCCCGTGAGAACTTGCTGAATATTCAAGATTCCCGTATTCAGATTCTGTTCTTCTGGCAGTTTTCCTTCGAGGGGCAGCCAACAATCCTTGTGTTGAGAAGCGAGAACCTCTTGGAGAAAAGGCCAAGAGATAAGATTTTTCATAAAGAAGGCTTTGTCCGGAGCCGCATAGGGCTCTTCGAGGTGAAGAAACTGATTTGAAAAATCAGAGAATGACAACGGTGTAAGAAGCTTTTCAAGAATTGACATGGGTCCTCTTAAGAAGCTTCTGATACCGCACTTAGGAATGTAGTAACAAATTATAGTTGAGAAATCTGTTGGGCTTAAGCCGCTTTGACTTTCACTTTGTCAGCGGCTTCTGCTTCATAATCTGAATACGGAGTTCTGACTTCCACCATGCTTCCGTCTTCAGCGCGATAGCCACGAACCTTGAACATCTTTAAAGCCTCAGAGCGGCCTTTTACTTCGGCAGCTCCGGCAAGCTCAATTTTAAAATCTTCACCGATCTTTTCGATAACTGTGTCAGAGACCAAAAGATCCGCACCGAAAGCTTTTGTCGAGGCCTCAATACGAGAAGCCGTATTCACCGTATTACCGATGACTGTGTACTCCATACGCTCGTCAGATCCGATTGTTCCTGAAATTGCAGCACCCGCATGCAAACCCATACCGATATTGATCGCAGGTTGTCCGCGAGAGATGCGAAGTTCATTCAAGCCCTCTAGTGCACGACGCATTTCAAGGCAAGCACGCACGGCTTTGTGAGCATCACGATCTGAACCCTTCGGCGCACCCCAAACGGCCATGATCGCATCCCCGATAAATTTATCCACGACCCCGCCATGAGAATTGATGATTTTTACCATCACCCCGAAATATTCATTGAGCATTTCAACGACTTCTTCCGGAGAACGCTTTTCAGAGAACGCCGTAAAACCACGGATGTCCGAGAAAAAGACGACAACGTCTTTCGATTGTCCACCGACCCCGATATCTTTGCTGATCAAGTCCTCGGCAACAGAAGAGCCGTGGAACTTCGAGAAAAGACTTTTCACTTTGTCGCGCTCTTTTAAACCTTCCGTCATGTGATCGAAAGCTTCTGCCAAGTCGCCCACTTCATCATGGGATTTTACTTGCGCCCGGGCTTTCACATCAAAGTTTCCTTTAGAAACCAAGTTGATCATCTCTGCCAATTTTTCAATCGGGGAGGTCAGCGTCATAGAGAAAAGGAAGATAAAGAAAATCGCCATGGAGATCGCAGACCCCGCAACGAAGATCGCTCGACGTTTAACTTCATGAGAAACTTCTAAGATCGTTTCTTCAGAAGTTTGCGAAATTAAAGTCGCACCAAAAGATGTTTTTACCGACGCTCCGAAATAGTTTTTGTCAAAATCAGGATCGATAAACTTCGTTTGGAACTGTGGTGATTTTTGCGTCAAAGCTTTTTGTACGAAAGGATTTTTAGCCAAATTCAAACGAGCCATGGCTTTTTGCTCGTCTTTATGGGCCAATAATTCACCATTGCGGTCGACAAGATACTGAGTTCTCTCCGATGGATCAGTGAAAGGCTTTTCCAATGGAGCCAGAGCAATGTCCGCCAAAGCAATATGTGTGATCTTGCCTTGAGCATCGCGGATCAATGGAATACCGATTGTGATCATCGCAGGAGCTTTTGGATAAGAAGCATTTTTAAGTTCGACACTTCCTTGCGCCACAGAACGCAAAGGAAACTTTTGCCAAGAACGCACGTGAATGATGTAAGTGCCATTTAAGCTGTAAGGACGAAGAACATCTTCTTTCACCTTGCGAGCGACCGTTTCTACGGAGCTTCCGTCCATTTTTAAAACTTCAAGGGCAATAAAGTTCTTATCTTTGGTAAAGCTAAAGTCAAAGTCATCGCCCGTCGCGGTTTCTGCCGTCGTCCCTTTTAGCAAGAGCGACGCACTGACGCGAGTTTTTTCCACTAGGGAACCGATGATGTTTTCAACCTCTTTGGCTTTAGCTGCCGCTGACTCCAAGTTCGCAATATCCACTTGCTCTGAAGATTTTTTTTCAAAGAAGTCTGAAGAGATCCAAGTGATTGTGCCGGTCGCGGCAACCAGGATCAGGATCGTTACGGTAATGAGTTTTGTTGAAATAGGTATTCTCATAACAATCTCCAGGCTAGAAAGCCCACTCCGCGAAAATGTTTAAATAGTTCCCTACGACAGTGGACTCGTTCACATCTCCAGCCACGGCAAAGTTGTCTGAACTAGGAACGGCGTCGTAAGACATTTTGTCTTCGCGACGAGCGTAACCCACTAGACCCGTGAATGTTGGAGTGAAGCGATAACTTCCTAAGAATCCAAATTGTGTTGAAAGAGACGGGCGCAGAGCCTCTCCGTTCGGCGTGCTGATTTTCATCAACGACATGTAAACGTGAGCATTGAGTTGCACTCCTAATTTCGGAGTGAGAGAGAACCAGTATTCCGCACCGAAGTGAGGACCCGCCGATGTGATTTTCAAATCTTCCGATTGACCCGAGAATGGATCGCCCACCGTTTCCGGAAGTTCTTTGTAATAAGGCCCCATTTGGAAACGCAGTTCACCGCGATCACCCACGTTCTTCCTATAAACGGCGTTGATCTCTGCCGAAGCAAAGGTCTGAGTTTTTCCATTAAATGTGAAGCCACTTAAATCTATGATACTTAAGAAACCCCATGGGGTGTTGGGATTAAACCAGCCCAATCCTATGCGGCCGGTTCCTCCCATCGCGCTATAAGCCACGGAAGAGTTTTTCTCTGGATTAATTCCCCTAAATTGCATTTCTGTGACAAGGTAACTTGCGATGGCGTACCAACCCGTGACACGGTCAATGGATTTTCTGACAAGGGCCGTATATTCAGCAGCCGGGGAGCGGTCACCATGACGAACTGAAAAACTTTGTTTCGCTAAAGGAGAGCTTGGGCGCATATCTGCTTTCGCACGAACGGCGATTTGATATTTACCACCAGGCCATGTTTCATCAAATGCCAAAGAATCCTCTTGGGTATTTTCAATAACTTTGAACTTTTCCCATTTTTTATCTTTTGCATTGAACTTGAGAACGAAAACATCATAGCGAGAAGCATAGTCGGGACGAGTCCACTTCACTTCACGAACGAAATCACTTTCTGGTTTTTCAATCTTCGGATTTTCAATAGGTTTACCCAAGACAGAGAATTGTCCAACAGACGTGGCATCGCTTTGAATGCCGTCTTTGTTGGTTGCAGAAACTTTCCATGTGTAGTTCATAGCCACAGGGATTTCGACTTTGATTTTCGTATCCGTCAAAGCTTCTGAAACCTGTGTTTTTCCGTCTTCGGAAGTTAACACGAATTGATACTGATCAGCTCCACCGACCGGAGCCCATTGGAAATCCATTTTTACTTTTTCAGTTTCTTTCGAGGCAATTTTTGAACGTGATGGCGGAGACTTCAAAGCCGCCGCTTCAAGGCCGACGTTAAATTCACTCGCAGGGCTCCAGTCTCCCGGAACGCCACGATAATCGCGTGAACGAAGTTTCATCATGTATTTGCCCGGAGTCAGGCGACCATTCCAAGCCGCTTCTTTGACTTTAAACGTAAAGGTTTTTCCTTTGCCGTCTTCTTTGTCGTCTTCCTTACTTTGCGTAAGCTCGATTTCGTAGCTCTTTGCGCCTTCAATAGCTTCCCATTCGAAATTCACCAAACGGCGATACGGCGCCGCCCAGACCACTGCGGTCCAGAATGTGAAAATAAGAATGAAAAGTGAAGCGCTCAATCGCATCAATTCACCTTGATTTTCTTTAAGGTCGGAGCCTTAACGTTCGACTTATCCGGCACAAGCAACTTGCGCACAGGGCCTTGCTCGCTTGCACGGCCATAATTATCCGTCGCAGAAATTTCGACTTCATATTCACCCGGCAAAAGATTTTTCAATGCCGTTGAGTTGACAGTGTATTTAGTGCGTTTTAATTGCTTTCCATCTTTACGAATGGTGAGCCAATATTCTTTTGCTCCTTCCACTTTCATCCACTCTAACTGGGTTCTTCCATCCATAGCAGCTTGCAGAGGTCCTTCGGCCGGAACGAAAAGAGGAGCTTGCAATAGTGGAAGTGGTGCCACCGTCAAAGTTTGCGATGTTGTGGTGCCAAGAACTTGACCGTCTTTATTGAGAGCTTCAATAGAAGCGATATAACGACCTGGTTTTGTTACAGGTGTTGTCAGCTTCGTATCTTTGACTTCCAGACTTGCCGCGGAAGCTGGGTCCGCGTTTTCTTCAAGAAGCTTTACGCGCCAAGTGGATACTTGCTCCGCCTTGTCGACTTTCCAACTCAATCCAACACGCGGAGTCTCGACATAATACTGAGTGAACTGTGTTTCAGGAATTGTGAAGTTGACTTGCACCGGGACCAAAGGAGGCGGTTCCAGTTTCACTTCGTCCGCTGGTTTCACTGCAAACTTTTGAACTTTACCTAAAACAGGTTTATCAGAATCTAAATAATAAGAAGCCATGCGCCAGTAATAAGTGCCTGGTTTCAAAGCGGGGACGACAAAACTTTCTTCTTTCGTGAAGGACTTCGACGTTACTTTTTGTTTTAAGTTGGCGTCACTCCACACTTCAAGAGTCGTTTGACGAGTGTCTTCGCCCTTTTGCCATTTAAACGTCATATCAAAAGGTGTGGTCGTTGCAGGAATCTCTGCATCGGCCGTCGGGAAGACCACTGTTGGAGCGTAGCGAGCCAGAACTTCCGTTTTATAAATCGGACTTTCTGCGACCACTTTCCCTTCAGTAGATGTCGCAACAAGTTTCCAGTAGTGACGACCGAAGGGAAGTGAAGCCATTGTTTGAGATTGATTCAAAGGAACTTTCACAAGTTCTTTAAGTTGTTTACGACTGGCACCCACCCACAAAGACACTTGCGTGTTTGCGGGAAAACCTTGCCATTGAAACGGAATCGGTTGCAAGGACTCTGCATCCATTGCGATAGGTTTTGCAGGAAGTGGAGTGATGATACGAATTTCTGATCCTGAAGTCAGATCTTTACTTTGACCATCGCTTCCCTTGATTGAAGCCTTACCTTCCAAGACTTGGACATCAACCGAATTACCACGACCTTTTGAAAGAGACGCCGACGCTTGCGAGAGATCGACTTTTCCGTTGGCGGAATTCAAGACAAGGCCCGGAGCATTTGTATCACCTCCGCCAGCTTTGGCATTGACGAACAAACTACCTTCCATCAAATCCAAGGCGATTTCGCCTTCCGATTTTTTGATAACGATCAGAGATTCCGGTTCTAAATCTAAGTAACGATCAGAGTCGACGAACTGAATACGCACTTCACCGCGCTCGCTCGTACGAATAGCTTCACCGTTGTACAAAGGTTCACCCGTATTGACGAGCTGCCACAACAAACGTGAAGCAGGACGGCGTTGAATATCCTCAACAACTTTACCTACATAGGCCAACGGCTTTTCATTACCGTGAGAAGAAATACGATGATCTGTGGATTGATACCAATACCAAGTCACAGCAAAAACAGATGACGAACTAAGTGCAGCGATAAGCAGCCGTTTCCACTGTTTTTTCATCAAGATCCTCCTCTATTGTTTTTCGGAGAAAATGTCGGGATATTTAATAGCGCTTAAGTCTAGGTCCTCGGTAAAACGGACTAGAACCTTTCAGTTAGATGGTCTAGAGTCTTGCCTATGGATAATAATAAGAACTATATCACCCCCGAAGGTCTAGCTAAGTTGAAGGCCGAGTACCACGAACTGATGCATGTCGAGCGTCCTAAACTGGTCGAAGTGGTGGCGTGGGCCGCGAGCAACGGGGATCGTTCTGAAAACGCGGATTATCAATACGGCAAGCGCCGTTTGCGTGAAATTGATCGTCGTGTGCATTTTCTCACTAAAAGAATCGAAGACGCTGAAATTGTGGACCCAAAACAGATGAAAGGGAGCACTGTTCTTTTTAGCGCGACGGTGACGTTGTCTAATGAAGACGGTGATGAAGTGGTTTATCAGATCGTTGGTGAAGACGAATTTGATCCAAAATTAGGCAAAATTTCTTGGAAGTCTCCGGTGGCCAAAGCTCTTCTCGGTAAAAAGCAAGGCGATGAAGTTCGTATTGTGAAACCTGCGGGAGAAGAATTTGTCACGATCGAGAGTGTCGAATTTAAGTAAATTTTTCAGATTATGTTAGATTTGTGTTCCTGTTCCCATATTTTCAAAAATTCGTAGTGTATTTTTATATTAGTGTTTGTCTTTGTCCGCAAGATTGAGGAGACTCCTGCATATTGGGGGGATCGATGAATTTTGCAGCGAAATCAGCATTTGTTTTACTAGCTTTCACACTTGTTTTTTCATCATTTGACACAGCCGAGGCCAAGCGCCGCCATCGCCAAGAGCAAATCGAAAATCGCGACCAAAATTCAAATTCAGGAGCTTCTCAAGCTGTCGACAACTCGGCGAACGATTCAGACATTGTTCGGGCTGTTAACGATCAACGTCGCGTGAACTTCGTTGAAGGCGGTGGCATGGTTGTCACGAAAGTTTTGCCTGACGACAACAATGGTTTGAAGCATCAAAAATGGGTGGTGCGCCTTTCTAATGGAAAGACCATGCAAGCTGTGTATAATTCAGACATGTGCCCACGCGTTCCAGTTAAGGTTGGCGATGTTATAGCGATGGGTGGAATGTTCCTTTGGACAAACACCGGAGCTCTTTTGCACTGGTTGCACCATGATCCTCGTGGGAATCGTCCTGATGGATATGTTTTTGTTAACGGGAAGTACTATTGCAAAGACTAGAATTAACCCCATGTGAAGCACCTTTCTGGGCCGACAGCGGTCACGGTCAGACTTTATGGGCGCACTTCTTAAAATCTCCCGAGCTCACACATTTAGGAAATAATTTTGAAGTCGATCTTCCGGATGGGGATCGACTTTCTTGTTTTTATCTTCCGGGCTCATCAAATTTTGTGATCAGTCTTTATCACGGACTCTCTGGCGATGTTCATGCCGATTATATGCAAAGGACGGCTCTACTTTGTCAGAAGATGGGACACACCGTTGTGCTCGTCAATCATCGCGGAGCAGGGCAAGGGGCTCCGTTTGCCAAGCATCCCTATCACTCAGGTCGCGCTGAGGATGTCTCGAAAGTTTTAGAGAAGCTCAAAGAAATGTTCCCAGGTAAAAAACAAATCAGTGTCGGCTATTCGATGAGTGGCAATATTGTGTTGTGTTTGTTGGGAGGTTTCCGCGGTCGGGTGAAACCCGACGGTGCGGTGACGATCAATGCTCCTATCAATCTTTTGCAAGGTTCTAAGCTTTTAAAAACAGGCTTTAACCGTGTCTATGACATGCGCTTTGTTCTAAGAATTCGTAAAACTGTCGAAGATAAATATCGTCAGGGTCTGATCAATGAAAAGTATGAAATTCCACGTTGGGCCACAGTGTGGGATATGGACCAGATCTATACGGCACCGGCTTCAGGATTCAAAGATCGCGAAGATTATTATAACAACTGTTCGTCCATTCACTATCTTCCAAAGATTGACGTGCCAACCTATGTTTTGTCAGCCCATGACGATCCATTTGTTTCAGTTCACGATTATATGCGCGCACCGTTTTCAAAAACGACGCAAGTTCATCTGGAGCCGCGCGGTGGTCACTTGGGATATCTCAGTCGTAAACCGACAATTTTAGGCTCTAATCGTTGGATGGATTATTACTTGTTTGAAGCTTTCAAGGCTTTAGAAAACACCCTGTCATAAATTAATTGTCAATTTCACATAAGACCTCATGCATTTCCTCAGTTGGATTTCAACTCGGTTGTTGATGCGTGAGAACCGCTCCTAGGATAGAGGCTCCATCACAATTTTTCCCAAAGGAGTCTCTTTATGTCCCCCAAGAAAATTATTTTGATTTTTGTGAGTCTATCTCTGCTGGTCGTCTTTGGTACAGCTTTCAAAATCATCCAAAAAAAATCTGCCGACATGGTTACGGAGGGCCGGGAGATCTTTCGCTTTGATACTTTTGGCAGTGAAACCTTTTGGGGAGATAAGCTGCGCTTGCATGAAGCAATCATGGGAGAGAAAAATGGGGGCGTCGGTCCCGGTGTGAGCCCGAAGGCGGCTTTGGGTGTAGGACTGAAAGTCGATGTCGAAATGCTTCCGCCTCAGTTGGTGGAGGATATAAAAAATGGAAAAGTGGATTTGGATGACCCCAATACGACGTTGGCTCTTTTAAAAGAAGATGCTGTGGTTGGTGTGAAAGGGATCTTCAACGATGCAGGACATATGACATCGATTGGTATTCGCTGTGCTCTTTGTCACTCGACGGTGGATAACTCTTTGGCTCCAGGTATCGGCCGCCGCTTGGATGGTTGGGCGAATCGCACTTTGAATGTGGGAGCGATCATCAATCTGTCACCAGATCTTAGTGTCGTAAATACTCTTTTGGGGGTGGATGATGCGACAACCAGAAAAGTGGTTCTTGCTTGGGGGCCGGGAAAGTTCGATGCGGTTTTATTTTTGGATGGCAAAGGTTTCCGTCCCGATGGAAAAACATCAGCGACATTAATTCCTGCGGCCTATGGTTTAGCGGGAGTGAATCTTCACACATACACGGGGTGGGGCTCGGTGAGTTACTGGAATGCTTTTGTCGCCAATTTGGAAATGCATGGACAAGGAAATTTCTTTGACACTCGCTTGGATAACGCAACGAAATTTCCGGTGGCAGCACGAGCGCGTATGGGGCACACCACATCCGCGAATGATTTGATTACGTCAAAATTACCAGCGTTGCATTACTATCAATTGTCTCTTCCAGCACCCACGGCACCGACGGAGTCTTACGATGAAATTGCCGCAGGTCGGGGACAGAAACTATTTAATGAGAAAGCGAAATGTGCAACTTGCCACGTCCCACCGCTTTATACGGAGCCGGGATGGAATTTACACAAGGGTGCAGATGTCGGCATTGATGAATTTCAAGCTCTCCGTTCACCTGATGAAGGCTATCGCACAACACCTTTAAAAGGGTTGTGGGCCCATAGCGAGGGAGGATTCTATCACGATGGACGTTTTGCTGATCTTAAGGCCGTGGTTGAGCACTACAACAATCACTTGGCTTTAGAATTGGCTGAAGATGAAAAAACGGATTTAATAGAGTTTTTAAAATCTCTTTAAGATGAACTAAAGAATGCTTTGACTTAAGAGATTCCAGCGTTCACGCCACACAGAGTAAGAGGCAGAGGTTTGTCCTGAATCATGAATGGCAATTTCGATTCTATTGAGGGCGGTTTCTTGAATTTCTTTTTGCAGTTGTTGATGGAGATACCAGCCCTTGATTGTTTTCGTAGAAAGTTTTTCCTGGAGACAAACCCAAGCCTCTTTTTTGAAACCGCCGATTTCACAAAGAGGATCTGAAGACTTCTTATTTCTCTCGTGCAAAATGCCGTTAAAGAGCCGCTCTAATTTATGGCGCGGAGCTAGTGAGTTTAAAAATACACTGTCCTTTTTATTCAGACGATTTCCCCAACAAATATCGACGGTGCTTTCGCTCATCAAATTTTGCAGAATTTTAAAAAGGTCTCCCAGGGGCGTTGCCAACTGAGGGTCTCCGACCAGAACATAAGGCGCCTGGGCTGCATTGAAACCCTGACATAGGCTTCTTGCGCGATGCAAAGTTTTCGAGTTTTGCACAAGGCTGATGGTTTCTTTAGCGGAGGATTCTTTTTTGGCCTCTTCAAGAAGCCTTGCACACTCTGAAGCGCCTTTTTCAATGATAGCGACCAGCTCATAGTTGAGCGGAAACTTTTGAAAAAAGCTGCGCAGATCCTTGAGGAAGGACGTCACAGCCGGAGCATCTTTATTCAAATAGATCACCAAGGAGCAATGGGGGGTTGACACAGAAGATTCCATCTTTACGATAGTTAACAATGAAATCAGCCAAGGTCACGAACTTCTCGACAGTCTTCTTGTGGTTAGCCCTGCTTTTTGTGGCCATGTTCACGCGTTTTTATGATTTAGCCAACAAACCCATTCATTTTGACGAAAGCATCAATGGCTGGTTTGTGATGCAAATGCAAAGCATGGGCTATTACAAGTACGATCCGAATAATTATCACGGCCCGCTGTATTTCTATCTATTGCATTTCTTTGAATTCCTTTGTGGACGAAGTTTGGAAGTTCTGCGCACAGTTCCAGCAGTGTTCAGCGTACTGAGTGTGATGATTTTTTCTTTTGGTGTTTTGTCTTCAAAGTCTGTTTTGCGCTGGATGCTGTTTTTTGTTTTGCTCAGTCCGGCATTTATTTTCTTTGGCCGTTCCGGCATTCATGAGATGCCTTTCGTGTTCTTTCAATTGGTCATGGTTTTGGGGCTCTTGCGTTGGATAGAAAACCAAGATGGCAAGGCTTTGGGATATGTGCTCGTGGGTCTGTGGGGCATGATTACTTTGAAAGAGACTTTTACGATTACTTTAGTGTGCTTTACCTTGGCGTTTTTATCTTTAGGCCCGACACAGTGGAGATTGTTTTCTTGGGCAAAAATCAAAGAGGCCTGGCATCCTCGTTTGACGGTTTTAAGTTTGGTTCTGCTTCTCCTTTTCGTGCAACTTTTTACGGGATTTTTTAAAAATCTCGCAGGTCTTCCGGATTTTGTGAAGGCGTTCTTGCCTTGGGCCAAAACAGGTGTGCACGGCAAAGGTCATGACAAAGTGTTTCTGTATTGGATACAAGTTTTATGGGAAGCCGAACCGATCGTGCTTTTGGGGGTGTTATTGTCTTTTTGGGGAGTCTTCTCAAAAGATAAAATGTTCCACTTCATGAGTGTGTTTTCATTGTCGCAGTTACTTATCTACTCATTGATTCCCTATAAAACTGTTTGGTGTGTGCTTTCATTGGTATGGGGTTTTTATTTTGTGATAGCTTTGGCTCTCACAAAAATCGTCCACTTGCGCTGGGCCGTTTTGCTTTTGTCTGTCTTCAGTGTGCACAGCGCTTACACTTCTGTCTACCGACATCCTATTCGGATGGAACACCCCTATGTCTACGTGAATTCAACCTACGACTTAGTGACTTTATACAACGGCATTATGGAGACCACACGATCTCATCCAGAAATGCTTAAGGGCCCTGTGCAAATCGGTCTTAAAGAACAGTGGCCGTGGCCATGGCTTTTGCGTTCGTTTCAAGGTTTCGATTACAATCTGTGTTCTAAGAAATTGCATGAAAATGCTTTGCTCTATATTTGTGATTTATCAGACGCGTCGGTTGTTGATTATGAAGTGGCAGAGCCTTATTGGAAGTTGAAAGTGGTTTTACGGCAGTCCAAAGAACCTTCGCTGATCTATTTAAAGAAGTCGGCGTTTCCAAAAGTTCCGTTTCAAGATAAGGCCGAAGTTGTAGGTGAAGAGGAGTTCTAATGAAAAAAAGTATTGTGACTCTCAGTGTGCTCTGTGCTGCCTCTGCCAGTGCACAAATTCAAAAAGTGGATTTGAAAAAAGATCTTCCTGCGGTGGGAGTCATCGATCTTTATCAAATCACGGGAAAGAAAGCGAAAAATCTGTCTCCACTATCGCAGTTAAAAGACTATGAAATTCACTTGAAGTGGCAGGAATGTTTGAATCTGGCACCCAAAGTTTTTGCAGCTCAAAAAGAATTGCGTGGTTGGGTCGGGCAAACGTGGTTGCATTGTTTGGAGCAAGGGCAGAAGAAAAAGAATGATCCCATCGCTGTTGAAAAAGCTCTTTCAACTTTGGAAAACAATAAATACTTATTCGCGGAAGGTCCTTGGGCTGAAGATTTAAGTTCAAGTTGGCTTGCCATGCGCCTGGATCAACTTGAGGGCCAAGTGCAAAAGAAGAATCCAAAAGCCGAGGCGTCTTTAGAGGCGTTGCTTTCGGGATCTTTTAAAACGAGCAAAGAACAAAAATCTAAAATCTATCAGCTTTTGGGTGATCTCGCTTTGGAGCGAGTGAACTATGCAGAAGCACAGTTTCTTTATGAAGAGGCGCAGGATCAAAAAGATTCTAAATACCTGCAAGAGAAATTGGATTTCTTAGCCAAGACCCGAAATCAGTCTGTCATAGCAAAACCTGTGGCTGAGAGTGCGGAAGTGGGCGGCGAAGAAACAAAAATTGAAGAGCGTCTGCGCCAGTCACTGAAGCACAATGATTCTGTAGCGGCTTTGAAGGACGCTATGATTATTTTAAATCAATACTCTGGAAGCCGCTCGGCACGTCGTCTTAAGGACAAACCTCTTGAGATCTATAATTCTCTCGGTGAAAAACTTGCGAAAGTAAAAGCTCTTGATGAAATGGAAGAAGCCGATAGCGCGCGTTTGTTAGAATGGGCGCAAAGCCTGCATCGTCGTGGCGACTATGCAGGAGCCATGTCGTTAGCGCAAACGGCGATTGAAAAGAATCCTTCATCGGCGCAAGTGACAAGTGCGCTTCTGATTGCGGGGCGTTGTGCACATTTCTTAGGGCAGTATGATCGTGCTCTGGATCATTTCAATAAGCTTATCACTTATCACAATGGTTCAGATGAAGCGGCAGAAGCTTTCTTCCGTTCGAGCCTTATTTACTACCGCAAGAAAGATTTTTCGACCGCTTCGGCATTGTTAGAAAGACTTTTGCAGCAGGGGAGGGATCGTTATGATCTCAATGCGCAATATTGGCTTGTGCGTTCTCTGCAGGAAACCAACGCTGAACGTGCGAAACAAGTGGCAGCGGCTTTGATGGAGAAATATCCGTTTTCGTACTACGGACTTCGTTTGCGCGCGGAATCTCAGGAAGGAAAACTCTCTTGGCCTGATTTGAAAGACAAACCTCCGAAGTTGCAAAATGAATTTTATCTTGTCGGTGGTCAAAAAAAATCTTGGCAACGTTTCAAAGCTCTTTCTAACGCAGGTTGGGTGAGTGAAGCACAGACAGAGATTGGCGATCTTCCGTACATCAAAGATCCCACAGTGAAAGTCAGTCTTGCGGAAAAAATGGCAGAACGTCAGCAATATATGACGGCGATTCGCTTGATCAACGATGCGTTGGAAACAGATCCTAGTTTGCGTCGTGAACAATTTGTGAAGCTCGGATATCCGGCGATTTTCACATCACTGTATCAAGCTGAGGCAGAGAGATATGGTATCCATGTCTCTCTTTTGCGCAGTCTGACTCGTCAGGAAAGTGCGTTTAATTTAAGAGCGGTTTCGACGTCCAATGCTCTGGGGCTGATGCAAATGATTCCTCCGACGGCTCAAGAAGTATCGAGGAAATTAGGACTCAAAATCGAATTGCCAGACGATATGTTCCGCCCTGAAGTGAATATTCCCATGGGCTCATTCTACGTTTCCCAGATGTTAGGCCAGTTCGAAAACAACGTTCCTTTCGCTCTAGCTGCATATAACGCAGGACCCTATCGTTTGCAGACGTGGCTTGATGGAAGAACTGAGGTGAGCGAATTGATTTCAAAACCCAGTGGCTCTCCTCGAGACGAGGTGTGGTTTGACGAGCTTCCGTGGACGGAGACGAGCTTTTACGTGAAGGCGATCTTGCGTAATGTTTTGCTCTATCGTCTAGCGGATGAGGGGAATTTCACTCTAAAACCCGTCTTATGGCAGGATTTGCCGAATAAAAAGGCAAAATAAGGGAGATGTTTTATTGAAAAACTCCTCTGAGTTCTGTAGCCTGAAAACTGTGTCGGAGGAGAGGACTCATGAGGAGACTTTTTACATTGAGTTTGGTCCTGGCCTTTTTGGCGGGATGTGCGCACAAGAACGTTAGCACAACAGCCGGAGGTTCAGAAGGAACCAATGCTGAAACGGAAATCAAGGACATCGGTTCTTTCCGTTTGTCAGACCCTGAAGGACCCAAAGTGGTCGATCAAGAATTGGAATCAATTCCTACGGAAGTGAACCCACTTGTTGAAAAATGGATCGCTTATTTCCAAGGACGCGGCCGTCCTCATATGGAAAGATATTTAGCACGTTCCACTCGTTACGAAAAACTGATGAAAAAAGTTTTGCGTGACAACGGACTTCCTGAAGATCTTTTTTATATCGCATTGATTGAATCTGGTTTTAGTTCTCATGCAACATCCCATGCTGCGGCCGTTGGCTATTGGCAGTTCATTCGTGGAACAGGGAAGCGCTATGGTCTAGAAATCAGCGCTTTCGTTGATGAACGTCGTGACCCGGTTTTTGCCACTCAAGCAGCGGCAGAGTATTTCAAAGGTCTTTATAGCGTATTCGGTTCTTGGTATTTGGCGATGGCTTCCTACAATGTCGGTGAAAACCGCGTGAAACGCGAAGTGATGAATCACTACACGCGTGATTTCTGGGAACTTGCCCGTAAGAAACGTTTGCCGAAAGAAACAATCAATTACGTTCCAAAATTTATCGCTGCTAAAATGATCGGTAAAGATCCTGCGAAGTATGGATTCGATGATATTGATTATCTTCCGCCTATCGAGTTCGATCATATCTCTTTAAAACAACCAGTGAACTTGCGTTCCATGTCTGAAAAATTGAATTTGAACTATGAGGATTTCAAAGCCCTCAATCCGAAGTTCAAAGGGGAAGTGGCGACAGTTAAAGGCCAAGAGTTGATTCTGCGTATTCCTCCAGGAACTAATGAGCAAGCCTTGATCGCGGCGAACGAAAGTATCGTCGACAATGTTCAGTTCATCGCGGACTCTGGAGATTCTCAGCCTTACCGTATCCGCCGTGGCGACACGTTGAGCACAGTGGCTCGCCGTTATCGTACAACAGTGGCTTATCTTCGTGACCTGAATGATCTTCCTCGCCGCAAACCTTTGCGCGTGGGCATGAGAATCTACGTTCCAGATCGCACGCCGATCAAAGACCGTACTTCTGTGAATCGTTCTATCGTAGCGAAGAAATCGACTCCTAGCTCGAACATTCAAAAAGCCAGCATGACAATGAGCGCGGATGGCCGTTATTACATCGTTCAATCCGGCGACTCTTTGTTCACAATCGCTCGCAAATACTCAACGAGCGTTTCTGAGCTTCAACGTTTGAACAGCATCAAACGCGGTCGCACTTTGAAAGTGGGCATGAAATTGCGTGTTCCAACTCCGGACAGTTCTTCTGTTCGTGAAGTGGCAAAAGCAAAAGTACACGTCGTTAAAAGAGGCGAAAACCTTTCAGTGATCGCAGCGAAGTACAATGTCTCTATGACCGATATCAAAGAGAAAAACAAAATCCGCAATCCAGCCTCACTGGTTGTCGGAGCCCGCATCGTCATCCCGACAGAAGCCGCACAATAATAAAAGGTGCCAGGGGATTTTTTACAACCAAGATGCGTTAAAAAAAAGGACTCATAAGAGTCCCTTTTTTTTATAGATCTTCAATTTTTATGTGTTCAATAGCGGCTTTGATTTTTTGAATATTGATATTCTTTTCTGGTGTTGCCGTATTATTTTTAATTTCCTTACGACGACCGTTGTAGAGGTAGTAAAGATAATCTTGCAAATTCTCTTCGGTGATCTCGGGATGAGAACTTGCCATATTGCGCAGTTCCTTGAGCTGTTCAGCCACAAAAGCCAATGTCGTGATCGCAGCATTTTCCGGTTTGCGCAGTTCACTTTTTTCAATGTGATAGTTTTCGGCGATCACGTCTGGAATGCGTTTGATTTGTGTTGGTCCGCGACTGTTTTGATCGGTGTCGAAACCATTTCCTTTCAGCAGAGACACGACCACGGGAGCGGATTGTTTTAGACGATATTTCCAGTTGGTACCATAGTTTGTTTCTGGTGAAAGAACGCCAAAGGCAAACTCTGCCAGCATATTGTATTCGTCATTTTCAATCTGCAAAAGCTCCATCAATTTCGTCTTTTCATTTTCCAAAGCTTCGACGTATTTCTTAGTAAAACGATCTTGAAAGTCTACAGACATAAGGCTTTTGCGAGCGGCTGTATTCTTAGGAGTGTAGTTAAAGCTCGGACGATTTCTTAGAACACGGGCGGCACCAAATGTCAGAGTCTCGTTGCGAATGCGGAAGCGATGATCGGCAGTTTCTGGAAGAACGTAGATCGGAGTGCCTTCATCGAGGCTCAGACGTCCTAAAAATAGAGCGTGAACAGAAGCGTCTTTTTCGGCCTTTGCATAATGATAGGATTTTTTCTCTCCAGCATAAAAGTAAATACCAGCGCCGCCGTTTTCCAATTCATCTCCGGGATAAACACGCACGGAAACTTGCGAAAGCGTTTGCCCTTGCTCTCCGTAAAGAGTCGCTGTTTTCTTGTTTTTATTTACGATCACATAATTTGTGTGAGTGAATTTTAAATGAAAGTATTGAATCGCCGCTAAATCGCCTTGAGCATTGATCTGATTTCTTTCTTTGAAATAAGAGCGGAAATCCCCTGCAGCCCAGGCGGCTGGAGACAGGAGGGTCCATGTCAAAAATAGAGTGAAAAGAGTTTGATGTATCATTTCCGTTATTCATAAGCAAAATACTGGCCTTATAGGGAGCGATATAGAGGTTTTTAGGTCGTAAGGACTGTAAGCCTATGATGGGAGTAACAAATCTGGTCACTTGCTAAATCTTAGCGAACCTTTCAAAAAAAGAGACCTTCCGAGAGGTATTTAGTCTCACTTTCGATCTTCCGATAAGTATTCATGCGTAATATCCGGAACGTTTTCGAATGAGGCAGTGATGAAAAACACGCATTTTAAGCTCTTGCATGTGACGTGGTTGGCGGCTCTGTTTCTTTATTCTCTTTCCGTACAAGCGAGTCCCCAAAATCTAACTTATCAAGGACGTATCATCAAATCTGATGGCGTGCCGTTAGAGTTTTCCAATGTCAGTTTTCTTTTTGAGATCGCCAACCCCCTGGGAAGTTGTGTGATATACCGCGAGCAAGTAGACGGCATCAACATGACAAATTCGAAGGGTGTTTTTGATGTTCCCATTGGTATGGGTACGCGTTTGTTTCCGACATTGCCTGTTTATAAAATTTCAGATGCATTTGTGAACTCGACGACTCACAGTTGTTACGGTGGTGCTACTTACACAGCCCTCGAAGATGATAACCGCGTTTTGAAAGTGCAATTTCATGACGGAACAGGGTGGAAACAAATCAGTCCATCGAATGTGATACGGGCAGTTCCTTATGCACTCTCTGCATTTTCCGCTTCAAAGCTAGGAGCTTTGGGAGCCAGTGACTTTGTTCAAAAAACAAATATTCCGGGAGCCGCTTGTGATCCTGGAAAAGTAATTACTTTTGATGGAACAAATTTTAGTTGTGTGGTCGATGCCGGAGGTTCTGGTGTCGTTTCCGATGTCCTTGCCGGTGCTGGAATTAGTGTTTCAGGTACAACAACAAAAACTGTTTCTGCAAATATAGGAACGGGAGCGGGAACAGTCGCGGCGGGAGATGACTCTCGCTTTACTGATCCTCGTGTGCCGACAGGAACAGCTGGAGGAGACTTGGGCGGGACCTATCCAAATCCTTCCGTCGGAAAAATTCAAGGTGTCGCTGTTTCAGCCACTGCGCCCACCAATGGACAATTTTTTAAATTTGATGGAACTCAATGGTTGAGTTCTGCCATTGGTATGAGTGATGTCACGAATCTAAATTCGACTTTGAGTAACTATCACACAATTGCTGCATTTAATTCGGCTGTTGGCAGTGCTAACTGTGCAACTCACCAAACTCCTTATTGGAATTCTGTTTCTGGATCTTTCCAATGTCAGTCTATCAACGTGTCGGTTGCTGGTGATGTGAGCGGAACTATCGGCGCGGTTTCTGTTAATAAGATTAAAGGTGTTGATGTTGATACGACGGGATTAGCCGCTGGCCAAGTTCTTAAATATGACGGAACAAAATGGGCTCCGGCTGCAGATTCTAATGCCGGTGGTACGGTTACTAATATTGCGACGGGCACAGGATTAAGCGGAGGACCGATCACTTCCACTGGAACTATTTCTTTGGCAAATACGGCTGTGAGTGCTGGATCATATGGTTCAACAACACAAGTTGGAACTTTCACTGTCGATGCTCAGGGACGCTTAACTGCAGCTTCGAATGCAGCGATCGCTTTTCCCGTGACTTCGGTTGCAACAAAAACTGGTGCCGTTGTTTTAGATTATGGCGACATCAATAGTGCCGCTTCAAAATATTTAACATACAAACCGAACAACGTCGCTTGTACCGATGGACAAGTTATTAAATGGGTCACTGCAAATTCTCGCTGGGAATGTGCGAACGACACGGATACTTCTTCAGGTGGTACAGTTACAAACATCGCAACAGGAACTGGATTGACTGGCGGACCTATCACTTCAACAGGAACTATTTCACTTGCAAATACCGCCGTGACTGCGGGCTCATACACTCGTGCAAATATCACTGTCGATGCTCAAGGTCGTTTAACTTCCGCGAGCAATGGAGCTTCTGTAAATTTGGCGACTGAAGTTACAGGCATTTTACCAATTGCCAATGGTGGTACGGGACAAACTTCAGCGACGGCGGCATTCAATGGGCTTTCTCCAAGTACAACTAAAGGTGACCTTATCGTTCACGACGGGACTAACGACATTCGCCTTTCTGTTGGAACCAATGGACAAGTTCTTTCTGCCAACTCGGCTCAAGCTTCGGGCCTTCAGTGGATCACACCAACAAATGGAACGGTGACAAATGTCACTGGCACAGCTCCCATCATTGTCGCAACAGGATCAACGACTCCGGCGATTTCAATCAGTGATGCAACCACGGGCGCAAAAGGTGCAGTTCAAGTGGGGGCGGGGATCGCGGTTTCATCGGGCACTATCAGTGCTGATCCTGCGAACTTCCCTTCCGCTGTTCCTGTTTCTAAAGGTGGTACGGGAGCAACGTCACTGACGGCTAATAGACTTCTTGCTTCCAACGGAACTGGCTCCTCCGTCACAGCTTTCAACTGTGCCGTTGGACAACTTGTTTCCTTTGATGCAACAGGATTGATGATTTGTTCTACGTTCACAACCGGATCAGTATTTATTAACAGCGGAAATTCATTTGCGGGAAATGCAACTTTGGGAACCAATGACAATTATTCTTTGGGTTTTGAAACCAACGGCACAACAAGAATGACTATTCTTGCCAATGGAAGTGTCGGGATTGGTACGACGAATCCTTCGGTTCCACTTGAAATAAATCCCGGTTCTATGATGTTAACTCGAACGATCAACGATGCTTGGGGCAACTCGCTCGTCATGCAGAAGGGGCGGGGTGCTGTCGTTCAAAATGGTGACGAGCTCGGTTACGCCGTTTTCAAGGGCTATGATGGATCTGCTTATCAGCTAGCTGCGGGTATCGCCGCGATGGTTGACGGAACTCCGGGAGCGAACGATATGCCTGGAAGACTCATGTTCAGTACAACTCCGGATGGTTCAAGTACTCCTCTTGAGCGAATGAGAATTACGAATAGTGGTAACGTCGGTATCGGCACAACAAATCCCGGTTCGGAGCTCGAAGTGTCAGACAATGCTGCCGACAATGATGTGCGAATCAATCTTCGTGCAGCGGCGGGCGCCACGAATTTAATGCAAGTCGGGCGTTCGACGACGCAAGGCTTCGCCGATACGAAGGGCGCTCCTTTTCATTTCTATACCCTCGGTACGGCGACTCCATCCGTGTCGATCATGGGATCAGGCAACTTTGGTATTGGAACAACCAATCCCGGTTCTCCTTTGCAAATAGATAAAACCTATACAGTGGATTCTGCAGGTGAAGAATATGGGATGTTGGTCAACACGGGTTTTCAGGAAAACAGTATAAACTGGAAAGCCGGAGTTCGTGCTAATACTAATGCCTTACATTCAAGTGGAACTCTTGCGAAACTTGTGGGATTTCAATCGCTGATTAAAACTGGCACTAGCGGTGGAACGACAACCGACTCCATGGCTTTCTGGGGACGTATTGATACGGCGCCAGGGCAAGTGATCACGAATGCCTATGGATACTATGTTGAAAATGGTTCAGGCACGGGCGCCCCTGTGAACCAGTACGGTCTGTATGTTCAGCCACTCAGCAAGGGCACAAGTGAGAACTTTGCGATTTACGCCAGCGGTGCGACAAAAAGTTATTTTGGAGGAAATGTCGGTATTGGTACGACGAATCCGACGCAGAAACTGCATGTCCAGGGATCGATTCGCTCTAGTGACGGATCTGGAGATACAACGATATCGGGTGATCGAATCAACTTCTCGGCTGGGAATTTTTATGTACTCAATGGCAGTTCGGTGGGAGTGCGATTGGGAAATGGAGACACCTCGTGGGCGGCCCAATCTGATCGCAGACTTAAACGCGATATCGCCTACGTACAGGATTCATTAGAGAAAATCCAGCATCTCAATGGTGTGACTTATAACTACATTTACGACGACAAAACTCAAGCTCGACGTGTGGGGCTGATTGCTCAAGATGTTGAATCCGTCCTGCCTGAAGCTGTTTTACGTGATGACAAAGGATTTCTATCTGTGCGTTACAGCGAAGTCGTTCCCCTTGTTATCAACGCTCTGAAAGAGCTTTACAACAAGGTGGTTGGCGTAGACGAAAGAGTTCAAAGGCTAGAGCGCGAGAATGCTGAGTTGAAAGCCTGGGCCTGTGCCAAGGATCCAAAGGCGCCTTTTTGCAAATAGAAATAATAGTACGCTTCAAGCGAATCAGTAAATTGAGGATTTTTCAGTAACTATATCCAGGCACGAGATTTCCATCCGATAAATATAAAGGCTCTATATTTGGTTCGTATCGGATGGAGAAGACAATGAGGAATATTCCCCTCGAATTTCTAAAATTGACATGGTTGGGATGTTTGCTTTTTTATTCTCAGTCAATCCAAGCAAGTCCACAGAATTTGACTTATCAAGGGCGCATAATTAAATCTGACGGAACTCCATTGGAATATTCCAATGTCAGTTTTCTTTTTGAAGTCACGAACCCTCTGGGAAGTTGCGTGATTTATCGAGAACAAGTCGATGGCATTAATATGCTAAACTCCAAAGGAGTTTTTGACGTCCCCATCGGCATGGGCACTCGATTATTTCCGACGTCTGCTGTGTATAAAATTTCAGACGCTTTTATAAACTCCACGACTCACAATTGTTTCGGCGGCGCTATCTTTACGGCATTAGAAGACGACAATCGTGTTTTGAGAGTGCAGTTTCATGACGGCGCAGGATGGAAACTCATCAGCCCCTCAAATACCATACGTTCAGTACCGTATGCGTTTTCGGCTTTTTCTGCGAGTAAGCTAGGAACTTTGGGTGCGGGTGATTTTGTGCAAAAAACAAACGTCCCTAGTGCCGCCTGCGATCCCGGAAAAGTCATCACCTTTGATGGAACAAATTTTAGTTGCGTCATCGATGCTGGAGGTTCTGGTGTCGTTAACGATATTCTTGCGGGAACGGGAATCAGTGTTTCGGGAACATCAACGAAAACAGTTTCTGTCGTTGTAGGGACAGTTGCTGGAACGGTGGCGGCAGGTGATGATGCTCGCTTTACCAATCCTCGGACACCGACGGGTTCCGCGGGTGGAGATTTAACCGGCATATATCCCAATCCTTCTGTGGGAAAAATTCAGAATGTCGCTATTTCAAATCTTGCTCCCACGAATGGCCATTTTTTTAAATTTGATGGAACTCAATGGGGCAGCTCATCCATTGGAATGAGCGATGTAGCGAATTTAAATTCGACGTTGGGAAACTATCACACTATTTCCGCATTTAATACTGCGGTTGGAAGCGCAAACTGTGCGGCTCACCAAACTCCTTATTGGAATTCCGTTTCAAGTTCATTCTTATGTCAGTCCATCAATGTTTCACTTGCAGGTGATGTGAGCGGAACAATCAGTGCCGTGTCGGTAAATAAAATCAAAGGTGTTGATATTGATACGGCGGGATTAGCAGCTGGCCAAGTTCTTAAATATGATGGAACAAAATGGGCTCCGGCTGTTGATTCTAATGCAGGTGGTACTGTTACGAATATTGCGACGGGCACTGGTTTAAGCGGGGGTCCTATTACGACGACTGGAACTATTTCACTTGCTAATACGGCTGTGAGTGCCGGATCTTATGGTTCAACGACACAGGTTGGAACTTTCACGGTCGATGCCCAAGGTCGTTTGACGGCGGCATCAAATGCAGCGATTGCATTTCCCGTGACTTCTGTGGCAACAAAAACTGGTGCTGTGGTTTTAGATTATAGTGACATCAGCAGTGCAGCTTCTAAATATCTGACTTATAAACCTAACAATGTCGCTTGTGCTGATGGACAAGTGATGAAATGGATCACGGCGAATTCCCGTTGGGAATGTGCGAACGATACGGACACGTCTTCAGGTGGAACAGTAACAAATGTTACGAGTGCCAACAGTTATCTTTCAGTTGCAACAGGAACGACAACTCCTGTTTTGACTGTGAATGTCGGAACTGCTGCAAATACAGTTGCTGCTGGTAACGATGCTCGTTTCACTGATGCTCGTACACCGACTGGAACTGCGGGAGGAGACCTTAGTGGTACGTATCCAAACCCTACTGTTGCAAAACTTCAAACAAAACCTGTGAGTGCCACTGCTCCAACATCGGGACAAGTTCTAAAATTTGATGGAACAAATTGGGCACCGGCTACGGATAGCAATGCTGGCGGTACTGTTACGAATATTGCAACGGGTGTTGGCTTAAGTGGCGGTCCTATTACTTCTACAGGAACTATTTCTCTCGCAAATACTGCGGTGACTGCGGGTTCTTATGCTCGCGCAACTATCACTGTCGATGCTCAAGGTCGTTTAACTTCCGCAAGCAATGGTGCCGCAGTCAACTTAGCGACGGAAGTTACAGGCACTTTACCAATCGCCAACGGCGGTACGGGACAAACTTCGGCATTAGCCGCGTTCAATGGCTTTTCTCCTTTAACAACAAAAGGAGATATTCTCACTCGTGATGGAACAAATAATATCCGTCTTCCCGTCGGAACAAATGGACAAGTTTTATCAGCCAACTCGGCTCAAGCTTCAGGTCTTCAATGGATCACGCCAACAAATGGAACTGTGACGAATGTCACTGGCACAGCTCCCATCGTTGTCGCAACAGGATCAACGACTCCAGCGATCTCGATCAATGATGCCACCACAGGAGCCAAAGGTGCCGTGCAAGTCGGTGCGGGTATCGCTGTTTCTTCAGGAACTATCAGCGCTGATCCTGCGAATTTTCCTTCCGCTGTTCCAGTCAACAAAGGCGGTACAGGAGTGACATCGCTCACGGCTAACAGAATGCTTGCCTCCAATGGAACGGGCTCTGCTGTTACAACATTTAACTGTGCCGTCGGCCAAGTAATTTCATTTGATGCGACAGGAATGATGATCTGCTCGACTTTCACAACGGGCTCGGTATTCATTAACAATGGAAATTCATTTGCTGGGAATGCCACCTTTGGAACAAATGATAACTATCCTTTGAATTTTGAAACGAATGGCACAACAAAAATGACTATTCTTGCCGATGGAAAAGTCGGCATCGGAACTGCCAGTCCTGGGTATCCACTGCAGGTGGCCGGGATCGTTCATTCTTCGTCGGGAGGATTCCGCTTCCCAGACGGGAGTGTGCAAACGACAGCAAGCAATCCTGATGCTGGCAATTTGGATATTCGTAAGGGCAATGCTGCCTTGATGACGGGGATAACTCTTCATGGTGTGACGCCGACTTATACAATCAATGCTCCGGTGACTCTTCCCGAAGATACTCGCGCTGTGATTATCGGGGTTCAGTACAATCATGGATCTTCGGCGATCAATACACATGGATATCTTGCCTTTGATGCCTATCAGGTGGGGACAACAGAGAGTGACTATAAAGCTTCTTACGTGAAGCAAGGGTTCAATGATTATGCAAATACCGAAATCGTTGAAATAATTGTCCCGTGGCGTCCGGCTTTGACGGATCAAATGGTCATTCAGGTGACGTATTCCTATAATACAGACACTCTCAATCAATATAATATCTACTATCGTGGCTACATTGCTGGAAGCAGTGGGGGAGCAATACCAGGATCATGGAATGAGGCTTCGGGAAATGCTTATCGTGTGAGCGGTAATGTGGGGGTTGGAACGACTACTCCCACGGCGAAACTGGATGTTGCTGGTGAGGTTAAATTTGGAAATACTTCCTCAGTCTGTAATACGGCGAATGAAGGTCAACAACGTTATAATTCGACTTCAAAACAAATGGAATTTTGCAATGGGACGACCTGGAAATCCTTGCGGTCCCACACCACAAGATGCAGTTATTCGACGGGCAGTTCAACCACGTCAGGCACTTACTATAGTCGAACCTGGATTGCCGGGGATTGCAGCAATGGAATTCCGTCCCCGACGCTGACTTACGATGTTATCGCTAATACCCTTTCAAGTAATGGAGTTGTGACGAATGGATCTTGTTATCCAACTTATGGCAGCGTTTACGCTTCGAATACGGGTAGTAACTACGTGATTGAGTGTCTCTATATTGAAGAACAATAAGTCGCAAAATAATTCTCTTGCAGAAATCGGGAAAGATCTGAAAGCTGGTAAGGGGTGACTTATGAAAATTCAGTTTGATCCTAAATCGGGCTCTGTTTCTCCGCTGGACTGTCCAATTAAGCGGACGTAACTCAAAATTCCTTGGTCTCTTTTTCTCGTGCTAAGTTATAAATTGAGTGAGTCCAAAAGAGAGTGCGAGTCGGTAATGCTCCGGAATATTTTTTTTGTATTTCCGAGAGCTTTTCGCGCACCTCATCGAATAGGCTTGTGATTTCTCTGAGGCCGTCTTCCGAGATGTTTACCATGTGTCTATGTTCAGCATAGTTGTGAACTTTAGAGTGGTAGTTTTCTATATTTAAAATTTCTGTGAGTATCGAGTGAGAGGGCTCTCGAGTTCTTACGCACACACCGTGCGCTAAAGGTGCGGGTCGAAATTCTTCCAGCGTAATTTTTTGTTCACTTAAGGAATCATATAATTCCTTGGCCCTGAGAATGTAGTGATTCAAGGTCTCGTCATCCAAGTCATTTACAAACAGACGAGATTTTACCCAATCGACTGTTGGCGAAAAATTCGGCCAATCAAAAAGATGCAGAATCGCGTAAAAATAAAGGGGATTTAGATCTTTGTCGATTTCTAGCGGTTCTTTCGGAACGATCAGATTCTTTGTCTCTTGCAGTTTAAGTTCCGTAGCGAGCGCGTTTAGATTTTTGCGACAAATTTCGAAACCCTGTGCATCTTGTACGAGAAGAGACACCAATTTAAAAAGAAGATAAAACTCTTCGGTGATATTCAGCTCGAGAGTTTTGGAAACTTTGCCAAGATTCTCAAGGCTCAGGTGTCGATCCTTGCGAAAAAGATTTTTGTAGTAACTTTGTGCCACGTCCGTTTTGCGCGCGGCAATCGCATAAGAAAAGTTTTTTTTGATAGATTTCAAGTAACGAAAGCGCGCCGCAAGAAAGTCTCTATAGTCGTTGTACTCCAAAATGCTAGGACACTTGTTGGGTATTAAGGACGAGGTGTTTGTGGGCATGAAGGATGAACTATCACCGTTCGAATGCTTAGACAGCCGAAAAGAAAGATCCGAGTTCTGAATGAGTCTTTTTGCTATGCGCTCTCAGCGGACAGGCGATGCACTCACTGCACATCAAAACATACTGCAATACAGGCAACTTGACCACATCCCAAAGGAGCAAATCCCATCCATGAGGCCGCATTTCCTTCGACACGACATTTGTAATCGCTAGCTAAGGCCATAGGACCAACGTCGTCATCGGTGGCACTCAGAGCACACATTCGATTTGGCTGTGCAGGTTTCAAAACAGTGCCACCTGGAGGTGTCGCGCAAAAAGAATGGTATGTGACGTTCACAAATTGCGAAACTCCGCTTCCTATGCAATCAACAACTCGCGCTGCGGTGGGAGTGCTGTTGTCGACTGTTAGAACCGCAGAAGCAGTCACCGGTTTCAAAGCGCGAACCAAACGGGCTGAATCAAAATGAACTTCCCATCGTCCTACGTATGTAGATCCGTTGCCGCTTTCAATTTTTAAACGAATAGTGCGAGGAACCAAGGACGTATTGTCCGGAGTCAGAGGCTGGTTGAGTTGGGCAATCACAGCACCGGGAGTGCCACCATTGACTTTGGCATAAAGAGGACGTGATGGCGTTAAGTATTGTGGTGCGCTGGAATTCAGTGCCGTCGAGTTGAAGGTCAATGGTGTCGGATCGTTCAAAACAAACTTACACGTTGAGCCATCCATCATAGAGGTCATAAGAAGCTTTTCAAAATCCAATAAAGCAAGTTTTTCGGAAATGGCGCGTGTCTCTTTTTGCTGATGCATTTGCAGGGTGACGACACCGGCCATCGCAATTGCCATGATGGCGATGCTCACAAGCATTTCCATTAATGACATGCCTTTTTGATTTTTCATGGTCCTCCCAGTCCAATATAAGCATCTGCCTCCGATGTTTTGGTGTCAAGAAACTCAGGGTGAAAGCATTTTTATTATACGCTTTGAGCGGACAGATGTTTGTAGGACTGCCTTTACCCAGACAGCCATCTTCCTTATCCTTAAATAAATGCATATACTCCGAAGCAGCGAAGGTCTCACCATTTTAGAAAGCCTTGTTGCCATTCTTGTTGTCTCTATTGCAACAATGGCGGCGGCCGTTGTATTTAACAACTACTGGGCGGTCTCTTCAGATCTTTCGCGGGAAAGTAAATCCAACGACCTCTCCGTCACTATTTTGACGGATATTTTCAAATCTCCTGGTTATAAAATCACACGTCTTTGCAATGAAAAGAACGCTTGGGAGCCAAGAACCAGCAGTCCCTGTGAAGACATCACGTTGGCAACAGAAAAAGTGGGCGTGCCCATCAACGCCGGAAATAACAACATTCCTGCCATGGGGGAGTTGCTCGGGAAAAACTTGGCTTTTTTCATCGGTCCTCACTACGCATCCCCCAGTTGTATTGATTTGATGTTTTGTAAACACATCGTCGCGAATCACCTTTTGGAGTTGTCTTTTAACTATTATTTCTTCTCTACAAAAACTCAAAAGTTAGAGTACAAGACCGTCAAAGTTCGGAGGGGGCCGTGGTAAAAAATCAGCGCGGCTTTTCTATCGTGGAAATTATGGTGGCTCTGGCAGTGACTTTGGTGGGTATCTTTGCAATCTCGGCGGCTTTTTCAGACATCTCCAAAGATTTCAATAAAGTTTTTCTGAATCGCTCCGTGAAAACAGACGCCAATCTATTGATGGGATTCCTGCAAAGAAATATGCTGAGGTCCGATATTCATTTTTACGCCTTTGCGGGACAAACTTCAGGACTTCCTTTAGGACGGTTGGTGATTCCCTATGAAGGAAAATGTGCGAGTCTTTCTGAGGCCTGCGAAAACTCCACCTCCTATTTGTGGGTTTATTCTGATGTGAAAAGTCCTTCTCTTCCGATCATCTGTCCGCTCGATGAAAAAACTCTTTTGGTAGATACGTCAGTGGAAGATTTCGGATATTTGAATGTCTCAGGGGATGCTGTTCAGGTGAGCTCAAACGGAACACAAATGCCCAGTGGTGAAATTGGTCTGGCCATTAACACCGTTGTTACTTTGACGGATGAACCAAACTCAGTGTTGTTTTCTGTAGCAGGCAGTTTGCAAAAATTTGACCCTCAATACGACTCGGCGACTGGCATATTTGGGGAAGCTCGCTATGCCGGGAATTCAGATTGCATCAAATACACAAAAAACAGATCCCGGCTTTATACGCTTCCCGTGAAGCCCTTCTTGATTCCTGATTCTGGTGTGAGCAATCCGGATAGCACCACGATTTTAAATGCCATGGGGCGACCTCCCATGAAGCTTTCCCCAGTGCGTTTGATGAGCGTAGGAATGTATCGTGTCGATAGCGAAATGAACTTGGTCGTGAATGACTGTTCTTTGGACTCTGCAGACAAAGTTTCTTGTACTAAAGTTTTTCTTCGAACCGAAGGTGTTGTGAGCTTGAATGCTCAGCAGATTTTCAGCAAGCCCTTTGCAGGAGAAACGCAGATCCGCGCGACGGCCTTTTCAGAGGCCTACTGTGACACCTCGGGATGCCAGGTGTTGGGAATTCCTTCGCCGTTACCCGTGGCTCTTACTGGTGAAACGGAAGGACAGATTGTTAAAAGCGCTTTTTCTTTGATCAAGCAAGAGTACATCCACGCCATCAGCTTTTATTTGCAGATCAATCGTGATTATAGGAGTGGCGCCGTAGACCCGCGCATCTATAGTGAGGCTTATCATGTCAGCTCATTCTAATCAGCGCGGAAATATTGTCTTGAGTTTGATTCTAGTGGGAGTTTTAGGAATTATTGTCAGTGCGGTGGTCGCATTGATTAATGATCAAATCAAGGAAGCCATAAGGCAGCGACAAAGCTCTCAACATCGTTTGACCCTCAGTTCGTCTATTGAAACCTTTATGGTGGCCGTGCGTTTTGCGGAAGCTAAATACATGATCGAAACACGCCACTGTGATGACGCTCATTTATTTCTTCGCGCTTTGGCAGAAGGCCATCACTGCACAAGGCTTGCGGGAAAAAAGATCACTGTTTTTACGACAGCGGATCTTACGGGGCTCACGCCGGATGAACAAGGTCTTTTTACTTATGGTGAGGACTGGCAGATCGATGAGGATTCTCCGGCTCAAGGGCCTCTGACACGAAAAGTGATGACGGTGTCCATGGACCGTGTGCAAATTGATTTCTTTTATAACAACACCTTCACAGCCAAGGATCGTGCGGAGTTCAATGCCATTCTTTATATCAATGGAGAACGCGCGGCCAACAGTCGTTTTTCATTGTTCACTTCGGATTCTCCCAATCGCATGCATTTGGATTCTGGGGACCTTAAAATTGTGCAGCAGTACCCTACAGCCAACGATCCTTGTCGCAATCAAATGTGGTCAAAGTTTCGTCAGTATACCGGATCATCGTGCGATGACATTGCCAACCTAGGCGGTGGTTCAGGTGTTGCTTACTATCGGGAGGATTTCTTCGGTCTGCGGGCGAATGATGGTCAGATCGTCAATTTCCGAAAACTCAGTGGCAGCACTTACCTTGTTGCTGAGAATGGCACTCTCAATGGCGTTAAAGTTTTTCCTGTCTACGACAAAGAAGCTTTGGTCAATGTGGACGATATTGAAGTGTTGGGCGAGGACCAAGGGGAAGACCAACTGATCACGATTGATGGCGAAGGGGAAGACACCACGATCAGCTATTTGGATATGACAACCAAGGCTCTTGTTCCGATTTGTAAGTTAGGGCAGATGGGATGGTCTCAAGGCATGTCCGGTATCGCCGGAACGACGGGCAACCATAGTTTGATTTTGAATTCCGAAAATTCATCTGCCAGCATTTCTACATTTCTTTTAAAGTCAGATTCCGGAAAGCTATTTTATGTTCTGATAAAGTCGGTGGCGGCCTCTGCTGATTTAGCAGGTCTTGAACCTGAATTTGTGGTGACTCACGCAAGCGGTCGGAAATTTATATGCTCGGCCTTCCCTGATACGTATGAACAAGACATTGAAAACACCAGAACACTTGGGCTGACTCGTGGAAAACAAGTCGGCAGACCCTATTATATTTTTTAAAGAGGAGTCCTTATGTGCACTATTAGAACATTAATATTAGGCTTGTTGTTTCTAACATGCTCACAGGGATTTGCCGGAAGAACCTTAATTTCTCCACCTCTGGATTTGGTTTCTTATCACGACTACAAAAAAAGCGTTTGGGAAGAACCTACCAGTATGGCAGAAGGAACTCCCATTATTTCGGGATTTATCGTCAAAATTACTCTTTCAAATCTTTCCAAAATTCCGCAAACAGGCACGGTGTCGTTCAATAATGGTTCGGGAAGTTACGGCAATAATATGTGCTGTCCTGCTTACAGTATGAATACAACTGTGGTGGTGTGTGGAAATGTGAGCGGCACAAAAACCAGCGCGAGCGCCAGTGGCATTTCGAGCTATACAGGAGAAGGTAAATGGACTTTGGCTCCGAATAGCTCTACGGTGGTTGCTATTGTCGCCATGGGGGAGGGAACTTATTCAGCCACTCTAGGGCCGGCTAAGACATTTGCTGCTAGCATCTCTCTGACTGGGACACTCAAAATTTCGGTAAATGAAGACCGCGGTGCTATTCAAGGATCTATTTCCACATTTCCCAATTCGTCTTCAGGAGGATCGTACTGTGGCTATTCATGGACAAATATGAACTACGGAAAATATATCAACGTGAGCGGAACCGACCAAGTGATTCAACTCAATGGAGGCCGTCCTTTTTAGTTCCGGATATTGACCTCTTTAGGATAATGGGGAACCTCGATAACGGCCCGAAAACCCTGTCGCGCGCACATTGCAAAGATCAGAGTTCGTAGGGCGCTGATGTTTCTTCCTCTGACGCCAAGGATTTTTCCTAAGCATTTTTTATTGAAGGACATTTTATAAACGGTTGTTTTGTCGCCGATCTGCACGTCGACGCCGATGGAGTCACGCTCTGTTTCATCCACCAGATTTTTTACAAAAGATTCTAATAAACTACGGATATTTTCGCGATAGACGGTCAGTTCGTCAGCACTCATGGGTCTCACTTTTAGCCTCTCTTGATTTCATTTTTAAAAACATCCAGACTTTTCCGACAAATTTCTAAAAGCTGTTGATCTGGAACAATATGCGATATCAATCGAAAAAGAAGATAGGCCTGTTCTGTTCCATTCAGCTCAAGAGTTTTTGAAACTCGGCCCAGATTCTCAAGTCCTAAGTGGCGGTCTTTGCGAAAGAGATTCTTGTAGTAGCTCGGCGCTACGTTTGTTTTGCGTGCGGCGATGGCATATGAAAAATTCTTTTTCACAGTTTTCAAATAGCGAAATCGCGCGGCAAGAAAGTCTCTATAGTCAGAGTAATCCACAATACTGGGATTTTCATTTGGAGTTTCTACAGGCATGGATGGACCTCCATGCAGAAGCTTAGAAGACATTTGCGACTCGGTTCAAGCCATCAAGATCAAAGCTAAATAGGAGGCTTGCGCGAAAAACAAATTATTTTCGTTACTTATGGTAACAATGTCAGTGAACTCCCAGGTTCACTATTTTTTCACGGACCCCCGAGGGCAATTCGGGGGTCATGAGTTTTAGCGCGCTAAATATCGACAGTGTCTTGCGATGTGGGCCTTTGGTTCGCGCACGGAGTATTGGAGAACTTCTCCTGGGTGAACGACTTTATCAATACGCTCTTGGACTTCGAACTCTGGATTTTCACCAGAGAGACGATCGAAAGAGAAGATGACATATTTCATGTCTTGCGCAGCCCCGGTGTCGTTCTGATAAGTGCAAGTGTACTTAAATCCATAATTGGATACTCGCCCGTAAAAACTTTCAAGCTTCGCTTGTGCAGAGAAAGATGCGGCCGTGATTAATAGAAACAAAATTGTTTTCATTGGAACCTCCATTTTTTAGGAGGCCATTGTTTGAATTTATTTTGGCGTCGGTCCAGTTAAGATGCCGCCATTTTATTTTCAGAAAATTTGTGGTTACAGATATTACAAAAACAAAAATCCCAGGAAGGGATTTTGATTCGCAAGGTCTTAAAAAAGTGCTTGCGAGGAATCGTCATTGATAACTCGCAAGCTAAGGGGAATGAAACCAATCCTTGTATGTAATTGTTCCTTCCATATGCACACCTCTGATTCCTCAGGTGACTCACCTTTGGCAGCTGGCTGGCGTGGCTTGCACCGACACCCCTTTAGCTTTGCGTCCCGCCGTTTCCGACGGTTTGCCTTGAGGCAAAGGAAGGATCTAAATCCTAACGAGTATAACCCTAGGAACCTCCTTTGAGTTATTCTTGATAGATCCAACCAGTTCATCGTTCTTTAGAGAGGCCTGAACCCGAAACCTCTTGGTAGTAATCCTGGTGATTCGCACGTCACTTCGGTGGTTCATCATGATGATCGTGAATTCGATTTTTCATCCGCGTCCTCCCTTAGCCTGGCCCTAAAAGCTGTCACTTACCCGAGGTAAGTCTCCCGAGCCATGTGGTTTCAACTCTTTCAGGATAACTCGACCAAAGTTTTATTTTCAATAGCACTATGTTCGATTCTCAAAATACGTCGAAAATGCGTTTCGCTCTGAGAAAATGCGCAGGAATTTGTTTTGGGATGAAACGAAAAGAAATGAAAAAAGGACTCCGCAAGTAGTCCTTTTTGTTAGAAAAAATAAAAGAAGCTGCTTCAGCCTGCGCGCCACGGGCGCTTCGGCACTGCCGGCATCCGCCGTTACGGCAAAATTTCGCGAATACGATCCGCAATCTTCAGGAACTCTTGCGCCTCAGCACCGTTGCTGTTGGCTTCAACGATAGGAATACCTGCTTCGCAGGCAAGACCTACTGAAGGATTGAATGGAATCGCTCCCAATTTCGCAATGCCTTTTGAATCGGCGTAAGAATCCATTTCTCCCTTAGGGAAGAGCTGCATTTTTTCGCCGTTCACAGGATTGATCATGTAAGCCATGTTTTCAATCATACCTAGCATCGGCACATTCACGCGTTGGAACATGTCGACGGCTTTTTTCACATCAAGCAAGGCCACGTTCTGCGGGGTAGAAACAACCACGGCTCCTGCAACGGGAACTTTCTGAGCTAACGTCAGTTGGATGTCACCTGTGCCCGGTGGAAGATCCACTAGAAGGTAATCTAACTCGCCCCAGTTCACATCGCGAAGGAATTGATCCATAGCTTTAAAGAGCATCGGACCACGCCATACGACGGCCGCACCTTCTTCCACCAAGAAACCAATACTCATAAGTTTAATGCCGTAACGAGTGATTGGTTCCAGTTGATTTGTTTCGGGATTGATTTGCGGTTTTTGTCCCAAAGTTCCTAACATACGAGGAATGCTCGGACCGTAAATATCCGCATCAAGTAAACCGACCTTGCTTTTTTTGCCTAAAGCCATAGCAAGATTAGTTGCCACCGTACTTTTTCCAACCCCTCCTTTGCCCGAACTTACGGCAATAATATGTTTCACTCCGGGAATTGGCGTCTGTTTTTCAAAGGGATTTGGGGCAGCCATGAATGGGACTCCTTGATAATTTTGTGCTCACAACGAATAATAGAAGTTGAATGAATAGCCAAGACTTTTTGACATTGAATTTGGTAGGGGCGGGAGCTTTTATCTTCTGGTATCTCCTATCACGCGGAGGCCCACGCCGTCCGACGCAGTTGAATATGAAAGCGCAGGATAGCGCACCGCCACTCATGGAGGCGACCCCGGAACCACCTCCACCAGGCGCAGCTTTGCGTCGTCACCCTGATATCGAGGGTGCCACAGTGAAAAGTTTAAATGTGATGTTTAATTACAATGGTCACAGTTGGGATGCTTATGAAGTGCTGGGAGTTCCAGCGGGAGCGTCCATCAAACTCGTCACAGAGGCCTATCAGGCCGCCATTCGTCGTTCAGATAAAGACTCCGTGGAGTTTTTAGAAACCGCTTATCACGCCATCCTGAATAAAAAGTAGTCGGCGGGCGCCGGCAAATTTATCGAGAATAAAGACAGCTAAAGCCTTTGCGATTTTGGCTGTGCTCCCACAAGAATTTTCCCGTTTCATCGAAGATAATGGTGTCTTCTTGTTCAAGAGTCACTGCCGTTTCCGAGTTTGAAAGAAGAATCGTCTCTTTCTTGCGGATAACATTGTCTTTACGAGTGACGTAAGTCAGGATTTTCTTTTTTCCCTGTTCAACTTCCTCGTGAACAACCTTAGAACCTTTGTTGATGTTGCAAAAATTTTGTGTATCGCCTTCGTCAGCGGGGCTCAATGTAAAACCACCACATTGTGCGGACCATTCGATTTCTTTAGGGCAGCCTTCAGTTCCGGTCACAAAAAAGTAATGACCGATGGAAGCCGGCTTCGGAGCTACACTCTGCGGAGCGCGTGCAATAATCTGTTCGGGCGCTGCGGACCACTGGTGAGTGGCAAGTTGCAGTCCCAAAATGAGAAAAAATAAAACTTTTTGCAAACGCATGAGGGCTCCTTACACTTATGAACATTCAAAGCAAAGTTCATGCAGTGTAAGAAGCCATTAAATGAAGTTAGAAAACGCCGATCTCAAAGTGAAATGTTGAACTTCACCGAGGGTGACAAAATCGGCGTCTTATTTCTTGGCTTGAGGAGGAATCACGTCAAAATTCACATACGGCGTCTTAGGAATTTCGCCCGGAGGCAGCGCCGTTGGAATAACTTGCGAGTGATTTCCCAAAGAGCGAATGAAGCGATACATAGAGCGCGAGTCCTGTTCACTCATCACATTCACAGAGTAGAAAGGCATCGGTGGCAGAGCCTTTAAATTCTTCAAGTACTGAACCCATTGGTCTTCCGTCATATTGGCGACACGCGTGCGAAGATTGGTTGCGTAACTTGTGCCCCAAGGACCTTTCCAGCCCATGTCGCTTCCACTCAGCCATTCTTTTTCCGGCACGGCTCCGTTTTTAGGGCCATACATGGGAGTATGGCAGTCGTTGCAACCCGTCACTTGGATTAAATAACGTCCATGCTCTATTGTCGGTTCATTGTTGACAGATTTTCGCTTGTTCTGACCTAAAGTCACTTGGCTGAGGATAAGAAGTCCCAGGAACGCAAACTGTGCCGTTTTCATACTCACTCCTTTGATTGAGATAAGAAAATCTAACATTTTCTTTGTCCGTCTATTGCTAGGAATGTCCTAAAAAGATCTTAAATTTTTCCTAAACGCCCTGTAGGATGTGTCCGTGATGAATTCTAATGAGCTGCGACAGTTAATCGAAACAACGGGTGTGAGCATGGTTATGTCGACCCGGGACGAGCATCTATGGCCGGACCTTTGTGAGGTCTTAGGGTTGCACCTCAATGAAGATGCCAGTAAAGCCAGGCTCTTTGTTTCAGAAGAGCACGCGGCAAAATGCCTCAGCAATATTAAAAACAATGGATGTATCGCTATTTCTCTATCTCGTCCTTGTACTTTCCAAGCGGCGCAGCTTAAAGGCAAAGTCGCGAACGTGCATGCGATGGCGGCCGAAGAGAAAGACAAATCTATAAGCTGGTCTCAGAGATTTCGTAAAGAGATTCAATTGATCGGTGTCCCTAATGAGGCCGCAATGGGGCTCAGATTAAAGGCCGATATGACGATTGAAGTCGATATTGAAAATATATTCATTCAAACTCCGGGCCCTCAAGCGGGACAAAAGCTGGAGCGCGCATGAGTGTGACTTTGTCGGATCTGGCCTGCTGTTTAGAAGGTGTTGTCCCCTCCATTATTGCGACGTGCTCGAAAGAAGGCGTTCCCAACGTTTCTTATTTAAGCCATGTTTTTAAAATAGACGAAAAACATGTGGCGACGTCCTACCAGTTCTTCAATAAAACGCGCGCCAATCTTTTAGAAAATCCTCTGGCGGTGATCAAAGTCCGTCATCCGGGAAATCTTCAGTCCTACAATATGAAAGTAAAATATCTGCGCAGTGAAGAGCAGGGTCCTGTTTATCAGCAGATGTCACTTAAACTTGATGTCATTGCGGCCTATGAGGGGATGGGTTCTGTTTTCAAATTGAAGGCTGCGGATATTTATGAAGTGGTTGAGATTAATGAAATAAATAATCAAACGGATTTTCCAATGCCTGATATGTGCGGCAATGGAGTGAGTCTTGCTGATTTAGAACTTCTACGTGTGATCTCGGATAAAATCAGTTCTCTGTCCACTTTGGAAGATTTCTTGGATCATTCAATGCATATTCTGAATCGCTATTTGGGGTGGTCACACATGATTCTCCTTTTAGCGGACCCACAACAAAAGTCTCTGATCACGCACTCAAGTTTTGGTTACTCTTTTGGAGGAGTCGGTGCCGAGGTCAAATGGGGAGAAGGTCTGATCGGACTTTGTGCGGAGCATGGTCGACTCTTGCAGGTGAGCGCACTTGGTGAAGGGCTTCGTTATGCCCAAGCGGTTAAACAAGGACACACCCAAGAAAGTCTTTCTCTGCGAATTCCTCTTCCTGGATTGACCAATCCCGCTTCGCAAATCGCGGCCCCTTTGAGTGTTCAAGGGGAATTTATCGGCGTACTCGCGGTGGAGTCGGCAACGAAATTCTATTGGGGAGTTAAAGAGCAGCTCCTGCTTTCAACGGTGAGTAACTTTTTGGCCGTCGGTATTCGCGCTCTTGAAAATCAAGGGGCGGGACTGAAGGCTGAATCCGTCGCGGTTTCGACACCTCCATCGAATGACAAAACGGCTTTACGCCTGCGTTTTGTTTCTGACTCCGAACTTATTTTTGTGAACGATCAGTATTTGATTAAAAATATCCCGGCACGAATTCTGTGGTATCTTCTGCAAACCTATCACAAAACAGGACGAAGTGAGTTTTCAAATATGGAGCTCCGGGCGGAAAAGAGTCTGCAACTTCCAGAAGTGAAGGACAATTTGGAAACTCGTTTGATTCTTTTGCGTAAGCGCCTTGAAGAGCAATGTCCCACCATTCGTTTGCACTCCACGGGACGAGGCCGTTTCCGTCTGGAAGTGTGTGGTGAGCTTCAGTTTTAATCGGTTTACTTTAAGTCCTAGGTTCCTTATGCGCTCAAGGAATATTAAAATCCGATGAACTGATTTCCCAAACTCCGTCAGGCTCTATATAAGAAGCCCAACCAACGGAGACGAATATGATTTCAAAACAGCTTTTTACAAGTGTGATTCTTTCAGGCCTTCTTTTACCGCAAACAACGTGGGCTCAGACTCCCGTTAAAAATCTTGCTGACGCCAAATCCTTGATGCTTTCTGTCGGCGAAGAATTGGGTAGCGAAAATGATGCTAATGCAGTTTTTGTTACTGACAGTGCCAAAGCAAAGTCTCTTCTTATCGAACTACTCAAAGGTCAAAAGAAAACTCAAGATATCGCGGCAGTTCGTGGGGCTGACTATGTCAGTGTCATCGTTCAAAATCACGATGAAGCCCGCATCTACTATTACGTTGTAAACAAAGGTGAAACTCAAGCCTTAGAAGTCGGAGACACTTTAGCAGTCGTGGACCTAAGCTATGCTGTGTGCTCCAGCCACGGAGAACCCAGTTTACTTCCGGGCAAATTTGCAAAACGTCAAAACTTACTTTTGGGTATGGATGCAAACTCTTCAGTGATCGGAACAGTTTGGTTTGATGATGTAGAGTGTGAAGACTATTAAGGGTTTTCTTTTGAGGGGCGTGTCCAGATAAAAATCAACACGCCTAAGCACACAACTCCCGCCAAGACTTTCGCGTAAAGAGGAACTTTGCCGCTGGCTAAAGAGATGGATACGAGTGGAACCATCAAGACCGTTGCCAATACTTTTGCACGAGTACGAATAACGCCGTGTCTTTGCCAGTCCAAAATAAAAGGACCAAGATGAGGTTGATTGATCAACCACTTGTGCCAGCGCTCTGAACTGCGTGAAAAACAAAATGCCGTCAATAGTAAAAACGGTGTTGTAGGAAGCAACGGCAAGAAAACACCAATAACTCCCAAGAGGAGAAAAACCCAACCCGCAATAAAATAAACTGTTCTCGCCGTCGTCCGTAGCATTTTAGTATTGTACCTAGCTTTTTAAAAATAATGTAATGATTTGACCGTCTTTTGTTCGATGAGACAATTGTCATATCCCAGATCCTTTTTTATCCTTAGAGAATGAAAACTCTGATTGCACTTCTCATTTGTTGTTTAAGTTTCCCGACCTTTGCGGACCCATTGAAAAAGGTGACTCTCATTTCCATGGATATTCCTCCCTTTATGAGTCCGAAACTTCCAGAGCAGGGCGCGGCGATCTATGGACTTAGACATATATTCAAAAAGATCGGTTATGATTTAGAGGTTCGTTTTGTGCCGATTCAAAGAACGCGTAATGTAGGCATGAGTGACAATCGTATCAATGGATTTTTTCCTTCCTTCGTCGATGATGATTTCGTGCAAGGAATGACTTTATCCAAGATAGTATATAAAACTCCGTGGGTGGTCGCCGAAAGAAAAGACAAGCCCATTCACTGGAAAGTTCCTGCGGATCTTTTGAAGTACAAAGGTGGCAATGTGGGCGGTTACACTCTTCGTTCGCAAGTGGCCGATGTTTTTAAGGGAAAAGAAGGGGCTCTTGAAGAAGCGCCGAAAGACATTCAAAATATTTTGAAGCTCGCCAATAAACGCATTGACTATATATTTATAGATCAGAACGTTCTGAAATTCATTCTTGCCACAGACCCTCAAGCGCAACCTTATGCCCAGATTTTGCAAATCAATCAGAAAATGGTGGCGTTGAATGAATACGGCATTGCTTTTAAGCAGAATGCTGAAAGCAAAAAAATCATGGAAGAGTTCAACAAGGTGGCCAACGAGGAAGATTTCACGAAGGCCGTTGAAGGGTATATCAAGACTTACATGCCAGCGCCACCGTCACCGACGCCGCCAGCAGCTAAAAAAACTCCCTAAAGTTCTGGTGCTTTCTTCTTATTTTCTAAAGGAGAAAGCATCAAATACAGAGCTGGCACCACAAACAAAGTTAGAAGTGTCGAAACAATAGTTCCTCCGATAATCGCAAGACCCATCGGAAGACGTGTTTCTGAACCAATGCCCGAACCCAAAACCAGAGGTGTGGCCGCCGCCACGGTTGCCACGGATGTCATCAAGATCGGGCGCAGACGAACAGGGCAGGCTTCAAGCAAAGCATTTTCAATATTGCTCTGACCATGACGTCGCACTTGGTTTGTGAACTCCACAAGCAAGATCGAGTTCTTTTTCGCAATACCCATTAAGACAATCAATCCGATGAAGCTGAAAAGGTTCAAAGAGATATTAAACATCCACAGTGCCACCAAAGCTCCGGTAACGCTGAAAGGCAGAGCCACCAAAACCGAAATCGGATGAATGAAAGAGTTAAACTGCACAGCAAGAATCAAGAAAGCGACCAGAATACCAACCATAAGAGCCGAGTACAGGCTTTTGAAAGACTCTGCAAATCCGGCAGAGGCCCCTTCAAGAGCGAATGAATAACCTGTCGGCAGGATTTCTTTGGCAATAGCGCCAGCGCGTTCCAAGACGGCGGCTTGTGATTGTCCCGGGAATAGATTTCCGAAGACAGAAATAGATCTTTGACGATTCACGCGGCTGATACCTTGAATGGCGTTGCCTTCCTTGATGTGCACGAGTTGTGACATCGGGATGAGGTTCCCGAAATTATTGCGCACGTAAAGTTTGTTAAAATCTTCAGAGGTACGAAGTTGATCTTCACGAATTTTAAAACGGATGTCGTAGCGTCGGCCATCAGCGGTGTAGCGGCCTTGACGAAGTCCCCCCACGCCGGCAGAAAGAACCTCGCCTACGTCTCCCACGGAAACGCCACGATCCGACATCGCTTTGCGACTCGGAGTTAAAACGAGTTCGGGAATACCTGTGCGGAAATCCGTATCAAGATCCACGGCCAATTTTTCTTTTTCCAGGCGGTCCATTAATTCCTCAGATTTTTCCAAAAGAACTTTTAGATCCGGTCCACGCAAGTTGATGGCGAGGGGATTTTGACGACCCGAAGAAAGATTTCTCGCTGAAATATCCCGCATGGTCACACGCATACCTTTGACTTTTTTAAACTCACCACGCAGATCATTCATGATTTCAGAATGAGTTTTATCACGTTCAGCGCGAGGTTTTAAATTTACAGGCATAAATACTTGATTGACGTTGGAGCCACCGCCCCCGCCGCCGACAGAGACGAAGAAACCCTTAACGTAAGGATTGTTTCTTAGAATATCTTCCAGTTTTTTTGCCGCCTCACTTGTGGTTTCAAGCGAAGTGCCCGGAGGAGTTTGCGCTGAGACGATGATTAAATCCTGATCCTGAGGTGGAACAAATTCCTGACGAACTTTTGTTACCAAGAATAAAGACACGACGAAGAAAACCACAGACCCAAAAACGATGACATACTTCCAGCGCAAAGTCGTATGCAGGATTTTTTGATAAATGTGCGAAAGCTTTTCGAAAACCTCATCCAGAAAATGTTCCAGTTTTGAAACTTTCGGCTCGCTACTTAAAAAGGCCGCAGCCCGCATCGGGGTGATGGTGACAGCCTCTAGGAGTGAAATCAAAACAGCAGCACTCATCGTAACGCCGAATTGGAAAAAGAATTTTCCGATGATTCCATCCATAAAGACCACGGGGAGGAACACGGCGACGACCGCCAGGGTTGCGGCAATGGCGGCAGGAAGAACTTCCTTGGCGCCATCAGAAGCTGCTTTGGCAGAGCCTTTTCCCATGCGATAGTGGCGCACGATATTTTCCAAAAGCATGATGGCATCATCGACGACAATGGAAATGGAAAGGGTCAAAGCGAGCAGGGTGAAGAGATTGAGCGTAAATCCGGAAAAATAAAGAATAATAAATGTTCCAACGATGGATGTCGGAATTGAAAAGAGAATATTGATCGCGGCGGGAATGCTTCCTAAGAAAAAGAAACAAACCAAAATCGTGATAAGCGCTGCCACCCAAAGTTTTTCAATTGTTAAATCAACGGTCGCTTCGGTGGAACGCGTGTAATCGACATTCACGCGATATTGAAAACCTTTGGGAAAGGTGTCTTTGATTTGCTCTAACTTATCATGAATGGTTTTTGCGACCGTGACTTCATTGGTGCCACGTTGTTTGCGGATCTGCATTGAAACCGCTTGTTGGCCATCGACACGAGCGACACGGCGAATATCAGAAAGACCGTCTTCAACAGTCGCGACATCGCGAATAAAGATTTCGCGGTCATGGATTCTCTGGCCGCCGCGACGGAGGATTTGAATATTTTTAACCTCATCAACGTTGGTGGCTTCACCCAGCCAACGCACGCGCAGCTCGCGACTTCCTTCGGTGAACTGACCAGCGGCACTTTCCAAGTGCTGTGTGCTCAGAGCATCGACAACGTCACCCACAGTCATATAGAGGTCCGCGAGTTTTTTTGTGTCTAACCAAATGCGCAAGTTTCTTTGACTGAATCCGCCAATGCTCACTTCACCGACACCGGGAAGGAAGCGAATTTGGTCCAGCAAATAATTCTCTGTCCAGTTGAGCATTTCTTTAAGGGGAGCCTCACCAAAGACAGAGATAATAATGATCGGATCTTCTTCTGGATTTTGTTTTCTTACGACAGCGGGATCAACTCCGGGAGGCATGCGCATTTGGCTTAAGGCCGTTTGCACTTCTTGAAGAACTACATCGACGTTGCGATTGATGTCGAATTCCAGAGTCACCGAACCCGACCCTTGGCGGGCCGACGAGCGCATCTCTTTAATTCCTTCGATGGCCAAAAGACGTTCTTCGATAGGATCAATCAATTCGGCTTCAACAACTTCAGGGGCGGCCCCTTCATAAGTAACTGAAACACTGACAATGGGGAAGTCGACATCGGGAAGTTGGCTGATTCCCATTCGATTCATGCAGATGGCCCCGAAAACGATCAAGGCAAACATGAGCACCCAGGCAAAAACAGGGCGGCGAATCGAAAGATCTATCAAATTCATGGTGGTTTCCTCCGGCATTTAGACGGAATAACTCGCCGTCGGGTTCACTTATTTTAGTGAGTTTTTGCGGAAAGAGGCTCTTTATAGTCCGGCTTCAATTTCCCGCGATGACACATATAGCATGTGGACATGGGGCCTTTTTTCCCATCAAAACCGTTTTCTTTGAGCATTTGAGTGATCTTCATATGGTCTTTGCTGACCTTGAAGGTTTTTTTAGAGTCATCACGGAAGTTTTGGACGTTGTGACATTCAGTGCAAGTGACACCGAGTTCGCGGGAAATGACGATCATCTCTTCGCGAATCTTTTCCTCTTTGGTTACAAACTTAGTCACCGACTCGGAATGAGCCTGCGGAATTAAAAGAAGAAAGAAGAAAAGAGGTACGCCGTACCTTTTTGAAGCGCGCTGCATAAATATAGCTTCCCTAAGACCTCGTCCGAGATCAAGTAAGACCCCGATTTCTTGACTGCATCTAGACCGAAGTGTAACCATAAGTGTCAGCTTTTTTCTTACCTTTGGAGCCTAGCATGAAAATTAAGCATTGTGAGGATTTAAACACTCTTGTTTCCCTCAGCAAACGTCGTGGATTTGTATTTCAATCGAGTGAGATCTATGGAGGTCTTGCAAGCTGTTGGGATTATGGTCCTCTAGGCTCTTTGATGAAACTCAATGTGAAGCGTGCATGGTGGAATGCCATGACTCGCAGAGCAGACATCGTGGGTCTTGATGCTGCGATTTTGATGCATCCAACAGTATGGAAAGCGTCAGGTCACGTGGATGGTTTCAGTGATCCTCTGGTGGATTGCAAAGACTGTAAGACTCGTTTCCGTGCGGATAACACGGATTCTTATATCAATGAGAAGAAGTGTCCAAACTGCGGCAGCAAAAATCTTTCTGAAGAGAGAAACTTCAACTTGATGTTTAAAACTCACATGGGTCCTTTGGAAGATTCAGGCAGCATCATTTACTTGCGCCCTGAGACAGCTCAAGGTCACTTTGTGAATTTCCAAAACTGCCAACAATCGTCGCGTTACAAGATTCCATTTGGTATCGCCGCGATTGGTAAGTCATTCCGTAACGAAATCACGCCAGGCAACTTCATTTTTAGAACGCGTGAGTTTGAACAAATGGAAATGCAATATTTCGTAAAGCCAGGCACGGATGAAAAATACTTCGCGCAATGGAAAGAAACACGTTGGAACTTCTATATTAAGTACGGCATTAAGCCAGAGAACTTGAAATTCAAAGACCACGACAAATTAGCTCACTACGCAAGAGCTGCAGTGGATGTGGAATACAAGTTCCCAATGGGTTTCTCTGAGCTTGAAGGTATTCACAACCGTTCTGACTTTGACTTATCTCAACACTCGAAGTTCTCTGGAAAAAATCTTGAGTACTTCGATGAAGCGAACAAAGAAAAATACATCCCCTATGTTATCGAAACAGCGGTGGGTTGTGATCGCTTGTTCTTGGCGTTCATGTGTGATGCTTATCGTGAAGAGATCACAACAGATGAGGCGGGTAAAGAAGACGTACGTATCGTGATGGGTCTTCATCCGGAAATCGCTCCTTATAAAGTGGCGGTTTTGCCTTTGTCTAAAAAAGAAGAGCTGACAACAGTGGCTGAAAAACTTCGCGATCAATTGGCGGAAGATTTTGACGTCACTTATGATGAAACGGCTTCTATTGGTAAACGCTATCGTCGTCAGGACGAAATCGGAACTCCGTTCTGTGTGACGGTGGACTTTGAGACAGCGGGTGACCAAGCTGTGACAGTTCGCCACCGTGACAAAATGACTCAAGAGCGCATTCCAATGTCGCAGTTAAATGCTTACATCGCTGCAAAGCTCAAAACTTTTAATCAGTAATCCGTAACTTCCGCGTCCTTGCAGGTTCTTAAGCCGTGAGGACGCTTCTTTCATCCGTTCCAGAACCCTCCGCGAACTTTTTTTGGTATTTTGGCAAGATTAAATTAAGTTTTTGTCGATTTCGTTCCGTGTCATTGCGCATTTAACTTTGCAAACCTCTAGACCATGGTCTGTAATCTTTGGCGATTGGAGGGGAATTATATGGAATTTCTAACTAAAGCAGCACAGGCATTTGAACACGGTGGTTTCTGGATGTGGCCAATTTTGCTCATTCAGGTTGTATCTATTGCGATCATCATCGAAAGAGCGTACGCGCTTTTCGTTCGCAGAAAAACAAACCAAACAGCATTCGCTCTTGGATTTGAAGAGTCTATTCGCCGTGGCGAAATGGATGGCATCATCTCTAAAGCTCAAGCTTCTGCAGCTCAAAACCCAGTAGCTCGCGCTATCGCGGCTGGTGCGTTGGCAGCTCGTAACTTGGGTGGCAAAGAAGAGATCCAAGGTAAAATGGATGAAGTTCTTCTTGAAGAGAACGCGCATCTTGATCACCGCACAGCTTTCTTGTCTATGCTAGGTAACGTTGCGACTTTGACAGGTCTACTAGGAACTATCACTGGTATGATCAAGTCTTTCGCTGCGGTGGCTTTCGCGAATCCTGCTGAAAAAGCATCTTTGCTTTCTGCGGGTATCTCTGAAGCGATGAATGCGACAGCATACGGTTTGATCGCCGCGATCCCTGCCTTGGTTGCGTATGCAATCTTGCAAAACCGCGCGAATCGTTTGGCTGAAGACTTGAACCAAGGTGGACTTAAAGTTTACAACTGGTTGAGCTACGCTTACGAACCGATCACTTCATACCAAATCAAGACTTCTAAATCAGAGCGCAACACTGAAGTGAACGCGTAAGCTTTAAGAGGTTTTAATGAAACACTCTAAAAAGCATTTGGATTTTGAAGTTAACCTTATTCCGTTCATTGACTTGTTGTCAGTGTCGATCTGCTTCCTTTTGATCACAGCAGTGTGGTTGAACGTAGGATCGATGAACGTGAAACAAGCTGTCGGCGGCCAGGCGCAAGAGGACACGAAGAAAAGTCCTTTGGTGTGGATTCGCATGACAGCACAAGGAGACTTGGATCTTGAGGTTCAACAGAGCTCTCTCGTACCAGCTTCTTTGCGTAAGTTTCGTGTAGCACAGCAAGACAAGAAGGTGAATTTTGAAGGTCTCGAAAAGGCTCTTACAAACTTGAAACAAGTTGAGCCTTCTTTGAACACTGGATTGATTCAACCCACAGCTTCAACAGCTTATGAAGAAATCATCGACGTGATGGATAAGTTGAAGAAGAGCGGAATGACGGATTTGGGCGTTTCTCCTTTATAGTGGGGGTTTTGTGATTTCTGATGGCATCTTAAAAACATCAGTACTGACGGGGACATTAGAGGGGCACTCTATCATCAGTCCTCGTGGTGCTAAGTTAAAACGTCATATTGCCGCTGATCTTCTTTTGACAGCGTTGATTGATGCTTTCTCTATTCTTGTAATCTTCCTTTTGATGAACTTCTCGAGCACGGGCGAAATCCTGATGATCGGTAAAAACCAAGAGCTTCCAAAAGCACACTTGGCAGATGTTCTTGAAAGAAATCCTGTGATCAAAATCGACGACAACAAATTGTATGTCGAAGATAAAATGGTCGATGCAAATTCTATCACGGCCGAACTTTTGGATCTTCGTAAGAAGTACCAGGAGCTTCACCCGAAAGAGGAGTTCCCTGGAATCGCCACGATTCAGGCGGACCGTCGAGTGAAGTACGAGTTCTTAAACCAGGTGATCCTGGCGATGAACCAGGCGGGATACAGCGATATTAAATTTGCAGTAGTTGTTAAGTAGTAAGTAGGGACAGAGGGGGTCTCGATGATGAAAAAAGGACTTTTAATTATCTCTTTGTCGGCAGCGGTAGCGGCACACGCTCAAGCTCCGGCAGCTAATGGGTCAACTCAAGACCTCCTAATTCAAAAACTTACACAAGTACAATTGGGCTTGGCTCCGGCAGATCCTGCCAGAGCCGGTGTTCTTTTGCGCTTGGCGGACTTACACGCAGAACGTGCTCGTCAGCTTTCTATGAAAGAATTGGCTGACGGCTGCACGGTTTGTAAAGCGGGCGATAAAGACCGCGAAAAAGCATTGACCTACTATACAGAGGCATTGACGAAAGTTTCTGCGAACTCTGTCGCGAAGGTTCATTTGCAAATGGGTCATCTCTATGAACTTCAAGGTCGCAATGAATTGGCTGAAAAAAGCTATCAAGCGATGTTGAGTTCCTCTTCTTCTCCTATCGAGATGGCAGAAGCCAATTTGTCTTTGGCTGAAATGGCATTTAGAAAATCAGATTTCCAAAAAGCCCAAGGCCTTTACGAAAAAGTTTTGGCAACGGAAGGGGCAAGCTCTCAAGGTTTGGCTGCTTACCGCAAAGCTTGGTGCGCATTCAGAATGGGAAATCTCGAAGCTTCCATCTCTCAACTTCAAGAGATCTTGAAAAATCCAAAACTTCAATCACGCATGTCTTCAGCGCGTGGTGTGGCGGACGTTCAATTCCTCGAGGAAGTTTCTCGCGACATGGCGACTTTCATGGCCGCTCGTGGAATCAAAGACAGCGATGCAGAGACTTTGTATTCACTTTCTCCGGAACAATTCAAACTTCAACAAGTGACTATGCTTGCTCGTGAAGGTTTGCGTTTGGGCCAAAAAGAGCCTTCTTTGAAAGTCTGGGACTTTGTATATCAAAAACAAAGCGACCCTAAGTTGCGCCTTGAAGCCCAAGTGCGCATGGCTCAACTTAATTTCGATCTTAAAAATGTTCCTGCGGCAGCAAAGTCTTATCAAACGGCTTTGAGCTTGTGGTCGGCGACAGATTGCACAGCCGTTTCTTGCGAAGAATCTGCTAAAGGTCTTCGTCAATTTGTTGTCGGTTGGAATCGTATTGAAAATAGCAAGCCAAGTGCCGAGCTTTTGGCTGCTTATGACGAATATTTCAAAGTCTTCTCTGAAGACGAAGATATGTACGTATGGGGCTCTCAAGCGGCTGCGACTGCGGGTAACTACGCTCAAGCGGCTCAATGGACGGCTTTGGCGAATAAAGTGATCTTGGCCAAGTATTCAGCTGAAAAAGATTCTGCTCAACAAAAAGCGCAAGCTGAAAAACTTGAAAAGAATTTGCTCTTGGGAATCGAGAATGCTGAAAAATCAAAAGACGAAAAACTTTTGGTGGCAGCTCAAGACGACTACCTTGCTAAATCCGTATCAAAACAAAAAGCTTTCGACGTTCAATACCAAAAAGCCTATGCGATCTACCAAAAGGGTGATTACGCAGCGGCTGCGGATCAGTTGAAAGACTTGGCTGTGAACGGCAAAGGTTCACAACAAATCAAAATTCAAGCGGCGGAACTTTCTTTGGATGCTTTGGCAATCCTTAAGGACGACGCTCGTATTCAACAATGGTCTGGCGAATTCGCTGGAAAATTTGCAGAGAAAAAAGCAGAGTTCCAACAAATTCACCAAAAATCTATCCTGACTCAATCAGCGAAGTTGGCAGAAGCGCAACCTGACCAAGCCTTGGCAGCTCTTGCGGGCTTCAATATGTCAGCAGCGACATCTGAAGATAGAAAAACTTATCTTAAGAACAAAATTTTGCTGAGCGAGAAAGTGAACAAGATCACAGAAGCTCGCGTAGCTACGGAAGATCTTTTGCGTGAACCGTCTTTGACGGCGGATGAACGCGAATTTGCATTGGGCCGCAAAGTTTGGTTTGCAGAACTTGAACTTGATTTCGCAACAGCTTTAAAAGCGGCGGAACAAATGAAGTTCAACGGCTTGTCTCAAGACGAAAGAGTTTTGAAATTGGCTCTCTACTCTGAACTTGCTGATAAGAGCCCTGCCACTTACTACACGCAATACTTGAAACAATCCAAAGACGACGAAAAGAAGGCTTTGATTGCGACTCAATTGATCCGTTTGTCAAAAGCTCCGGCAAAAGATCTTGAGACTTATAAGTCGTACTTCAAAAACAATTCAGGCCTGTACGCTCGTGCGGCTTTGGATGTTTACGGTGTTACAAACGACAAAAAAGTTTTGGAAAAAGCTTTGAAAGAAAAAGGCTCTTCAAAACAAGACGCGTTTGTGATGATCGAAAAGATTTTAACTCTGGATGAAGTGAAAACTTTGGGAACGCAATTAGCGGCTCATAAGATCGACACAAAAAACCAAAACACAATCGCAACAGGTCTTAAATCTCGCGTGAAGATGCTTGAAAAAGCAGACGCGCTTGCCAACCGTGCGATTGCGGCGGGTGACTGGTCATCTCAATTGCTTGCTTTGGATCTTGTGGCTAAAGAAAATGCTCGTTTCTATAACGAAGCCTTAGCTCTTCCAATGCCAGCGGGTTTGACTCCGGAACAAGAGAACGAATACTTGACGATTCTTTCTCAGCAAGTGGCTCCGAACCAAAACGCAGCAACGATGGCTGAAACAAAAGTCAAAGAATTCTGGGCGCAAAAATCTGCTCTAGATTCTTACAAAACTTTCGCAGCTAATAACTACAACTGGTCTAAATACATTGCTGCTGATGTTGAAGCGGTGACGGCGATTGCTCCAGAAGATCAAAAGGCTTCTTGGACCGCAGCGGTTGTCGAGATCAAGGCGGCTGAGGGTTCTTTACAGAAACCTTCTTTGGCAGAACTTGAAAAAGCGCGCACAAACTTGAAACAAAATCCATTTGCAGCAAGTGCAATTCAAGAGGCCATCGCGGTTGAGAAAAAAGCTCAACGTAAGAGCATGGTGGAATACCTTGAAGGACGTTTAGCGACATTGGCTAAGAAGGACAATGAAGTGAAGGAGAAGCAACAATGATGAAATATGCGTTGATGATGATGTTGGTTGTAGGAGCTGGAATGGCTCACGCAGCTCCGGAAGCTGGCAAAGCGCCTGCTAAAAAAGCTCAAGATATGAACTTCGAAGACCTTTTGGTCAGCGGTCAATATCACTTCTCTGATGAAGCTGTAACGACAGTGGAAGAAGATAAAGTTTTGAACAGTTTGATTGGTGTAAGAGCAGACTTCAAAGATCGTATGAAGCAATCAGCGACTTTGGGTGAGGTGAAGGGCAAATGAGTCTAAGATTAGTCATTGAAGACAATTTAGGTAATATCACTCGCCAAATTCCGGTGACGGAGAAAAAAGCGCAAGTGATCCAGCGTATGGACACAAAACGCTTGGAAGTGGTGACGGACACGGCAGCTTTAGAGAAAAACAAAATCAAATTCTCTAAAATCGCGGATCTTGATTTTGACGAGATGAAAAACCAAAAACTTCCATTGGGAAGCTTTGGCTCTCTTCGTCTGGTTCAAGATGTGGCGACAGTGCCGGTTGATGGCTCTGTTAAAGAAGACGGCAAAAAAGATCTTAAAGCCTCTATCTTGCTCGCCTTTGCGATCTTTTTGATGATGATCTCTATTGTTCGTTTTGCTCCGAAAGAGAATGCGAAACTGACTGAAGAATTGAAACAACAAGTTGTTAAAATTGTTCAGACAAAAGAGATGAAAAGAAAAACTGTGGCTCCGACAACAAATATGATGGCGGATCAAACAGCGACAAAGATGCCAACAAAAAGAGCCGAGCTTGTTAAACGCTCTGGGGCTTTGGCTGCTTTGGGAAGTCTTCGTTCTGGCAAACAACGCGGTGGTTTGAACCTCGGCGCTGTGAATACGACAGCCGGTATCGGTTTGGGTGGCACAGGCGGAAGCGGTGGCGTGCAAACTTCATTGTACGGAAAAGGTATTACATCAGCTCCTCTAGGATCTGGCGCTAACATCAACGGTGGTGGCGGTTACGGAACTAAAGGTAAGGGCGGTGGCCAAGCTGGCTACGGAAGCCTTTCTTTGGTGGGTTCTGCGGGTGGTGCTCCAGTTCCATTGGGAGCGGAAGCGGAAGTCGCACAAGGTTTGGATCGTTCTGCGATTGATGAAGTGATCCGTCGCAATCTTGGTCAAGTTCGTTTCTGTTACGAGCAGGCATTGCAAGGGGCTCCTCAGTTGAGCGGTCGCGTGGCAATGGGCTTCGTGATTGGTGGTAACGGGCTTGTGAAATCAGCTCAAGTTGAAAACTCTTCGATGGCTAATAAGGGTGTCGAAGATTGCATTACGATGCGTTTGAAAACATGGAAGTTCCCAGTGCCTCAAGGAGGCGTGGACGTGAAAGTAACTTATCCATTTGTATTACGTAGACAAGGTCAGGGGTAAAAAATGAAGGTATTGTTGGCTTTATTGACAAGCTTAATGTTTTTGACTGCTTGCGAATTGCAACAGGATCCAATCCAAGGTGCACCTGATCAGGTTCGCCAAGGTGTTCCGCCAACTGCGGGGAAACCAACACCTGCGAAGCCTCTTCCTAAAGAGGCTTTGCAAATCGATGCTCCAACATTGGTAAATGGTCGTGTGGGAGCTCCTTTGGAATTTAAAATCTTGGGTCGCGTGATGACTCCGGATGTTCCATTTAAAATCTATATCGACAACATGTCTGATTTCCCTGGTGCGACGTTTGACGACGCTACTGGTGATTTCAAATGGGTTCCGACAAAAGCACAAGTGGGCAGCTTCCCAAGCATGGAACTTCCATTGCGCATCACTTTGGCAACAGATGTAACGGCAAACAGCCCGACAATCTCTGTTGAAAAGAAGACGATCTCTTTGGTGATCCAAAATGCTTACTCTAAACCCATCGTGAATACGGTAACAGGTCCAACAACTGTGGTTGTCGGTTCTACTTACAATTTTGATTTCACGATGGAAGACGTCGATGCGATGAACGAAACAGACGCATCCTTGATGGTGAGAGATTGCACAACAAGTTACTACAGCGATTCGATCGCTCACTTGGTAGAGATCAAAAGCATCTCTGCTCATGCAACGACTCCGAACAACTATCAAGGCCGTGTGACTTTGGATTTGACGAAAGTCGGTATCTTGCCTTCGGGAACGTACTGCTTCGGTTTGGTAGCGGTATCTAAGCACGGCGTGGTTTCAGATCTTTATAAAAGAGAAATCATTGTCGAAGCGAAAATGAGAAGCACAAAAATGACGATGGAAATTGCGCCAGAAGTAAAAGTTGGCGAAAAAATCCAAATCGCATTTGCTATCTATGATCCTTCTAACAACGGTGTTTTGACAATGAAGTCTCAAGACGACATTGCGACAATCCTTCCAGGCAGCACATTGACTTGCAATCGCTCGTTCTCAACCAAGTTCCAGCTTGATTGCAGAGGTGTCGTTGATGCCACTGCGGCAACTGAAAAAGTTTACGAAGTAAACTTCGTCGTTGAAAACGCAGGCAGCAACGCTGTTCAAAAAGTAACAACGAACCATACTCTTCGCATTAACGTAAAAGCGGCGGTGACTCCATGAAATCATTAAGTTTAATTGTTGCACTTTTCTTGTCTTCAACAGCTTTCGCTCAAGTTGAGCAAGAGTTGGACTCTTTCGGTGGAAACGAAGCGCTTTACATGAAAGCCAAAGCTTTGAATCCGGAAGTTGAAAACGAAGTGGTTCAAAACCGTTTCTCTGAAAGAACAAACCGTTTTGAAATCGCACCAGAATTTTCTGGAGTTTTCGGTGGTGATGCTTACAACCGCACGACAAATGCGGGTGTGAACGTTCACTACCACATCAATCCAAGCTGGAGCGTAGGCGTGAAATACAACTACTCCTTCAACAATTTGACTCCGGAAGGGAAGTCAATGGTGGATAAAGCTTCTCAAGCAGCGGCTGAAAATCCAAAAGATCCAAACTACTTGTTCCCACAAGTGATCTATCCAAAGTCTGAAACTTTGGGTTTGGTGAACTGGTATCCAGTGGTTGGTAAATTGAGCTTCGGTAAATTGGGTGTTGCTCACTTCGATACTTACTTGATGGCGGGTTACGGATCTATCGAGCTTTCAAATGCATCAACTCCTGTCGCAACGATGGGTGTGGGTATGGGCTTCTGGATTAATAAGAACCTGACAACTCGTCTTGAGTACCGTGCACAACAGTACAAAGCAGAATACTACGATAAAACAGAAGAAATGCTTACAGGCGTTGGTTCTGTACAAATGGGTTGGATGTTATGATCTTAGTTAAATCAATAACAGTCGCTTCTTTACTTTTAGGAACTCAGGTGGCGTTTGCAGAAGACGACCTCATGAGCATCCTTGAAGGTAAAACAAGCCAAGCAGCAGCGCAGTTTGTAGAAAGCGAAGAGGTCGCGAAACTTAAAAAGGCCGTGAATCCTTCTTCTGCTGAACAAAATATCTTTTTCCAATTCCTGGTTGAAAAGAACTACGAAAAAGCTTTATTTCAATGGAGCTCAGCTTTCAACGGTTCTCCTTTCCAAGGAACAGAGACAGGAAAAGCTCTTGAAGCTTTCTTGAACTACAAAAATGGTTTGAAACTAACGGGTGTTGAAAGTCTTTTGGCGATTAAAGAGCCACAAAAAATTGACGCCACAGTGATCAGCCTTTGGAAAGAAAACTTGAATGACAAAGACCCTGTATGGGGTATGGCACAAGTAACTTGGAATCCATACTGGACAACAGTGTTCGGCGTGGGTGCTGAGATGGCCGTGATCATGCAGAAAAGCTATGTCACTGAAGACATCGCGGCTTTGACGGAGCTTATTAAAAAGACTCCGGTTGATTCCGTTGAACGCAATATCTTGCAATGGCAGTTGGTTTTGAACCTCGGTATTCGTGGGGACGCTGGTAAAGCCGCCCAAGTTCTAGCACACTTGATGAAAGCGAAGAACAATCCGATCGACAAAGACCTTATGACGATCACTGCGGGTCGTTTGTTGTACCAAAACGGTTTCTTGGATGCTTCTTTGAAATACTACGAGAAGATTTCTAAAAAATCTGATTACTGGTTCCAAGCACAAGAAGAGATGGCTTGGGCTTACATGAGAAAAGGTGAGCCACAAAATGCGATGGCGATCACAAAAACTCTGACTTACCCGCACTTCAAAGGTTGGGTCGGGATTGAGTCTTATCTTTTGGGCTCTTTCAGCAGCTTGAAAGTTTGTGACTACCCAGGTGTTTTGACGACGATGAAATCCATCAAAGCTCAATTCGGCGAGCACTTGATCGCCCTTGAGAAATTGAGTGCAGATCCTCATCAGCCAGCAGTGGCGAACTTGATGAAGGCTTTGTCAGCAGGCCCTGTTAGCACGGCGAAGTTGGGTAAAGACGCTCATCAGTTGCCAGCGGTGGCTTCTAAAGACGAAGTTTTGTCATTGCTAGTGAAAAGACACCAGTACTTGATGAAAGAATCTGAGATCGCAGAACAACTGTACTCTCGTTCTTTGACTTTCGGAAACTTGCAAGGCCACTTTGAAACTTTGAAAAACCAAGTGCAAACTCGCGCTCAAATGACTCAAGGTGCGGGCTATCAACGTGTTCAAGAGTTGGCGAAAGCGGAGCTTGAAGACTCAAAACAAGTTATGCAACGTCTAAGAATCGTGGAAGTTGAGATGATCCAACAAGTGGATTCAGCTTCTAAATTTTTGAAGCACGCCAATGCTTCAGAAGCAAAAATGGGTTCAACAGGTTCTGGCGCTAAATTCGCGATGAATTTTTCTAACGACAAAGAAATTTGGTTCGACGAACTTTCAAATTTCAAAGTTGATGTGAAAAAAGGTTGCGCGAAAGCGAAGGAGTAGGAATGAAGACTGTGACTAAAGCTCTCTCTTTCTTAATCGCTTTTTCCGTACTAGGTTGCGGGATTGAGTCGAGCAAGAATTTGATCGTTCCTAAGTCCGTGATTCCGAAAGAAGATTTTTCGGAAAAACCAAAAGACTTTGAGGCGTTCAATCCAAGAGTGGACATTCTTTTTGTGATCGACAGCTCTGGCAGTATGCAATCGGCGCAAAACAACTTGAGCCGCAATGCCTTCCAATTTGCTGATGCGATTTCAAAAGTGTCTATCCTTGATTATCATATCGGTGTTTTAACAACAGACATGGATGACTGCCGTGAGCATTGCGGTAAACTGGTTGGATATCCGACATTCTTGCAAAAAACCACTCCGGATTTTGTAGGCCTTCTCTCTCGCAGAATGCAGGTCGGTACTGATGGAAGTGCTTCGGAAGAAATGTTTGGTCCTGTTGTGTCTGCATTGAGTTCTCCGCTGGATACAACGGCCAACGCAGGTTTTTACCGTCAAGATGCTTTTTTGGCCGTGATTTTTATCACAGACGCGAAAGATCAATCTAAGTACAGCGCACAAGATCTTCTTCAGTTCTTGAAGAGCAAAAAAGTCGATCCAAACCGCGTTTTGGCTTATGGTGTGATCGTGACTCAGGCCGATGAAAAAGCGTGCCCGACGTCTGAAGATCTCGATGGTAAGCTTGAGGATTTCTTGGCATCGGTTGTTAACGGTGACAGAACTCAGAAGAACATTTTGAGTCTTTGCAATCCGGACTACGGTGTGAAGCTTGCTGAGTTCGCAAGAGACATCGTGAAAAGAACGGCGGGTCAGGTGAAATTGAGCCGTGTTCCGAACGAGAAAACAATCAAAGTTTCTTACGGCACACAAGAGATCCCGAACGATCCTATCAAAGGTTGGGTTTACCAACCATCGACAAACTCCATTCTTCTTGCTGAGGGCATTGAGTGGGTTGATCAAGGACCGAACGTAGGACTGAGCATCGACTTCGAAGTGATTGATATCAAAGACTAGTCGAAAATTGAAAAAACAAAATAGAAAAGGCTTCAAGGAAACTTGAAGCCTTTTTTGTTTTCAGAGCCTTTCAGGTGAATGCTGAATTTGTAGTCAAAAGAGCGAGTACGAATACGATCTTTTTCATGGTTTTCTCCTGAAAGTAGGGGGTGCCGAGCCCTTAATAAATCGTCTAAGTCCGCAGAAAATAAAGTGAATTTGAGCTCCCTTAGAATTCCCTTTTGTTCGAGCAGGGGCTCTATAACTCATCGCAAAGCATCGCCAAAAATATTCATTGATATTAAGCACTTAGCAGTGTTTTATACATACTAATTAGGACCACAATTTTACTTTTCTGGAGGGAGACTTATGCACCAGAACGTAAACACTGAAAGCAAATCCACTTCAACAACGCCGATCCCGCAGAAGTTTGTATACTTCTTTGCTGCGGGTGACACTGAAGGAAATGCAGGGATGAAGAACATCCTTGGCGGTAAAGGAGCCAATCTTGCAGAGATGACTTCTTTGGGAATTCCAGTTCCTCCAGGCTTTACGATCTCGACAGAGATCTGCACTCACTTCACTGAAGCTGGTGGCAAATTACCTGAATGGGTTCGCCCTTCAGTACTTGCTGCAATGGCAAAAGTGGAAGCAAAGATCGGTAAAAAATTTGGCGACGTGAACAATCCACTTCTCGTCTCTGTTCGCTCAGGGGCTCGCGCGTCTATGCCAGGTATGATGGATACTATTTTGAATCTTGGTTTGAATGACCAAACTGTGGAGGGCTTGGCGAAGTCTTCAAACAACCCGCGTTTTGCGTGGGACTCTTATCGCCGTTTCATCCAAATGTACTCTGACGTTGTGATGGGTATGAACTCTTCACTTCTTGAAGTGACATTAGAAGATTTGAAAGAAGAAAAACACTACAAACTCGACACGGATATGACGGTCGATGATTTGAAAGTGCTTGTTAAAAAATTCAAAGACCTTGTTCATCAAATGACAGGTCAATCTTTCCCGGCGGATCCTTGGGAACAATTGTGGGGCGCAGTTTCTGCGGTCTTCCGTTCCTGGAATACTCCTCGTGCAATCACTTACCGTGAACTTCATAGCATCCCTGCAAGTTGGGGGACCGCGGTGAACGTTCAATCCATGGTTTTCGGAAACATGGGTGATGATTCTGCAACGGGCGTGGCATTTACAAGAAATCCTTCTACAGGTGAAAAAGCCTTCTTCGGTGAGTTCTTGATCAATGCGCAAGGTGAAGACGTTGTTGCGGGTATCCGTACTCCACAACCCATCACAAAAGTGGCAGCAGCGGCCGCGGGTGTGAAGTCTTTGGAAGAAGCTCTTCCACAAGCTTACAACCAACTTGTTGAAATCTACAAAAAACTAGAAGCGCACTATCGCGATATGCAAGACATCGAGTTCACAATCGAACGTGGCGTTTTGTGGATGCTGCAAACTCGTAACGGAAAAAGAACGGCAGCAGCGGCATTGAAAATTGCTTGCGATATGATCGACGAAAAGTTGATCTCTGAAGATGAAGCTATCTTGCGTCTCGAGCCACAAGCTTTGGATCAGCTTCTTCATCCGACACTCGATCCTAAAGCACAGAAAACAGTTCTTGCTAAAGGTTTACCGGCATCCCCAGGCGGTGTGAACGGTCAAATCGTTTTCACATCTGAAGAAGCTGTTGAGTGGAAAGAGCAGGGCAAAAAAGTTATTCTTGTTCGTATCGAAACATCTCCTGAAGACATTGCAGGTATGGTGGCAGCTCAAGGTATCTTCACAACTCGTGGTGGTATGACATCTCACGCGGCGGTTGTTGCCCGTGGTATGGGTAAATGCTGTGTGGCTGGTTGCGGAGAAGTTGAAGTCGACTACCGCACTGAGACTATGAAAGTGAAAGGCTACGTTCTGAAGAAGGGCGATGTGATCACTTTGGATGGTTCTACAGGTGAAGTTTTCTTGGGTGAAGTAAAAACGATTGAGCCAAAATTGGAAGGCACTTTCGAGCGCATCATGAAAATCGCGGATCGCGTTCGTAAATTGAAAGTTCGCACAAATGCTGACACTCCAAAAGACGCGCAAACAGCGCGCAACTTCGGAGCTGAAGGTATTGGTCTTTGCCGTACGGAGCACATGTTCTTCGGTGCGGATCGTATTGATGCTGTCCGTGAAATGATCATCGCGGATAACAAGACAGAGCGTGAAAGAGCTTTGGCGAAGCTTCTTCCAATGCAAAGAGATGACTTCTATCAACTCTTCAAGATCATGGACGGCTTGCCAGTGACAATTCGTTTGTTGGATCCTCCTTTGCACGAGTTCGTTCCTCACACAGACGAAGAGACAAAAGAATTGGCGAAACGTTTGGGCACAGACTTTGATCGTTTGCGTTCAAAAGTAAAAGCCTTGCATGAGTTCAATCCGATGTTGGGCCACCGTGGTTGCCGTTTGGCTGTCACATACCCAGAGATCTATGTGATGCAAGTGCGTGCGATTGCAGAAGCAGCGGCCCAACTTGTTTCTGAAGGCAAAAAACTTGTTCCAGAAATCATGATTCCACTTGTGGCGACAGATAAGGAATTGGATTTCTTGCGTGTTCTTTCCATCAATGAAGTGAAGAAGGTTCAGGCAGAGAAAAACGTGAAATTCGATTACCTTGTGGGAACAATGATCGAACTTCCTCGCGCAGCGATCACAGCAGACGCTATTGCTGAGCACGCGGATTTCTTTAGCTTCGGTACGAACGATTTGACTCAAACGACTTTGGGATTGTCTCGTGACGACTCGGGCCGTTTCTTGGGTTCTTACGTGTCTTCTGGCATCTTGCCAAAAGATCCGTTCATGTCCATTGATCAAGTGGGCGTAGGCGCTCTTGTAAGAATGGGAACGGACCTTGGCCGTCGCACGAAACCTGACCTTAAAGTCGGCGTTTGCGGTGAGCACGGCGGAGATCCAGAATCTATCGAGTTCTTCCACCGTGTAGGACTTGATTACGTGTCTTGCTCTCCATTCCGCGTACCTATCGCGCGTTTGGCAGCAGCTCGTGCGGCATTGCTGGGTAAAAAACTTCATTAAGTCGAAACTACCAAGACAATTTGAAAAGCCACATCGCCAAACCGATGTGGCTTTTTTATTATTAAATCTCGAGTCTCGTGGATCAAAGTAGGGAATGTTCTTTGCGAGAGAGCGCTCTTTGTTGAGGCATTAAAGGTAACCTAAATAATCTTTTTAAAACAGCCGATATAATACTCGATGAAAATCACTTACTTCGGCACTTTCTTGTTTAGCGTTTTATTGATTTGTCCAGGCTGTTTTGTTGACGTTCATTTAGAGAATCAATTGGCCGGCGACCTGGGTAAATTCGTAATTATATCTCGTTCTGAGACAACATCTGCTGCAAACAAAATTCCATACGTTGAATTCGAAGTAAGCTTTTCAGAGGATATAAAAAGAAACACTCTCGAAACCAGCGATTTTGAGAATATCAACTCTGGAACTCCCGTGGTCTGGGATCTTGAGGAGACTGCGGAATCAAAAAAATTCATACTCAAAGGATATGTCCATGGGGAAGTGGGGGAGTTAAGCCCTCGATTGCGGGAGAATTCCTTTGAGTGGAATGACGGAGTTATCAGCGAAATTGCTTACTCGGGTGATGTGGCGCAAGTTTCAGCAACTTATGATTCCAATAAAGTGGCTTTAGGGTACGTTCATGGCTGCCGAGTTGATTCGCTTGGCGACGTCTATTGTTGGGGGGAAAACCACAGTGGCGCTGCGGGGCCGAGACCTGCGGGTTTTGATGTGTTTCGCCAACAAAGAATAACTACAAGTTCTATTCCCGGCAGTAAAAAATTTTTGGACATTTCGGCAACGGAAGAAAGTATTACTATCGGGAGAACTGCCGATAGAAAAATCTATCAATGGGGTTCTGATTTCTCTGGCGCAGGTTTTCCGGCAAGTCAGGCGGATGTTCCAGTGGAGTTAGATCTCTCAGCCCTTAATGTCGGAGAGTTTCCGATCAGTCACGACGTCGGTTCTTGGAGCACAAATCTATGTATTACCACCAATCAGGGAAGGGTTCTCTGTTCGGGGAGAAATGTTAACGGTGAAATCGGTGATGGAACAAATACGAATGCGGCCGTACCTACACTCATTAAGGTGGACCATATTTCACCGTCTCCTTATTTTGTACAAGCGAACATCGGGGATGGTGTTGCCTGTGCTTTGACTCGAGAAGGTAAGGCTTACTGTTGGGGGATGTTTGGAAATGTTACTGACGACGTGACGGCATCGCCATCTAATATTCCTATTGCTGTAAATACTTCGAACTTTTTGTCTGAGGAGCGTTTTACAAGTCTTCACGTGGGAGCGGGAAGCACAGTTTGTGGCCTAACGACAAAGGAACGTATTTTGTGTTGGGGGGAAAACAGTGACGGAGAGATGGGAAATGGAACCACAAATGTCAGTTATAATCCTACACCCATGGACCTGTCTGGACTGCTATCAGATGAACATCCTGTGCTTGTGCATAGCTATTATAACCGGTCTTGTTTCACGACGAATAAATACAATCTTTATTGTGTGGGGAGCAATTGGAATGGTTCGTTGGGGGTTGGAAATGAGACCGACAGCTTGACTCCGATGAAAGTGGATTTTTCTGAATACGGTGCGCAGCAGATTGTAGCGATGAACGGGCACGAGGAAACCATGTGCGCCATCACAGCCAATGATGAGACATATTGTTGGGGAGGATCATATTATGGGCTGGTTGGAACTTTCGACAATGGAGCGCTGAACGAAATTGATACCAGCGATCTTGCGTTCGGGGTCTACTTTACCCAAGTCTCCGAAAGTTACAACCATGCGTGCGCTATTGACAACTTTAAGAAATTGTATTGCTGGGGAGGGAATGCCAAAGGAGCCTTAGGCACGGGTGATAAAGTGAACCGAGAAAAACCTGTTCTTGTGAATACAACAACTGTCGCGGGTTCGACGAATTTTATATCGGTTGTTGTAGGGGGAGCTACGACTTGTGCGGTAGCAGAAGACAATGAAGCCTATTGTTGGGGGAGCGGTTTTCTAGGAAATGGCCCTGCCGGTCAAAGCGATCTTCCTGTGCAAGTTAGTAAAACGAATCTTCCTGGAGGCGTCGGTTTAAAAAAAATCGCCGTATCTTCCTCGGGACCGGGAACATTCATGGCGCTGGGGACTGATAACAAACTGTACTGTTGGGGAAGTCCATCTTCCTATTTCTGCAATAGCGCAAGCAATGAAGAGATTCCGATTTTAAAAAGTTCGTCAGCTTTCTTAGATATTGATGCAATAGGAAATCAGATTGTGGCTATTCAAAGCGATTTTAGCATTCAATATTCGGGGGTGTTTCCCGAACCGGGTAATGGCTATGTCAATTCGAGTTTGCAAACAGCCAGCTCTTCATTTGCGCATTCTGGTACGTTGACATCTATTCAGGCAGGCGGGTGTGTTTTAGACTCTGCCGGGGCGCTAGGATGTTGGGGCGCGGGAGGTGTGGCATCGTCTACGGTATCCAATTTTTCTTTTAGTTCTCTATCTGGATCACAGGTCGTATTACAACACCGAGCGGATTATAGCAGTTGGGACTTGGGATGCGCGATCATGGCTGATTCTAAAGTAGCTTGCTGGGGCAATGCAAAGCAGGGGTTCAATGGAGTCAGTGGCGGTGTGATTGGGCCGACATACGTTGATACGTCCTCCGTGGTTGCGGGCTTTACTCCGGCGACCCTTGAAGTGCGCAGTAATGTGTTAATAGCGACTCAGCAAGGAAAGCTTTATTGTATGGGACGTTGCAATTTTGGTATACCTCAGTATAAACCTAAAAAAATTCTGTCTCCGGCTCAGTGAATCACTGCCCTTTGACAAAAACTGCACCAAAACGGTGTGGCTTATTCTATAGTCTTTATGCCATGATTTCTTATGGAATTTATTCTCAGCCTTCTTCGAATTGTCATTGCAGTTGCTGTCATCGTCTTGGTGGGAGTTTTCTTTTTTCAAGAGCATCTTATCTTTTTTCCCACGAAGCTTTCGAACGACTATCAATTTAAGTTCAAAAATCCATCTGAAGAAAAAGTTGTTACAATCGGAAATAAGGAAGTTCACAGCCTCTATTTCGAGGCTCCTAGTGCTCCAGGAGTTATTTTATATTTTCACGGCAATGGCGGTGCCCTCGACAGTTGGGGAGACCTTGCCAGTGAATTTATCGATAAAACAGGATGGAGCATTTGGATGGTGGACTATCCTGGTTACGGAAAAAGCACGGGCAGTATTAGATCCGAGGCGCAACTCCATGATATGGCGTCAGCAATTTTCGCAGAAATTAAAAAACTTCCCGCACAGAAAAAAGTGATCATTTACGGAAGATCTTTAGGTTCAGGAATCGCAGCAAGACTGGCGTCAGAGAGTTCTGTTGACGGACTTATTCTTGAAACGCCCTACTATAGCGGAAAAGAGCTGGCAAAAATAATGTTCCCTTTCGCGCCAACATTTTTAGTTCGCTATAAATTTCCATCAAATGAATGGGTTAAGAACGTAAAAAGCCCCGTCCTCGTCGTGCACGGTACGGAAGATCAAGTCATACCTTACGAACAAGGTCAGCGCCTTTTCGAAGAAATTAAAGCGTCAAAACGGTTTCTAAAAATCGAAGGTGGAAGTCACAACGACCTTCCGGAGTACGACGAATACTGGAATGGCGTAAAGAAATTTTTAGACGGATTGTAGGGAAGCAACTACGGTAGATGCACTTTTTTCGTGATTGAACTAAGACCACCGCTTCGCTGAAGCTCCAGGCGTTTTGCTTCAGACAGATTGTGCGTGCGACAGAGGATTCTTAAGTTTTTGGTGTCGTTAGATCCACCAAGTGCTAAAGGATGTATGTGATCCACTTGCAGTTGAAAATTTGATGTGCACGTAATTCCTGTGGTTTTATCTACGTATTCACAATGGTAATGTGCTTTATTCAATAATAGTCGTTTGGTTTTTATTGAAATATAAGCTCGTCCTTTTCGAGGCGAATTTACGTTCCGCACCTTCGCTTCGGTGAAGCTTTGAGTCATCGGTTTGATGGCTTTTCCCATTTTTTCTTTTTTAAAACGACCTGCCAGAAACGAAATCACTTCAGCCCAGGATCCGTCTGGACATGAATGAGAAGAAAGATTTTTTACTTCTTCCAAAAGTTCATATTGTTCTTTAGTAAGGGTGACTTCCAGTCTTACGGAATCATCTTTTTGAGGCTTGAGGCATTCGTGAGTTTGAATAGGACGATCAAATTCAATGGCGAGAACTTTCTCCGTTTCAAAAGTAGTTTTCCCTTCAATCTTACCGATCAGATTCTCTGTTGTTTCTGATGTCGGCAAGAATCCCGTTTTACGCTCTTCTTCTTTTAAGCACTTTTGCACTTGAGTAAGTTGTGAAAGATTCAAAGATCCATCTTCAATTTTTTCGGCAATCGAAGGTAACTGTTTAAAGACCCTTGCCGATTGCAATCGGCGATAGGCTGCTGATTCCGAATAGCCCAAACCTTTCGTAAGATAAGAAAACATCCCATCGAATCCAATTTCCGCATAAAGACGGCGGGATTCAAATTCTACGATGTGAAGTAAAATTAAATGAGTAATTTTTCGCTCTGTACGAACCAACTTTTCCATGCGTTCACAAAGTTCTGTATTCGAAATTTTAGAAAAATCCATATAGCCTCCGAAATTGAAGGAACTATAACACGGATTTTTCTGTCTCGAATTTGCGGTTTTTGTTATCGCGATAGAAGTTTTGAAAAGTGTCTTAACGACTTCATAAAGTCGCTAAAAGGCATGCTGTTAAAAGATTTTCCTTTTTCTAAGAGCGACCGCGAATAAAAATAGATTGTTTAAAATTATGCAGGGTTAGAAAGTCGAAAACAACCAGCAAGAAATAAATTATTACATTTCAAAATAACTCAGAGCTTCAGCGAAACGACAATCGAAACTCTCATTATTTGAGTTAAACGAAATATCTATAATTAAAAACGAAAAACTGATTGCGGTTTTGTCCGGCCAGGGAAACGGCAGATGGTCATTGCGATGTGCTCTGCTGGATATCCAGAAAGTTCTACTTCGTAAAATAAGTCACCAAGATCGCAAAGACCATCGTTGTAAAAAGAATTTTAAAAGCGATTTCGCCGTTAGAAGTTTTCGATTTATGTTCAAGTTCAGTTTTCTTGTATTGCATAGACAGTCTCCTGCTTGCAAAAGTAAATCTTTTGACCTCAAAGTGGCGTAAAATGAAGACAGTCTTGAATGAAAAAGATATAAAAGAGCATGGGTTCTTACTTTATTCAGGGATTTATTCTGCAAGCCAGTCTTATTTTTGCGTTGGGCGCGCAGAACATCTTTGTCCTTGAATCGGGTCTGCGTAGAAACAGTCCGGTATTAGTAGCTTTGGTTTGTACCGTGTGTGACCTCCTTTTGATTCTTTTGGGAGTCGTTGGCGCAGCAAGTATCTTTATTCAATTTCCTTTGATCAAAATTATTTTTGGAGTTCTTGGTGTCGTTTTCCTTTTGTATTATGGCTATCAAAAGCTTCGCGAGGATGTGTCGCCCATCACTATCACTTCTAAAGATCAAAACAAGGTTGCGAAGAAAACAATCGTCTTGCAGGCGTTGGCCTTTAGTCTTCTAAATCCCCATGTTTACTTAGACACAGTTGTTCTAATCGGTGGAGTCTCCGCAAAATTTCCGGAACTCTCTTCGCGACTGGTGTTCGCGGCGGGAGCTTCCAGCTTTTCGGCATTATGGTTTTTCTCCCTCGGGCTCGGCTCCGCAAGGGTAGGGCCCTTTCTGCAATCGCCATCACGTCTGCGTAAAGTGATGATCGTCGCAGGAATTATTCTGATATTAATTGGTGTTCAATTGGCCCGCGAAGTTTACTCCTGGTGGGGAGCTCTCTAGAATCCACATTGCAAAAAAAATTTGTGCATTAATTTTTCCGTTTTAGAATATACTCGTTACCAGCATCTTTTAAAAAGTGGACGTGAACTGTGATTGTTGCGAAATCTTTAGTTAAATCATTTGGTGAATTCAACGCTGTGGATGGGCTGGATCTTGAAATCAAGCAAGGGGATTGCTTTGGTCTGCTTGGTCCCAATGGCGCCGGGAAATCTACTTTTATCAGTATGACTTACGGAACTGTACAAAGAACGTCAGGTTCTCTGACTGTTTTTGGTCATGACCCGCAAAAACAAAGTCGAGATATTAAAAAACGTCTTGGCGTGGTCACGCAAGAGAATGCTTTGGACGAGAGTCTCACAGTTCTTGAAAACATGATGATCTATTGCGCCTTTATCGGTATTCCGAAAAACGAAAGAAAAAAGCGCGTTGAAGATCTTTTGGAATACATGAACTTATCGCACAAAAGGGATGATCGCATTCAGGCCCTCTCTGGGGGAATGAAAAGACGTCTTGTTTTTGTGCGCGCTCTTTTGGGTCAGCCGGAACTTTTAATTCTCGACGAGCCGACGACAGGATTAGACCCTGCGGTTCGCCATCTTCTTTGGGGGAAGGTGAAAGAGCTTCATCAAAAAGGCACAACGATTGTTTTAACAACTCACTACATGCATGAAGCTGAAGTGCTTTGCAATAAGCTCGTGATTTTGAATAAGGGAAAAGTTGTTGCCGAGGGAACTCCGCAGGCCATGATTTCTAAGAACACACCAGGGTACGTGGCGATCTTTGGTTTGAACGATCGAGAAAAAATCGGAACGCTGATTCATCGTCGTGAGGATCTTTATCGTTATGAAGATACGTCCGGCGTGTATATCAGAGCCACGATGTTAAATGATTTAATCACCTTCCACACGGATCACGGTTTAACGCCTTTGCAAATCAGACCGTCGAATCTTGAAGATGTCTTTTTAAAGTTAACAGGACAGGAGCTTTCTTCCGATGCTTGAGTCAATTCGTCTGTACTTTCACATCACGCACCGAAACTGGATCGTTTATAAAAAAGATCTTATCGCAAATATTTCGCCAACGGTGGCAGACCCTGCACTGATCTTAGTGTCATTGGGATTGGGTTTAGGGTCTTTTCTGACTGATGTTGAAGGAATGAGCTACATGCAATTCCTAGCGCCGGGTTTGACAGTGGCCACGGCTCTTTTCACTTCATTCTTTGAAAGCAGTTACGGGTTTTACGTTCGTATGACTTTTGAAAATGTTTTTAAGGCCATGCTCACGACACCCATCGGAGTGCAAGAAGTGGTGTTTGGCGAATTGATTTGGGTGGGACTTAAAGGTGCGGTGATGGCCGTGGGAGTTGCCATCGTTTTGGCGCTCTTTGGTTTGATGGTGAATCCGTGGTTGATCCCCGCTCTATCTATTGTTGGATTGTTGGTGGCGATTCCCTGCGGAGCTATGGGGCTTTTAGCAACAGCTTTGGTTCGCAATATTAATCAGTTTCAAACAGTGTATTCGTTTATTATTGCGCCTCTTTATTTCTTATCGGGAATTTTCTTTCCGATTGATTCAATGTCTCAACCCGTGCGTATTGTGGCGGAGTTTTTTCCGCTTATCCATGGTGTGCGTTTGGCGCAGGCTCTTTTCTGGGAGCGGGGGATTGCAGAAGCCTTCTTATATAGTGGAAGCATTTTAGTTATCCAAAGCCTCATCTTGTGTGCTTGGGCTTATATTAAGATTCGCAAGAAGCTTGTCAGCTAAGTCTCCTTCGAGATGACTCTTTAAATAGTAAAGAAAATAGTGTGGGGATGTGTCTCACCATGAAACATTTGCGCCGCGAGTGACGGTAAAGGGCATGCCATTTGTCGGCACTGTCAATGATTCAGACGAAGAAAGCCCTCTCCACACTCTCTCCTTAGTTGGCTAATCCCTAGAAATGACTTTGTTATTTCAAAGTTGGCACGGGTTGGCCGAGCTCTTGCTTTAGGTAAGGGCATTGAGGAAACAAATTTTATGAAAAACTTAAATATTGTATCTAAAATTTTTAAAGCGTTGTCTCTTGTAGCAATCACATTGCTTCTAGCAAATTGTAGCAAGGACAATAAAGGTTCAACAAATACAGTAGGTGCCTATCAAATGATGAATGGTATCTGTTATCAAAACGTGAATGGACAGTTGATCCAACAGTCTAACACAAGTCTTTGTAACGGTGCTGGAAGCTACATCATGCAAAATGGTATTTGCTACCAAAACGTAAATGGACAATTGATCCAGCAAGCAAACACAAACCTTTGCTACAACAATGGTGGAAGTTACGTTTTGCAAAATGGTATTTGCTACCAAAACATCAATGGTCAAATGATCCAACAAGCGAACACATCTTTGTGCTACCAAAACAATACGGGTGGATACCAAACGATGGTGTGCAGCGGTCCTCATACAGACGGTATGCAATGGGTTCAGTGCGGCACTCAATTCAACTGCGCTGGTTACACACTTTACAACCAGTACGGCCAAATCGTTCGCTGCCAATAGTATCTAAGTACGAAATTAAATATGCGGCGCACCAAATATGGTGCGCCGTTTTGTTTTATGAAACTCTCCCGTCATTGCATAAGACCTAGGCACATAGAGTCTTTCAAAGAAACGCGATGCGAAATATATCCCGCAAACTCTGCCTAAGTTTTCAGCGACACATCCTCTTTTAAGAGCCTCTTGTTGACATACTTCCCAACACTCGCGAGATTGAAATGGTCTTTGGTCTAGCTAGACCAAGGGCGGTATTGAGGGGAAGTTTCGTGAGAATTAAAAAAATTGAACTGGTTGGTTTTAAGTCTTTTAAAGATCGCACCGTCATTCACTTCGACGCCGGTATTACTGGTATCGTCGGTCCCAATGGTTGCGGTAAATCCAATATCGTTGATGCCTTAATGTGGGTTATGGGTGACCAGTCCGCGAAAGATCTTCGCGCGTCGCAAATGACTGACGTTATCTTTGGTGGAGCTGAAGGCTATGCACCTCTTGGTATGTGCGAAGTTTCTCTGACTCTTGAAAATGACGGTGGTGCATTCCCGGTAAAATACATCAAGCATTCTGAAATCATGGTGACTCGTCGTCTGCACAGAAGCGGCGAGGGTGAGTACTTCATCAATAAAGAGCCTGCACGTTTGAAAGACTTGCAAGAGATCTTCATGGATACAGGTGCGGGTTCTAAAGGTTTCTCTATCATCGCTCAAGGTATGATCGGTAAGATCATCACTTCGAAACCTGAAGACCGTCGTATGCTTATCGAAGAAGCGGCCGGTATTACGAAGTTCAAAGCTCGTAAAAAAGAATCTCAGCGTAAGTTGGTTTCTACAGATCAAAACTTGGTGCGTTTGCAAGACATCATCGGCGAGTTGAAACGCCAAATCGATTCTTTGCAAAGACAAGCACAGCGTGCAGAACGTTACCGCAATATCAAAAACCAAATCGAAGATTTGGATCTATGGTTGTCTTCAGCTCAATACATCGAGTTGGCACGTGCGGCGAATGAAGCTCAAGCGATCTTCAATGAAGCGCAAAGCATGGAAGTGGAGGGTGATGCCAACCTTTCTACGCTGCAAAGCCAGCTTGAAGTTTTGAAACTTCAAATCCTTGAAAAAGAGAAATTGGCTGAAGAGCACCAAACGATTTATTTCGACAAGCAAAGCACTGTTCAGAAAAAAGAAATGGAAGTCCAAGAACTTCGTTTCGAAATTGAGCAGGCTCGTCGTAACGAGCAAATGACGGGCACGATCTTGCAAGAACAGCAAGCCCGCCAAGAGTTGCTAGCTCGTGACAAAGCTTCTTTGGAAGCGCAAGTAACAGAACTTAAGGAAGAAGCTGAAACATTGACAGCTTCCTTCACAGAGAAAAACGACATCTTCCAAAACTTCAACTCTCGTATTGGAACAGTTGATGAAGATTTGACGACGAAACGTCGCGAGTTGTTCGCGGTAGGTCAGTCAGAGTCTTCTTTGGATGCTCGTGTGAATTCATTGTCAGCACAAATCGCTGATTTGACGGACCGTCAAGACAACGAACAACAAGTGTTGAATGAACTTCGCGAAAAACAAGTTGAGTTCGAAAGTCGCCGTAAGAAAGTGACAAACGAACTTGATAAAGAGCGCCAAATGCAATTGGACTTGGCAAGCGACGTAGATTCTTTCGAAGCCAACAAAAAGATTTTGATGGAATCAGCGGCGACTAAAAAAGTCGAAGTTGAAGAATTCAAAGATTCTTTGAATGAAGTGGCTTCTCGTTTGTACGGTCTTGAGAACTTGCAAAACAACTTCGAGGGCTTCCAAGAAGGTGTGAAGCAAGTGATGTTGTGGCAAAAAACGCGCACTCAAGAGATGATGGCGGATGGTTCCGTTGTCACTCACTTCCAACCTGTTTCTGAGGTTGTGGAAGTTCCGGCGGAATACGAAGTGGCCATGGAAGCGGCATTGGGTTCACGCCTGCAAATGCTTTTGTCTTCTGATGCGAACATCGCCGTTGATGCGGTTTCTCACTTGAAAGAAAACAAATCCGGTCGTTCGAGCTTCATGTCTGCAAATGACCAAACTTTGGCTTACAACCGCTCTGAAGCTCCGATGGGTCAAGAAGGTGTTCAAGCCATCTTGAAAGACGTCGTCAAAGCGGCTGATAAATTCCAAAACACTGTCACTTACATGTTGGACGGTGTTGCAATCGTTGATTCGATCCGTACGGCTTTGAATCTTCGTGCGAAATACACGGGCTGGACATTTGTGACTCTTGACGGTGACACATTGACGGCTGACGGTGTTTTGACGGGTGGTTCTTCTGAATCTGCGGATTCAGGCATGCTAAAACGCCGCCGTGAAATAAAAGAATTGTCAGAGAAAAAAGACGAATACGCTGGAAAACTTCAATTGGCTCAGATGGCTTTGAAAAAAGTTGAAGAGCAATTGGCGAACGTCGTAAACGATTTCGAAGGCGCTCAAAAACGCAAAATGGATCAAGAGATCAAAGTTGCGGAATTGAGAAAAGACTTTGAACGTGCGGAAAACGAAGTTCAAAACGCGCAATCAGCGGTTGAACGCCAAGAACGCGAAGTCAAAAAATTGACTGAGCAGTTGGAAGTTCAAGAACAAAAAATGGAAGAATTGAACCAAGCCTTGATCGATGCTCGCGAGAAGAAAGTTCTTCTTGAGGGTGAAGTTGAGACTTTGAACAGTGAACTTAACTCTGTTCGTTTGGGTTTTGACGGTCTTCAAGCAGAAGTGACGGATCTTCAAGTGAAGTCTGCTTCGAAAACTCAAGAATACACAGGTGTTTTGAGACAGCTTGAAATGGTTTCTAAGTCTTTGAGTGACCTTGAGGCGCAATTGGCTCGCATGAGCGAAGAAGCTGAAGGCTACAACTCTCAAATGACAGAGAGCCAAATCCTTTTGGAAGAAAAGAAAATCGAATTTGAACGTCTTTTGGATGAAGTAGAGCAATTGAAGCTTCAAGCAGCTCGCACAAAAGACGAATACGAGGTGATGTCTGAATCGATCCGCGCGATCGAAGACGAAGCAAGTGCTTCGCAACGTGCGCGTAACGAAAGACAACACAAAATGAACGACTCTCAATTGAAGCTTGAACAAGCTAAGATGAAAGAGCAGTACTTGATCGACCAAGTGCGTGAACGTTACATGTTGAATCTTCCGGACGTTGTTGAAAAATACGCGGGTCGTGAAGGTGACTTCTTGGCAGCGGATGCGGAACTTAAAGAACTTCGCGAGAAATTGGCGAAGATCGGTGAAGTCAATCTTTCTGCAATTGAAGAGTACGAAGACACAGCTCAACGTTATGAGTTCTTGACGAAACAGCACGCGGATTTGACAGAGGCGAAAGAACAACTTCGTAAAGTGATCGATCGTATCAACAGAATCTGCTCTAAGCGTTTCAAAGAGACCTTTGATTTGGTTAACGATAGATTCACTCGCGTATTCCCAGTCCTTTTCGGTGGTGGTGAAGCGTGGTTGGAACTTGTTGAAGAAACAGAGAAGAACGAAGCGGGTATCGAAATCATCGCACGCCCTCCAGGCAAAAAGACTCAAAACGTGTCTTTGATGTCGGGTGGTGAGAAAGCGTTGACGGCGGTTGCGTTGGTATTCTCGATCTTCCTCGTGAAACCATCTCCATACTGCTTGCTGGATGAGGTTGACGCTCCACTTGATGACGCCAACGTATTCCGTTTCAACGACCTTGTTCGTGAAATGGCGAAACGTTCACAAATCATCGTTGTTACACATAACAAACACACGATGGAAGTTGCGGGTAAACTTTACGGCGTAACTATGCAAGAGCGCGGAGTTTCAACAATGGTTTCTGTATCTCTACAAGACATCAAATAGAGAATAGAAAATAGATCTGGAAAATAGATTTCTTTTAAAAAGGTGCCAGGGGATTTTTTGCGTCTACACCGCATTACAAAAAGGTACGGCGTACCTTAAAAAAGAAAAGCCCCGGCGTCGGAGGGATAAAAACGCCGAGGCTTTTTAGAAAAGGCGGGATCTACTTCACGTACTGAATAATAGTGTCTTCAGCGAAGCGGACTTTTTTGAGATTTTGAAATGAATCTTCAGGATGTCGATATCCCAAAGCGACTGTAGCAACAGTTTTGTAACCAGAGCCTTCAAGACCCAAGATCTTGTCATAAGCTGTGGCATCTAAACCTTCCATCGGAGTCGCATCAATTTTCAAAAGAGCGGCAGTTTGCAGCAAGAAGCCCATAGCAATATAGGCTTGGCGTTGCGACCACACTCTGATTTTTTCATCAGGTGCTTTGGCAAGGTTTTCGATCATCATGCCTTTGTAACCATCTAAAGATTCAGCGGGAACCCCGCGAACTTCGACGATACGATCCACGAATTTTTGAATAAATTGAGGATCAACTTCTTGCTTATATAAAAAGACGACATAGTGGCTCGCGTCTGTGACTTGGGTTTGATTCCAAGACACGGCTTTGAGTTTTTCACGAACCTCAGGGTTTTCAATCACCAGAAACTTCCAAGGTTGCACTCCATAAGAGGACGGGGAGAGGTGGAGGGATTGTTTCAGAAGGTTCCAGTCATTTTCCGAGATTTTTTTAGTCGCATCGTAGCGCTTCGTGGCGTAACGCCATTCCAGAGCTTCTTTTATATTCGCATGATTCATATGACTCACTTTCATTTAAGACGATCATAATGTAACAGACACAAGCACAATATAAAGGGGTTCTGGCTTAATTGCAACAGTAAAACGCACAATTAAAGTGAGAACTCCTTATAATGATTAATAATGGGGCCTTAGGTCCTTGCGATTGTTTATTTTTAAGGCTTAAGGTATGATTTACGTATGGTTGACCAAAGATTTTCTGTCTCAGTTCATATCATGACGGCCCTGGCTTTCCACAAAGGAGAGCTTATGACGTCAGAGCAGTTAGCGGAGAGCATTCGCACGAATCCGACGGTGATTCGTCGTTTGGTCGCGAAACTGGTTGAGGCAGGACTCCTAGAGTCTTTCAAAGGAAAAGCCGGCGGAGTTCGTCTTTCTAAAACGGCGAAAGAAATTTCTCTGCGTGATATCTACACGGCTGTTTGCGATAAAAAACTTATTGCGACTCCGGATAAAGAACCTTCGAAGCAATGCCTGGTCAGTTGCAATATGGGGAAACTTCTCGACGAAGTCGTCAACGGCATTGAAACAAACTCCATGAATTATCTTTCCAACATTCGCCTTTCCGAACTTACTTCCAAGATTAAATAGTCCGATGAGCGAGGTCCTTGTGAATCCTCAATTTCTTCCTGAACTGATTGCTGCTGACAGAGTCACGTTGAAGAAGCATCAAATTGAGTTAGCCGAGACTATGTTCAAATACGTAGATCAGGATCGTGAGCGCCTGGGGCGTTTTCTTCCTTGGGTCGCTTGGACAAAGGGAATTCATGACGAGCGTGAGTATATAGAAATGACTCATCGTCAGTGGCAAGACTACAAGATGTTCGACTACGGTGTCTTTTTGAACGAAGGCAATACCTATATCGGCAACGTCGGAGTTCACACCATCGCCTGGGATCATAATCGCTGTGAGTTGGGATACTGGATTCTGGGACAATTCGAAGGCAAGGGTTACATCAGTGATGCGGTAAAAGCTCTTGAGAAAACTTTGTTCGATATCGGATTTTTCAGAATAGAGATTCGTTGTTCCGGCGGGAACGCACGCTCCGGAAAAGTGGCTGAACGCTGCGGATACACGTTCGAGGCTCGTTTGCGCAAACACAGCATCGAAAACGGCCAGCGCCGCGACACGCTTATCTACGCAAAACTAAAAAATGGAAATTAAATTCGAAGAGCTTCATCAAAAGGCCTGTGAGCGGGGAGAAGACACCTATGTCGATCCCGTCACGGGATACATTGTATTCACGGAGCTCTTTCACAAACGCCGTGGTCACTGTTGTGAATCGGGCTGCCGCCATTGTCCTTATGGCTTTTCAAAAGATAAAAAGAAAGACGACTCAGACTGAGACATCTTGAAATCCCAACAGGGAGTGCTTTTTGCAAAGTTAGATTCTTGAAATCTAGCTTTAATAAAAGGGGATTCCTGTGGCAAAGAAGTTAACACTTGCTGAACAAAAAAGCGTAACTCTCTTTAGTAAGCTTGTAACATCCTTTTCGATGATAGCCCTTGTGGCTTCGGTGACGTTCTCTAGCGAACAAACCTACGCGCAAAATTTTTATACCATGTATCGCTACCCGGTGGCGGCTACGGGCTCTTGTATCGCGGCTCATGACTCGACTCCCAAAGAGATTCTTGAAAGAAACGGAATTGATTATTCTGGAAATCCTTCTGAAGCCGAGATCGCGGCCTTGGCAAAAGGAATCGCGCAAGTGGAACGTTTATGTGGAGACCCTATTCCACATCCTTGGCGCCAGGACTATAAATTTATCCAAGCTTCCGGGAAATGGAATCAAGGTGCCAACACTATCAACGTCCGTCGTTTGAAAGGTTCTCCGAAAGGCACAAACGTGGGACGGATGATGCATGAATTAGGTCATAAGGTCGGAAACTCGGGAGTGTATCAGCAGTATGCGCGATTCACTGGGCGGACGCGTTGTCGCATTACGGGTTACGCCGCTTCCAAGTTTAACGAAGAATTTGCTGAGGTCTTTGAGGCCTATGTCGTTTATCCAGATTTGTTAAAACAAAAGTGCCCTAAGGCTTTTGAATTCATGGTCAGTCGTCTTTTTCCGAATACGAATAATAAAATAGCTTCGTGCAAGAATGTTACTGACGAAGGGAGTTCAGACCTTCCCGATCAAGTACCTCTTCCAATTCCGCGTCCTCCAGATTTAGGTCAGACGGGCGAGGTTGAGAGTGATGAAGATGTCGTGATTGAGCCAGAGAGCGACGATCAACACAATCACGAAAACGATGAGGAAGACGAGAACGAAGAAAATGAGACACCGGCAATATCTCAAAATCAGCCTGTGCCTATGACGAATATTCCTATTCCAACTCCACGCCCTACTCAGGGTGTGAGATAAACAAAGAGCGCAGGAATTTTTACCATTTCTTTAAATACTGAAAAAAGTGTGGTCAGAATTCCTCAACGTAAATCTGAGTTCTCCTGGACGTGGCCAGGAGTTCGACACTTTCGTATAAAGAAAAACACAAGATTCTGTTTTTGAGGCATCGACCTCGCGGCACTCCCTGCTATCCTTGTTTGCAGGTGGGGTGCGTCTGTTATGTCTTTTAATTATAGTAAGAACAAAGAACATCATTCGCAGGATAGTTTTTGGACGTCCTATTCGGACTTGTTTCTCGGGCTTAGCACGATCTTTCTTCTATTATATGTTACGGCCAGCCTAAGAACAGGAACGGAAGGTTTACGAAATCAAATTGAGAACCAAAAGCTTTCCATGAAAGTGGAAGAGTTGGAGCATCAATTGAAAATGTACGAATCAGTCAAGAATGACTATATCGAAAATCAAGCCACCAAGGATGAGGCTCAGGAGTATCAGGAGCTTATGGATAAGCTCACTCTCCTGCAAGAGGATGCGAAGACCGAAAAAGACCGTCTGGTGCAAGAGGCACTTGAAAATGAAAAAAAGGTCAAAGCTCTTAATAAGTATCAACAGATGGTTCGCAACGTTTTGAACTCCAATAAGATGGCGAAAGCAAAAATCATCAATCGTGATGATCTTATTAAAGAACAAGACGTCGAGATCGAAGGTCAAGAGGTTACAATCACAGAGCTGAATAAGGACATTCAAGCTAAGAAACAATTGATTGCTCAAGGTGAAAACAAGATCAAGCAAACTCAAGCCGTTTTGCAAAAACGCGTGAACGAACTTCGTTACGCTTATAAAATGAATAAACTTTCTAAAAATCTTTTTGAACAGAAGATGGCTCAAGCCCGCGCAGAAAGTCACGAGAAGGTTCAGCAACTTTCCCAAGTCAATGCTCAGTATCAGGCACAGTTGCAGCAAGCAAGCACGCAGTTAGGACAAGTTCAGGGAGAACTTTCTAAGACGCAGGGAATGCTTAGCGAGAAAGAGCAAGAAGCTAAATACCTTGCAGGCACTCTTTCAAAAACCAAAGCCGAATCCCAAGCCAAGATGGCTGCGATGTCCGAAGGATTTGCAAACGAACGCGCGGGTCTTCAAGCAGGTCTTGCTGCTGAAAGAGCAGCAGGTGCGCAGAGATTGGCCGCTGCCAATGCTGGTTTGATGGCAGAAAGAACCGCGGGAGCTCAAAAAGTCGCGGCGTTGCAAGGACAGTTGAGCGATACACAAGGTCAACTGGCTAAAGCCCGTGCAGAAATTGAAGCGCGCAAAATGGTGGCTGGTGAAATTCAACGTGGTTTCGCCAAAGCGGGTGTTAAAGCTGACATTGATATGCAAACAGGTGATGTTGTCCTTGATTTCGGTCAAGCGTACTTTGACAGTGACTCGGATCGTTTGAAATTGGAAATGAAGGGCGTTCTTGAAAGAGCGATGCCAATTTATTCCAAATCTCTTTTTGGAAATCCTAAGATCTCTGACAAGATTTCAGCCGTTGAAGTCATCGGTTTTGCTTCGCCAACTTATCAAGGTCGCTTTATTGATCCACAAAGTCCCAAACCAGAAGACAAAGTGGCGTTGAAGTACAACATGGACCTCAGCTACCGCCGCGCAAATTCCATTTTCACATATATGCTCGATCAACAGAATGTTCAGTTCGATCACCAAAAAGAACTTCTTTCTTTGATGAAAGTCTCAGGACGAAGCTTCTTGGAAGTGATGAAAGTGCAGAATCGCAATGTCGCTTCAGCGGCAGAGTTCTGCAAGCAAAATGACTGTAAGAAAGCACAAAGAGTTATTATTCGTTTTAGCATGGATTCTAAAAAGTAATAGGGGTGGGTTGTGACAAGTAAGGCTTTTGCAGAATATTTTATTATCATGCTCCCGTATGTCATGGCGGGCGTCTTTTTGGTCGGACTCTTTTTTAGAGCCATCATTTACTATACGGTTCGTCGCCATGAGTGGTTCGCCCGTGAGTTTGAAAAACGCGTGAATCATTTCATTGAAGGCGAAGTTCCGGGAAAATCTGACAATGTGTCCTTCTATGTTCTTTCCAAAAAACTTTTAGAGAGAACATACTATGAAGTTTTTGAAATTCGTGATCGTATGAAAAGAAGAAAGCCGGATTCAATCATGTCGACGAGCGACCGTGTTTTCCTTGTGCGCCAAGGTTGTGCATGGCTGGTAAAAGACATTTTGAAACAAGTGAAATTCTTAAAGTGGAGTGAAGGCAATCCCAAACTCCTCAATATCACAAAAGCAACATTGCAACATAATCCTTGTTTCAATCGCGTATTTGGCGTTCTTCCGATGGTGGGCATTAACGACCTGGTTTCAATTTTGCCGGGGTTATTCGTTGTCGCCGGTATTTTGGGAACCTTCATCGGTATCGCGGGCGGTTTGCAAGAATTGGGAACAATGAATCTGCAAGATCTTGAGAATACGAAAAATATCATGGACCGCTTCCTTCACGAGATCTCGTTTGCGATGAAAACATCCATTGTAGGTATCATCTTCTCGCTTCTCTCTCATGTGACGAACACGATCCTTTCTCCGGAAAGATCTTACGTCTCAATGGTGGATCGTTTTGAAAGTGCATTGGACCTTCTTTGGTATCGTAGCGATAATAATAATTTCCCTGCCCATGAAAGACCTTTTGATGAGCATCGCGACGCTGTCGAGGCGTTGGCAGAGGACGCTCTGAATAAAGAAATTGGCAAGGCGGCGGTAGCCCGAGGAGCTTAGTTTTGAATACGTTCACAGTCACTATCCAAAGGAAGGATCAGGTGCTAAGTCGCGAGGTGGACAAAGATTCGTTCACCGTCGGGCGTTCTATTGACTGTGACATCTCTTTAAATGATAACCATGTGAGCCGGGTTCATTTGGTTGTCAGTCGTCGCTGGAATCAAATCTGGATCGAAGACAAAAACTCATCCAATGGAACCTTTATCAACGGCACTAAGATTGTCCAAGGAACTCCGGTCAATGTTGTTCCTACGGATAAAATCCAATTAGGCCGCTCCGAATATATTTTAACTTTTGATTTAAAAATGGAGCAGGTTGAAGAAGAACCTCTTCCCGTAGAAGAAGGGCCGGCACCGGAAGAGCCTGTTCTTGAAGACACGGTCGCGATGCCACCTCCGAGTATGGCTCCGTTTCAAGCTGAAAAAGTTCTGCACGATGCAAAAAGAAAAGCCGCGCAGATTATTTTAGAGGGTGAAACTCAAGCCGAAAAACGCGTGCAGGCTATTTATCAAAAAGCCCGTGAGGCGCAAGCCCAGGCCGAATACTTTTATCAAACCCGCATGGCAGAGGCTCATAAAGAGGCCGATGCGATTTTAGCGGATTATCAACAGCAAGGGCGCAATCTTTTGCAAGATGCTCGTAACATGGCTCAAGAACTTCGTGAAGAAGTCGACATGTACGTGCAAGGACTTAAAGAAAAAGCCCGTCGCGACACAGAAGATATAATTTCTGAAGCCACATTGACTGCGGAGAAAATGAAGACCGAAGCATTAGAACACGGTCGTCAAGTAGCGCAAAATGAAGCTGACGGACTTCTTAGAGGAGCCCGTGATGAGGCATCCCGTATTCTTGAATTTTCTCAACTGCAAACCAAGGAAACTCAAGACAAGCTGAAACTAGAAAGAGAAACTCTAGAAAAGGTCAGTGCGGATTTAAAAATGACCCAGGAGCAGTTGGCGGTTTCTTCGACGTCTCTTGAAGAAACCAGATCTGCTGAATCTGAATTGCAATTGAAAATCCAATATGAAGAAACGCGCGTTAAAAATCTTCTTGAAGATGAGGCCACTCGACTTAAAGAACTTCATGATACCGAAGAAACTCGCGTGAAAGAGATTCTTTCCTTAGAAGAATCCAAGTTGAAAGAATATCGCGGCCAGCAGCAAACGCTCGCACAGCAGAATAAAACATTGGAAGACTCGGTTCGTGGTCTGCAAGAAAAACAGGCGCAGCTCAGTATGGATGTCCGTGATATCGAAGCTAAAAAGGCTCATTTATTTAAAGAATACGAAGGACAAAAGATCTTCCTCAATGAAAAGCTGGAAAAAGAAAAATCAGCGATGGTGAGAACAGAGGAAGAGCGTCTTGAAGAAATGCGTCTTGAGATGTCGAAGAAACTGCAAAAGATGGAACAAGATCTTTTGGACGATGTCATTCGTAAAAAAGCCACTTTAATTAAAGAGATCCACGCAGCGGTAGAAAAAGAAATCGTGACCATGATGGAGCCAACACAATGGCGCAATATCTCGGCGTCAGTGGAAGAACATATTAAAGAGGCGATTGACGGTCGTGTCGCTTCGTTGTCGCAATCGACAGTGGCTTCCGCGAAACCTGTCAACCTTATGAAGAAGCGCAAAAGCGAAAAGCTGCGTTGGGCCTCCATGGGATTGGCCATGGGAGCTTTGGTTTATTTCGTGAGCCAAGTTGTTGTCGAAAAGGTTTCTGGCGATCAGGCGCCAATGCAAACTCTGGTGCAAAACGAAGCGAAGAAGCGCCAGGAAGAATTGGAAAAACGTCGTTTCAATCCAGCTCAAGCCGAAGAGCTCAAGGATTCTTATACCGATGCGGTCATTTACACTCGAAACTTCCAAGAGATTTACACCGATCAACAGTTTCAACAAAAGCTGTATAAATCGGCATCGCAGTACTTGCTAAAAACATGGCGGGTAGATGAGGACAAATCCATTCAAGTTCTTTCAACAGCGACGGCTCTTGTGAAAGAGTTGTCAGAGAGAAAATCGAAAATTCATCCTGACTTTATTAAAGAGGGCTTGGAAAAGATGCGGGGACTGGAGACGGAAACACTCGCTCGCATGAAAGATATCTTAGGTTCCGAAGTTCGAGTGGAGTCTTTCCGCCGTTTTGAGCGCAACTTCTATCGAGATGAAGTTCAACGCCGTCGAATGGCTCAACACTAGGTGTTTTCTTCGTTCTTCTTTATATAAGGAACTTCGATGATCGCTCGGCAGCCATACTTAGCCATCATAGCAATTGTAATCCGGCGCAAGCCTTCTATGTTTCGGCCTTGCTTGCCAAGAAGCTGCCCGTAGTCTTCCGGGTGGCAATCCACTTTAAACACGGTGGTTTTCGTTCCCACTTCATAGGTGACTGTTACTTTTTCGGAGTGGTTGAGCATCGTCGCCAAAACGTTCTGAATAACTTGCTGAACCTCATCACGGAAGCTTTTTTTTAATCCATCGACTTTAAGTACATGCACTGAATCCATTTTTTACTTATCCTTTTTATTCTTCGCGTATCTGAGAGTTACTTTTTTTTGTGCACAACGATTCGGGTGATTCCGCGAAAAACAAAGTCTAGTTTTCTTTTATTACACAGTCCTGAGTTCTTTTGATGCGTGCCATGTTCTATGAGAAAATTGTCCTCGACTTAATTACGGTATAAGAACACCACTGGTACAATTATACCGTACATATAAACTTATTTAGGTGGCATCAATAGAAACGAAATATGACAAGTTAATGAGACGAATTGCGGAGAACATCAAGAAGATCCGTAAATCCAAGGGTTTGTCTCAACGAAACATGGAAGATTTTGGGTTTGATCTGCGCAATTACCAGAGATTAGAGGCAGGAAGCCACTCTCCGAGCCTCTACACACTTCATAAATTATCCATCGCGTTCCGTGTGGAAATTTCCGAATTCCTAAAATAACGATTCTTTTTTGTCAAAAACTGAATAATATTATTCCTCATCTATTAAGGTTTTTAAATCTTCACCGATAACATTTTCATGTTTACGGTATAAATACACCACTACGGTTATTTCCACCGTCATTTCAAAAAATAAAAGAAAATATATAGGGGATGAGAATGTTTTCTAAGCTCAGTTTGAAAGCTAAGATGTTGTCTGCATTTGTAGGAATTTCGCTATTGCTTCTCGTGGTCGGTGGAATTGGCTGGTATTCAAATAAAAGTGTTGCAACTATCTATAGTAGCATCACTAACCAAAACTTGCCGAATGTGCAAACTTTGGGACGCATTAGATATCGCGCTCAAGAAGTGAATAGAACGATGCTTCGCGCTTTCATGGCTAAAACACCGGATGAAGTGGATCACTATACTAAAGAATTCAACGAATCCCTGAAAGTCTACGACGATTACACCAAGAAGTATCTTGAGATCGAGTTTTTCCCAGGGGAAGACGCGCTCTTTAAAAAAGTGGACGATGCTTGGAAAAAATACGTTTCTGCTTCTCAAGAAGTTATGAAGCGAGCGGGCAAGCCAGATCAAGAGGCTGTAGCACAAAAGCTTTTGGATGAAGACGTTCGCATGATTCGCCGCGAACATATTGAAGGCTTAGAAAATCTTTTAAGCTTCCATGAAGAGGCGGTTAAAAAAGCGAAGGCTCTTGCTGAAAGTACAACAAGCAAAGGTGAGATGTTCGTGACGTTGACGATCGCTGTTGGATTTCTATTTGCCTCTGTCTTGGGTTTCCTTTTTGCGAACTCGTTGGCAACGACATTGAGCCGCATCAGCGGAGAAATTTCAAATTCGGCAGACCAAACATCGGCATCTGGAACTCAGTTGTCGGCAGCCAGCCAGCAGCTTTCATCTGGATCTTCGGAAGCGGCCGCGTCTCTTGAGGAAACTGTGGCCTCTTTGGAAGAACTTTCAAGCATGGTGAAACTAAATGCCGATCACGCCAAAGAAGCCAACGCTCTTTCACAAAAATCCAAGGACTCTGCAGAGCAAGGTGAAAGCGAAATCACAAAACTTATTGGTGCGATGGAAGACATTGCCAGCGGTTCTAAGAAAATTGAAGAGATCATCACAGTTATTGATGATATCGCCTTCCAAACAAACTTGTTGGCCCTGAATGCGGCCGTTGAAGCTGCTCGCGCTGGCGAACAAGGAAAAGGTTTTGCGGTTGTTGCTGAAGCTGTCAGAAATCTGGCACAAAGAAGTGCTGCCGCTGCAAAAGACATCACGTCGTTGATTCAAGACAACGTGTCGAAAAGTGAAAACGGCGCTCGCGTGGCAAGCCAAAGTGGGGCCGTCCTAAAAGATATCGTAAACTCTGTCAAAAAAGTGGCAGATCTCAATAACGAAATCTCTGTTGCCAGCCAAGAGCAGGCAGGTGGTTTAGAGCAAATTTCCAAAGCCATGAATCAATTGGACCAAGCGACTCAAGGGAATGCAGCTTCGTCGGAAGAGGTAGCCGCATCCTCTGAAGAGATGTCAGCTCAAGCCGTTCTTTTGGCGGATCTTGTGACGGATCTACGCACTTTGATTCGCGGTGTGGGAGCTTCAAGTGAGCAAGGACATGAGCGTCCAAAGAGAAAAGCTCCAGCACCTAAGAGTGTTTCCAAGCCTACTCTTGTGAAGCATAGAAAAGAAGCTGAGGACATCTTGCCACTGGAAGACGGTGATCGCAAAATCGGCAACGTCTCTGGTTTCTAAGAGATGGCCACTATGATTGATCAATATTTGACTTTCACAGTTGATAAGCAAAATTACGGAATACAAATCAGTGCGGTTCGAGAAATCAACCGCATTAGCGAGATCACAAAAGTTCCGGAAGCTCCCTCTTATGTCGCGGGAGTGATGAATCTTCGCGGCAAAGTGATTCCAGTGGTCACTTTGCGTTTAAGAATGAAGCTGGCAGAGACGGACGTCACCAAGGAAACTTGCACGATTGTCGTGGAGACTCAAGCGGGGCAGGTGGGAGTGATTGTGGACTCGGTGAGTTCCGTCATCAATCTTGATAAAAGGGACGTGGATGAGACTCCAGTTCAACAAGGTAGCGAGAACTACATCATTGGCATCGGCAAGCTTGAAGCCGGTATGGTTCTGCTTGTGGATATTGAAAAGTGTTTGGGATCTGAAGTGGCCTTGAGCGGTGAACATCTCACCGCCCAAGCGGCCTAACGATAAATAGGCAGCTTTAAGTCCTTGATTGTTTTCCAGTAAACATCAGGTCCGTCCTGATAAGATTTTTCACTGAAAAGATAGGCGTTGACGGCGCGAGCCTTGATCGAGTCCTCTTCGCCCAGTTTATAAAAGTGTTCATAGATGATTTCGTGCAAAACCAATCCGGCTTTGCTTCTTTCAGATAGTTTATTCCACAGTTCCTCATCAATAAGGAATCTTTTCATCACAACGGACGCTTCGTTTCGACGAATGGCGATTTGCATGATTTTGCAGTTTTTATCTTTAGGTTTAAACAGATGTCTTGAGTCCTTGATATTGATCAAAGAAGCTCCGGATTTAAATTCCGTTTCATCAAAGAATTCAGAAAATCTTTTGCGGTACTGCTTGGCTTGGGCTGGATTAAAGCGTTCCAGATTGTTCAGAACACTCTCGGTGATTTCCTTATAAGATTGTTCTAACTTATACGATTTCAGAGGCAGCGAACTTTCATAGAAATCCAAAAGTTCCGTTTTGTCCGAGCAAGCAACCCCATCGCCGCCGTTTCCGACACGATCTCCACTGGCAAAAGCCGAGGAACTGAAGAGGATCATAGAAAGAATCCATTTTGTTTTCATAATCTATCTCGCCAAATAAATATTGTAGTTCAAAACTTCGCCTTCAACCGTCGTCAGTTTCAATTTCGCTGTTCGACCGATGCGACCCGTGGGGGCATTGATTAAGATCCAACGCTTTGAAAGACTCATGGATGGAATTGTGAATGGCGCATACAAGTGCGTTTCAGGAACATGCTTTGCTCCCTGCACGCTGTTTTTTGTGTTCTTAATATTATTGTAAGTATCATAGCCAGTAGCTCCGATCAGCGTCAGGCCTCCGGCAGCGGCCAGTTCTTTGCTGTCCGTCAGAATTCCGATGACAGCCAAGGCGCCACCCGCAGCGGCAACACCCATGGAGCCCATGGATTTATTGTGCTCGCGCATTTTCTTTTCTTCGGCTTTCGCCTCTGCCCAAGCCACCAAATCTTTTCCGACGACGATGTTGTAAGGTTGATTGTCCGAGTTACTTAGATCCAGTTCGGTTTTGTCGACACGAATCCATTTGCCGTCACGACTTTGAAAGTTTACTTGCAAGAAAATGTTGTAGTCATCAGAGTACTCATCAACGAGTTCAGCACTGACATCTAATTTCGCAGTGGAAGTGGATGACGTCAGTTCACCTCTCATCGCCAAATCTTTGCTGGCACAAGAAGTAAGAAGAAGGGCAAGAACAAGGGAATATTTAATCATGGAGTGTTCCTTTCTAAAGAGAAAACCTGGCAAGCAACAACAAAGACTTCTTTTGCATTGGGCGTTTGTAGATATTCCGCCAAACGATCCTGAAATTCCTCGACCATTTTGCGAGCTTGAGGAATTTTTGCCGGGTCAGCGGCGAAGGTCATCGCCGAGTAGTCCCGTTTTTCTAATGGCGTGACCGGAAGTTTTTCCAAAGCCAAAGTTAAAATTTTGTGATGATAGGATTGAATAGCTCGGGAGGGAACCTCGCTCATCACATTCAATGGGTTGGCTTTTCTTTTTAAAGTTTTTGAATCTTCAATGACGTTAAGTCTTTTAAGACGATCCAAAGCTTCGCGGGCTTCGACAACGGTGATACCCAAGCGATCGGAAATCCAAAAAGGATCGGTCTTTGCATTCTTTATTTTTCCCAAACTCAAAATCGCAAAGTGATACCAATCCGAAATCATTCGGAATTCATCTTCTGCGAGTTGGCGTTTTTCTTTTTCTTGCACGGACGACAGAGTTTTAGGGAGGAGCGTTTGCGTGACCAAGTAACGTTCTTCTTCCGGAGAAAGATGAAGACTCTTTGCAATTTGGCCCAGCATATCGGCGGTGAAACTTCTTTTGCCCGAAAGGAGCTGGGAAAGTTGCGCCGGACTGATGCCCAAACTTTGTGCAAAGGCTCGTAGTGAATAGCGCGGATTCCTTTGCTTACGTTGAGTCAACTCTTCTTGGAGAAGTTGAACTGCATCTTGTGGTTGCGGTGTCAGTGTTTCCATGGGCCCAACCTAGCTTGGAGGCTGAAACAGGGTCAAACCAGATCTGTAAACAGTGTTTCAGGGCGCGAAACAGGGGATTTCATCTGGTCTATAGGGCCAAAATACGATAGATAGAGGTGATTTTACAGGGATCTTGTAACGCGGTTCGTTGGAGGACTTATGATGTCACCTGGGCATGAACAACAGATTGAAATTCTATTCGCGCTGGCGGGTGTTCTTTTCACGATTATTTTTGCGGTGATCTTTATCGGCGTTTGGAAAAACGCACGTCGTGAAGATAAAAAGTCCCTCGAGTACAAAGCAAAAAGAGAAATGCCGGCAACGGCGGAAGAAACTGAAAAAGAAGAAACGCTGGCGCACGTTGACTCCACGGGACAAGTTGTTTCGGAAATTGAAATTCCGGACTTCACTCGTGAGACCAGAGCAGCGGTTGAAGAAAAAGCCGTTGATTTGAAAGAGGCGTTGAAGAAAACCGAAGAAAATCTTTTCGGTCGCATTCGCAATCTATTTAAAGGTGACACGAATAATAAGCACCTTGATGAAATCGAAGAGATTCTTTACACGAGCGATCTGGGGCCAACAACGGTTCAGCGTTTGATGGGAGCGTTGGAAGACAAGCTTTCCAAAAAGGAACGCGCGGACTACGATATGGTTCGTGATGCTCTTAAGGAAGAAATCAAAAATATTTTTGCAGGTTCTCATTCGGCGGCTCCTGAACAGGGCATCCTTTCTAAAATCAGATTCGCAGCAGAAGGCCCGACGGTTTTGATGATTGTCGGCGTGAATGGCGCGGGTAAGACAACTTCGATTGGAAAGATTTCTTCGCAACTGGCCAGCCAAGGTAAAAAAGTTTTAGTTGCAGCCGGAGACACCTTCCGTGCTGCCGCTGGAGGACAACTGAAAGTGTGGACGGATCGCGCTCAAGTAGAAATCTTCTCTCCAGAAGGTGTCACAGATCCAAGTGCCGTGGCTTTTGATGCCGTGGCTAAAGGCAAAGTTCAAGGCTATGACGTCGTGATTGTCGATACGGCGGGACGTTTGCACACGCAAGCAAATCTTATGGAAGAAATCAAAAAGATGAAGCGCGTGATGGCGAAAGTTATTCCTGAAGCTCCTCACGAAACATTGATCGTGTTGGATGCAAACTCAGGGCAAAACGCTTTGATGCAGGCAAAAGAATTCCACAATGCTTTGACTTTGACAGGCGCGATCCTCACGAAGATGGATGGAACGGCTAAAGGTGGCGTGGCTGTGGGACTTGCGCAAGAGTTGCAAATCCCGATCAAGTTGATCGGGGTCGGCGAAAGAATCCAAGACCTGCGCGCGTTCTCTTCGCAAGAGTTCGTGGATTCAATATTTCAGTAAATTATTTTTGGTCGGCGATATGCTGAATTTGATCGGATTCGTAAACATGGAATCCGGGTTGAAAATTCAAAGTGGCGATCGCCATGGCCTTAGCGATGTCGACGGCTTTAATCGCTCGATATTTTTTAAGAGGACCCACGAGCAGGGGATTCAAATAAGGACTGAGACGTTGTGCGATGTCTTCTCCCGCCCGGTTTTCTTTGCGATCTCCCAAAATTAATGAAGGTCTGAAAATTTCAATTTGAGGAATGTTAAGTTCTCTCAATGACTTTTCCATTTCACCTTTCACTCGATTATAAAAGACACCTGAATTTGCGTTTGCACCCATTGCAGAAATAACAATCAGTTTCTGGGCTTTGTTTTGTTCGGCAACTTTGGCGAAATTGACGACGTAATCGTAATCAACTTTGCGAAAAGCTTCTTGGCTGCCGGCTTTTTTAACCGTCGAACCCAGACAGCAAATATAGACCTGAGCTTTTAAAGCTTCTGCATGGTCTTTGAGCTTATCGAAGTTTAAAATAATATTATCCGTATGCGGAGGGATCTTTCCCATCGGAGAGCGGGTGACGGCTTTTACTGTGGTGATTTGTTCAAGCAGGGAAAAAAGCAGAAGGAGCTCGTGTCCCACGAGCCCCGTCGCACCAACCATGCAAATATCAGTTGGATACATCATTGAATTAGTTGCCGTTTCTGTTGTTGTTGTCGTTCTCAGGTTGGTACTTGATTTCTGGTGGATTGTGCGCACCAGAAGTTGCCAAGAACTCAGGAACAGAATCTCTGAAGTCAGCAAGACCGCTTACTTTGATTACACCTTTTGTCAGGCGAGCATCCGGGTGAGCGTAGTCAACAAAACGACCTTCATCTACGAGGAAGTAACCGCGGAAATTAGTGTTTGCCGCTTGCTCTTTTTTGCCAGAGTCAATTCTATAACGGTCTCCCGATTTTCCAGAAGACGCTGCACTTCCGTAGTTCAATTGAACCGCGTTTGGATATTGGTCAATTTCATAAGAACCTTGCTCGATCAAGTTTTGACCCGCAATAACTGGGATTGCTTTTTCGATGATTGTTTTAGCATCTGCAGTCAAACCACCACTTTGTTGCGCACCGTTCGTCAAGAGGATGTAATCCCAACGGCCTGGAACTTCGTATTTATCAGCATAACGTGGAAGCGGAGTTGTCTTCTTTTTAAAGAAGCCCGTAGTCACTTCTTTTTCGCGAGTCGATTCACGAGCGTAAACGCGATAGATGTCCGTTCCTACTGGCAAAAGACTGCGCAAGTAAGCCACGGCTCTGTTTTCAAGGCGAGTACAACCTGAAGAACCAGGATTTGAGAACAAGTTCATCAAGAAACCGCGAGTCAGTTCAATTGAAGAAGCGCCGTCTTTACCCCATCCGATAGTTCCGTGCATCCATTGGTAGTTCATACCATTGATTTCATCGGCAGGAGAAACCTTGGCTGCGAACCAACCAAAAGCTCCATAAATCGTCGTGTTACCACGAGCGTCTTCAACCATCCATTTACGAGATGAAGCAATTTTGGAAATACCTTCTGTGATAGGACCTGGGATCGTCTTAAGATCTTGTCCCGCTTTATACCAATGAGGATAGTGAGCTTGTCCGTCTTGATAGAACTTTATCCACTCGGAAATTTTCGCATGGCCCAGCCATGTCTTAAAGGCATTTTTATCTTCTTTAGTGCCTTCTTCCGGACGACCGACAACCATTTCCGTTTCCATCACAAGTTTGTGCGCGCAGCCTGGAGTTTCTGTGCAACGCTCATAAACGCGTGTCTTTTCAGTCGCTACGTTTTGGATGACGAAATATTTAGAAGCGGCAGTAACGAGTTGTTTCTCTGACAAGTAATCTTTAGAAACATAGAATTCGGCGGCGGCATCTGATTTAACGGATGCAGACTTAATAATTTTGATTTGAACCAAAGGAGTGGCTTCATTTAATAGATCATAGATCTCAACTTCATCGTTCATGGAAAGTTTGCCGATGATGTTGCTGGCAGTAGTTGAGTTGCTGCTACGAACATTCAAGCTGTCAGCGGAAATGAAGTAACGTTGTCCCACTTTAAGTTGAGACTTGCTGAGAGAAACAGCTGCTGCATTGACGGCAACACTGCTGGCAGCATCTTCAGTAAGTTCTTGCGCCATACTCGAAAGAGGAGAGGTGGCAATCAACACACTCAATAGTGTAGAGCAAAGTCGACGTGTTTTAAATTTTGTCATAGTACGTCCTCCAGATCATCGTCTTATTAAACCTTTGTCATTGACTCAAATCCCCTTAGCAAGAAGCGTGACAGCGCTCTTCGGTACGGTATTTTTTTATTGGTCGGATGGATCCGTCAAATTGTTATTCAACGGAGCCCAAAAGGGGCAACAAGGAGGTTTCATGAAGAAGGTTCTGGCGTTGATATTATTAATGCTCCCGTGCATTTCGCTCGCTCAAGGTAGCGTCAAGTGGCGAATCACGAAGCCGCAATGGACAGAGCAAGAAGAACAGAAATTTGGTGATTTTATCTCGAGAATTGGCGCTGCTGTCGAACGCCGCGAATGTTTTCAAGTGGACACCTGTTTGAAGAGTTCCTCAAATCCTTATGCGGGAACAGATCCCGGAAATTTACGTCTTTTCGCAGACTGTGCGGATCTTCCATACTACCTGCGCGCATATTTTGCCTGGAAAAATGGATTGCCCATGGCGGTGCAAAGTGACGTGAGTCCTCGTGAAGGCGGGGATAATAACGACGTTCGTTATACGAAATTTGGAAATCGAGTGACGGGTCGATACAGTGTCCTTCCCAGTCGCTGGAGCAGTCCAAACGCGATTGAAATTTTAAATAAGACGATCATCGATATGGTTTGGTCTGCTTCATTCCGTGTGATGGGCCAAGAGGACACGGGATTATTCACGGATTTCTATCCTGTGAAACTGAGTCGTGAAGCCATTCGTCCGGGGACTGTGATCTATGATCCCAACGGTCACGTTGCCATCATATATAAGGTCACGGATGATGGTCACATTTTTTACATTGATTCCCATCCAGATAATACTCTGACATCGGGAATGTATACGCCGAAGTTCGTGCGCAGCTTTCCACAACAAGGAGCGGGGTTTAAAAATTTCCGTCCTCTTGCTTTGGTGGGTGGAAAACAAAATTCTGCGGGTGAATACACCGGCGGAAAAATCGTGGGTGCGCGCAACTCAGCATTACCATTCTACAGTCTTGAACAATTTTACGGAAATCGTCCCGATCCAGGCGGAGACTGGCAAAAAGGACAATTTATTTTCCGTGGCGTTGCTTTTCCGTACTACGAGTATTTGCGTATCATGATGGCCAGTGGTGATTTAAAAATTGATCCGATTCAAGATACTCGTTCGAGTCTTGCGGATATTTGCACGAGCTTAAAAGATCGTGCGGTGGCTGTTGATGTCGGTCGCAGAGCAGGCGTCGATAAGAAGCCTCATCCTGAACGTTTGCCGCAAAATATTTACGGAACCGATGGAGAGTGGGAGGCCTATGCTTCTCCAGCCCGGGATGCCCGTTTGAAAGTCGCTTTCATGGACTTGCTTGCTCAGTCACGAATTCTTATTCAACGTCATCGTGCGGGTGACCCAAGCATCGTTTATTCGGGAGCCAATCTTCCAGCAGATTTACTTGCGACTTACGAAAGGGAAGCACGGGCATGTCAGTTCTCTTATACCAACTCAAGTGGAGGAGCTGTGACTTTGAATCTCGAAGATTCACGTCAACGTCTTTTCGGTTTGAGTTTTGACCCTTATCACTGTGTTGAGCTTCGCTGGGGAGCGTCCTCCCCACAAGAGCTTTCCTCTTGCCAAGACGATGCGAACAAACGCGAGTGGTACAGTCGTGAAAGATGGTTGCGCTATCAATGGGAACGCCGCTACGACGCTCGCATGGATTATTCACTGGATGAGCTGACAGGACCAAAACCAGGAGCCGGTATCGCTCAGCCACCTGATGTGGATATTATTCGTTACTTGAATTCACAGAAATAACTGATCCCACACATCAATATAGGGCTGTCTCATTTTGAGACGGCCTTTCTTTTTAGGGGCGACAATTTTGCGCCCATGTCTAAATTTTTTTCCACGAGAGTCTCCCGAACGCCGCCTAAGCTGGCACTTTACTTGATAGTAATAGTTTTGGTGAGGTTTATATGATGATGAAGAATTGGATTAAGAAGTCGTTTATTGTGGGTATGAGCTTTGTCGTATTGGCTCCGCAGTTTTCATTGGCCCAGAGCAAACCTCAAATAATTCAAGATCAGGTTACGAGAGCTAGAACGAATCCCATCATCAATCCAAAATGGGGAAGCTTCCTTCTTCGCACAGATCGTCTTAATAAATTGTATTCACTCAGAGGCTATGAAGCGATCTGGGTTGATTCCAGCGGCTATCCTAATGCCATGTTAAATCGCGTGAAATCTATTTTCCAAGACGCCGAAAAGCACGGTTTAAATCCTAGTGATTATTGGGATGATCAAATTGAAAAGGGTTTTCAAGCCACGCAAAAAAATCCAGGCGTGCAATGGATTACCTTTGAATTGTTAGTAACAGAAGCTTTGATCCGCTACGTGTCTCATTTATCTGGAGGCCGTTTCGATCCCGAGCAAATTGATACCGATATTAAGTTTAAGAAAAAAGAATTCAATGAATTTACGCAATTAAATGCCGCGATCTCTTACGGTCCGGAATCTCTTTCAACTTCACTGGATGGTTTTGCGCCGACTCATCCTCGCTACAGAGAATTGATGGGCGTCTTAGCTCAATTAAAAGATATGAAAGGCAAAGGCGGTTGGCCGACGATCAACTCGCCGGGTTTTGCTTTGAAATTAGGAGTTAAAGATCCGTCTATTAATCAACTGCGTGAACGCTTTAATCAGCTTGGTTACAGAATTTCTTATAATGGTGGAAACACTTTCGATAGTGAATTTGACCAAGTCTTGCGCCAGTATCAATCCATGAATGGTCTTACGGCCGATGGAATTATCGGAACTCGCTCTGAAGTTTTGCGTGCTTTGAACTTCACAGTGAATCAAAGAATCGGGCAGGTCGAAGTGACGATGGAGAAACTCCGTTGGTTGCCGACAGCTATTGAGCAACGTCATATCTTCGTGAATCTAGCGACAACAGAATTCCGTCTTTATGATGAGAATGGTAAAACATTCCACTTTAAAACAGTGAATGGTCAGCCTTTCCGCAGAACGCCGTCGATGAAAGACTCTATTACGTTTGTAAATTTAAATCCTTATTGGACGGTCCCTCGCAGTATTGCGATCCGTGATAAACTGCCTTTGCTGAAGCAGGATCGTTTTTATCTGGAAAAACACAATATGCTTTTGATCGATGAAGGCTCGGACGAAGTTGTAGATTCGACTTCCATCGACTGGCGCAGCATGAATGCCAGAAACTTCACTTATTATATCCGTCAATTGCCAGGCCCCGACAATGCTTTGGGTGTTGTGAAGTTCCCTCTTCAGAACCCATGGGCGATTTACATGCATGATACGAACGAAAAACAATTGTTTGGTGAAAGTAAACGTCACCGCAGTTCGGGCTGTGTACGCTTGGAACAGCCATTGGATTTAGCGGCTTACTTGTTGCGCGATCAAGCCGGTTGGAGTCTTGAGGACATCAAGTCTTACGTTCCTCTTTACGACAACAATATTCCGGGTGAAATCGACAAAAAAGTTTTCTTGAAAAAGGCGATGCCGGTTTACTTCCTCTACCTCACAGTGGAAAAAACGGAAGACGGTGCCTTCCGATTTGTTGACGACGTTTACGGCCAAGATACGCGCGTAAGCAAAGCCTTGCAGAACAAGAAAAACTCAAACGAGTTGTTTTAAGGAGTGAGCGATGAAAAAGTGGTGGATCACAGTATCAGTATTGTTGTTCGCAGGTTTGGCTCAAGCTCAATCCATGGGTGCATTGCAAGTCAATGGACAGCCGGGCAGTCAGCAGCTCTTTCAAAAAGTAAAAGCGGTGAGATGTGTTATCGGTCAAAGAGGCACCTGTGATGCTCCGGTTTTCTTTGATTTGAATAAACCCGTATCAGTTCCCTCAGGAACTTATATCGTGGGCTTTGAAAATTCCATTTATCCGGAAGCTGTCAACGTAAGTGGTGGTTATACGACCTCATTGAATCTTGAGCGTTTGGCTGTGCCTTCGCAAGTTCGCGGGCAAAAGATTCGCGTTTTCAGAGACTTCTCTTCTTTGATTGAGCAAAAGAAGATTTACCTCACAATGTTTACGATGAATCGTCACTTCTTCCGTTTGGACAAAGATAATTTCGGAGATTTGTATTTGGCAGGTCTTTGGGAACGCGACTACGTCCAACGCTTCACTTATGAAACATGCCCGCGTATCGACGCTTACGGCGAAGTCTCCAGTGGCGCTCGCAGTGTGTGCCAAGCTTGGAATACGGCTAAAGACCCTATGGGACTTCGTGAGCTTTACAATTTTTCTAATGATGGAACATTTCAAGAAATGTGGGTCACATTCCCAGGTGACGTGATTCCTTCTAAACATCCACGTTATTTGGTGTCGGCTCCTATGACGGAGCAGGACTTTGTGGCAGTTTTCCCGGGCGCTTATAAAGTGCAAGCTGAGGGAAAAAACATGCCGTCCATTTCCGTAAAAGTAGGGAACGTGTCCCAGAATGCCACGACCTTTGGATTTTCATTGAATGCCGTTAAGTCTTTCATTAGCCTAGGTGGAGAGGACTGCTCATCTGCACGTACTTGGAAAACAGAGTCCCGCGCGTACTGCACGAGCGACCAATTAGAAGGTTGCGACCGCTCCACTGCGGAGAGTTGCGAACCCATGTAATGGGAAAAGGTTAAATGCGAAAGATTGTTGTTAGTTTAATTCTTGTACTTGGGCCTCACTTTGTGTGGGCTCAAGCAATCAAGCCAGTTTCTGTTTCCTATGAAAATCTCATGCGCTGTTTTCCTGAACTTCAGGATGATAAACTCTCTTTCAAAGTCGACCTCAATTATCTTAAAGAAATTATCGACGAAAAATTTGTGACGTCTCAGTCGCAGCTGCGTCAAAGAAAGATCCACTACGTTAACGCGGAAAAGCAGGCCATGAATCTGATTTTGCGCACGAAGTTCAGCGGCGCGAAAAAAATGGAGACGGAACTTATTCTGCAGCAGGTTGACGAGAAGGGTGTCGTCACAGACATCCAGTTAACTGGGAATCAGCGCATCAATCCTAAGCAAGAAATCATCAACAACTTCCTTCTCAATGGAACGATCAAATCGGACGAATACTCCTATAATGACACAAAGCTCAATGAGGTCGTCTCGACCTATCGCCGGAACTTCAAAGACATCGAAGAGATCGACCTAGTCGATAAGCCTAATAAGCGTTCGATTCTCTGCGAAAAGAAGAGTGATCTCGGCATTATATGCACATGTTCTAAAAAATAAATCTGTTGAATATCGACTTTTTAGGGATATACTTTTATCAGTGTTGTTCTAGGATTTTTCTAGAGTTTTAAAAGGTTTAGGCGATCTGCAGCTGAGGTGCCAGTGACATCTGATAAAAAAACCTACAATTTTCTAATTGCGGGTGTCCCTTACAAATTAAAAACCTCTCATGACGATGCGACTGTTGAAGAGCTCGTCAGTTTTGTAAACGACAAAATGAATCAGGCCATGTCTATTACTAAAAACGGTTCTTTCCAAAACGCCGCTGTTTTGACAGCGATGAACTTAGCGGAAGAGTTGATCCTTTTAAAAAGAAAGGCGCATCGCGAGCTTGAAAAGCTTGAAGAAAAAGCGTTGCAACTTTCACTCGATCTAGAAAATTCCAAGAGCAACGGAAGGTTTTGAACAACTCACTTTGTTTTGATTTCTTGGAGATCCATTGTCTGTTTCTTGGAGCTCTAAAAAGGAATGTCGTTCCTTCTTTAAATCTCTTTGCGCTCAAGAGTTCGCGCAAGGTCTTGTTCAAAACCAACAGCAGCTCAATTCCCATTTGCGTGATTTTTTAAAAACGCAAACGGGCCGATGGGGAGCCTACAGGGCTTTGCCAGAGGAAGCTCAAGTCGAAGAGGTCTTTCAGGTCTCTCACTTGAATTGGGTGTTTCCGCGCATGCGGGAAGGCCATTTGGAATTCTTTGAAGCACAAAAGTTTGTGCTAGGTCCTTATGGAGTTTTGGAACCATCCCAAGACTCTGTCCCAAGAGATCTCAAAGACATCCAAGGTCTGCTGATTCCCGGATTAGTGTTTAATAAGAATGGCAATCGCCTGGGAAAAGGCAAAGGGTTTTATGACAAAACTCTTCCTACCTACCAGGGGGTGAAAGTGGGTGTCTGTTTTGACTTTCAAGTCACAAAAGATCCACTCCCTACCGAGGCCCATGACGTGATAATGGATTTTCTTATCACTGAATCAGGTCTTGTCGATTGCAGGAAGCATCAGGAGTAAGGATCATGGAGTTAGTAATCACCGCAATTATCGGTGTTGTATTGGGTGGCGCGGTTGTATTCATTGTGAAACGTCTTCAAGACGAGAACAAAAAGAAGTCAGCACGTATTGAAGCAGAAAGAATTGTTAATAAAGCAAAGTCTGAAGCTGCAAAAATCAAAAAAGATTCAGAAACCAAAGCCAAAGATTTCGAAGCCCGCGCTCGTAAAAACGTCGAAGCGGACATTCACAAACAAAAATCCACAGTTAAAAATAAAGAGTCTCAGTTAGAGCGTCGCTTGAAAGAGATCGATGATCAATTCAAACACAAAATGGAAGAGAACGAACGCTATCTGAACTCTCTTAAAGACCGCGAAGAAAAAATCGCGATCTCTGAAAACCGCGTGAAAGACCTTGAGAAAAAAGGCGAGACTCACATCGGTGAATTGAAACAAAAATTAGAATCCGTGGCAGCTATGTCCCAAGACGAAGCCCGTCGCCAACTTTTGGGCGCTCTTGAAGATGAAGCAAAACAAGAGGCCGCTAAAAAAATCGCGCAAATCGAGGACGAAGCAAGTAAGGAAGCCGACAAAAAAGCCAAACGTATTTTGGCGACAGCTCTTTCTCGTTTTGCTTCTGAATACACGTCAGAGCGCACCGTGAGTGTTCTGGCTCTGCCCAACGACGAGATGAAAGGTAAAATCATCGGTCGTGAAGGTCGTAACATCCGTACCTTGGAAGCTCTTTGCGGTGTTGACTTGATCGTGGATGACACTCCGGAAGCCGTCGTGATTTCAGGTTTTGATCCTGTTCGTCGTGAACTCGCTCGCCGTACCATTGAAAAATTGATGGAAGATGGTCGCGTGCATCCAGCACGTATCGAAGAAGTTGTTGAGAAGCAACGTAATGAACTTATGAGGTCCATCAAAGAAGAGGGTGAACGTCATGTGATGGAATTGGGTATTCCAAACATGCATCCTGAACTTGTCAAGATCATCGGTGGTTTGAAATACCGTTCTTACCAAGGGCAAAACGCTTTGAACCAAGCTTTGGAAGTAGCCCACATCGCAGGTCTTCTTGCCGGTGAAATGGGTGTGAACGTAAAACAAGCTCGCCGCGCGGGTCTTTTACACAATATCGGTAAAGCCATCGATCACACAGCCGAAGGCAGCTACGCTTTCGTCGGTGCTGAAGCTGCGAAAAAATACAACGAATCAGAAGACGTGTGCCACGCCATCCGTGCTCATGATGAAGAAGAAAAACCACATTCAATCCTGGCTTGGATTGTTCATGCGGCCTTCATCCTTTCTAGTTCTCGTCCGGGCGCACGTCGTCCACAAATGGATTCCTTCATCCACCGCTTGGAAGATCTTGAAAGCATCGGTAATAGCTTTGACGGCGTTCTTAAAACATTGGCTCTGCAAGCCGGTAAAGACGTGCGTGTGTTAGTTGAAAGCAGCAAAGTCACTGATGACCAAGCTGTGATGTTGTCTCGTGATATCGCTCGTAAGATCGAAAGAGAGATGCCGCAAGCAGGCCAAGTGAAGGTCACTGTGGTTCGCGAAACTAGAAGCGTGGAGCATGCACGATGATGCGTCCTGAAGAGCAGTTAGAGAGAATCAAGTTCGGTGTCGCTGAGTTTATCAACGACGAGGACATGCTCAAAAAGCTTAAAAAAGGAAAACCTCTTAATATTAAATTAGGAGCTGATCCCACTCGTCCGGACATTCATATTGGTCACACTGTGGTGATCAACAAATTGAGAACTTTCCAAGAGCTGGGACATAAAGTTTATTTCTTGATCGGGGATTTCACGGCGATGATCGGGGACCCTTCGGGTAAGAACACAACTCGTCCGATGTTGACTCGCGAAGAGATTGAAGAAAACGGTCGCACTTACGCCAAACAAATCTTTAAAATTCTTGATCCTGAGAAAACAGAAATCGTCTACAACTCCTCTTGGATTGGTAAGATGACTCCGGCGGAATTCATCAAAATGTCGGCGCAATACACAGTCGCACAAATGCTGGAGCGTGATGATTTCACAAAACGCTACAAATCAGGAACGCCGATCGGTATTCATGAATTCTTGTACCCTTTGACTCAAGGCTATGACTCTGTGGCTTTAAAAGCAGACGTGGAGTTGGGTGGAACGGATCAAAAGTTCAACTTGTTAGTAGGTCGTGCAATGCAATCGGCCTACGGACAAGAAGCGCAATGTGTGCTTACGATGCCGATCCTTGAGGGGATTGATGGCGTCAATAAGATGTCCAAGTCTTTGGATAACTATATTTCCGTTGTAGATACTCCGAAAGATATGTTCGGTAAGACCATGCGTATTTCTGATGATTTGATGTATCGTTGGTACGAACTTCTGACAGACATCACGGCGAATCAGTTGTCACAGCTAAGAACTGACGTTGCAGAAAAACGCAAACACCCACGTGAAGTAAAAGTCAATTTGGCGAAATTCTTGATCAAACGTTTCCACTCGGAGGCTGCCGCGCAAGCGGCTGAAGATGAGTTCAATCGTATCTTTGTCGACAAGGGTCTTCCTGATGACGTTCCTGATTTTGAAGTCGAAGCCGAAGCTCAAGTGGGCTTGCCAGCTTTGATGGTGAAAGCAGGTCTTGTTGCTTCCAACGGTGAAGGCTCACGCTTGATTCAAGGCGGCGGCGTACAAATCGACAGCGAAAAAGTTTCTGATCCAAAACTCAAAGTGGATCTGAAATCCGGCCAAAGCTTTGTCATCAAAGCCGGCAAGAAAAAGTTTGTTAAGATTGTGGTGAAATAATGAAAATCAAATTTCTTCCGCAAAACATTGAAGTAGAGGCGACTCCGGATAAGAGTCTCCTCCAAATTGCGACCGAGAATCACCTGGAAATTCGCTCGATTTGTAAGGGCGTTCCATCGTGTGCTGAGTGTCGTGTGCGTATTGCTGAGGGTGATGCTAATGTTTTGCCTCCAAGCAAAGCGGAACTAAGTCTTATTGGAACAAACTATTTTATTGATGGCCGAAGACTGAGCTGCCAAGTGCGCTGCTTCGGGAATGTCACTGTAGATCTGACCGAGCAAGTAGAGCGCGCTGAAAACCAAACGAAGAAAATCCGCGGTTTCCGCTCTAACAAACAAGTCGAATCCAAAGCCGTTAACGATACGATGCTTTTAAACGAAAAAATCGAAGGCACCGAAGCAGGCGGAGGCCGACAGGGTGCAGGCCAACCGCAGGGCCCGAGAACTGAAGCTCCAAAAAAAGATAAGAAGTAGGTCCTAGGTCTAGTCATCTGTGAAGATGTCTTTACCGATAAGTAATGTGAATGTCGCACAAGATTACTTACCGGGAACGGGGTCAAGGACCACTGCTGATATTGCTTCATGGTTATGGAGGCAGCGTTCAGCATTGGGAAGCCATTGCTCAGACTCTTTCTTCCCACTATCGCGTTGTTGTTCCCAATCTCACTCATATCTACATGAGCAGCGATAAATTATTTTTTACCGTGCAAATTGAAGTTCTCGCCAAGTTCATTCGCGAAACCTTTCCTGAAGAAAAAGTTTCTGTGGCGGGATTAAGTTACGG